>PWZL01000079.1 GCA_003567475.1 Gammaproteobacteria bacterium | reverse complement strand
TCGTTCCTTTCGGCACAAGGGTCTACGAAGGTTCTTCGAATCCGGCAGTGTCACTGGTATTCAGCCCCACCACACGAAGCGGCTGCGAATGCTGCTTGCGGCCTTGGATACGGCGCAAAGCATCGAGGACATGAGAGTGCCTGGGTTTCGGCTGCACGAACTGAGGGGAAAGCAGCGCGGCCGGTGGTCTGTATGGGTTAACGGCAATTGGCGCCTGACGTTCGAGTACAAGGACGTCATGCCCATGTCTTGGATTATGAGGACTATCACTGATGGCCATGCACAACCCACCTCATCCCGGTGAGTTCATCGCCGAAGTTTACTTGGAGCCCAACGGCATCAGTGGCCGTGAACTGGCAACCAAGCTAGGAGTCTCGGCGTCGACGTTGAGCCGTATCTTGAATGGTTCCAGCGGTGTAAGCCCGGAGATGGCATTGCGTCTTTCCAAAGCCTTGGGTCGGTCTCCGGAGAGTTGGTTGGCGATGCAGGGCAGTTTCGATCTTTGGCACGCCAAGAAGCGAGCGAAGCTTGACGATGTACGTAAGGTTAAGCTCACAGCTGCCTAACAGCTGGATCAACCTGACGCTGCCCGCTGTCACGGTTCGTGCCGACGCACGGCCCGCGCCAGCCGTCATCGCAGGTTATCCAGGCCGTTAACAACCTCGAATTCTGACGGTAGAACGCCCTAGCCACCCATCGGGAGAAACACCATTGAACCTGACAAAGAATCTGATTTCCGCCTGGGCAATCGGAGTCGCGCTTGCTAGCTGCAATTTACCTGCATCAGCGTGCACCGGCATCTCGTTACAGAGCGAGGATGGCGGAGCGGTCGTGGCGAGGACGGTCGAGTGGGCACTGGGCGATGCAAAGCACAACCAGATCGTCATCTTTCCTCGCGGCAAGGTCTTTCGCGCACAGACACCGGATGGCATGAACGGAATGTCTTGGGAGGGGGCGTTCGGGTTTGTCTCGGTGGGGGCCTACGGTCAGCCCCACGGCCCGGACGCCTTGAACGAGAAGGGCCTTTACGTCGGCGTCTACTACTTTCCAGGCTACGCCGACTACGCGCAATACGACCTCGAGCATGCCGAACGCTCGATGAGCGTAGGCGATTTCATGCAATGGGTTCTCTCCACGTTCGAGACCGTAGAGGAAGTTCGCAGCCACCTGGACAAGGTCCTGGTCGTCGATGTAAAGGATCCTCGTTTCGGGGGAGCGCCGCTGCCCTTCCATTGGAAGATTGCGGACCCGTCAGGTGCCAGTATCGTCGTCGAGATCGTCAATGGCGGCGAAATCAAGGTCTACGACACCTTCAAGGGTGTCATCGCCAACTCACCCACTTATGACTGGCACCTCACCAATCTCCGGAATTACCTCAACCTGAGCGCGCAACCTGCAGCCCCGTTGATTATCGATGGAGAATCAGTCTCTCCCTTCGGTAGCGGTTCCGGGTTCGTCGGCCTGCCCGGCGACTTCACTCCGCCGTCGAGGTTTGTCCGGGCCGCGGTGCTGACCGCGACGGTTCGCCCTCTGCCGACCTCCGAGGATGCAGTCTTCGAAGCGTTCCGGATCCTCGACAACTTCAACATCCCGGTAGGGCTGACGGCCAAGCCCGACCAAATCGCGCCCGGTATCGAAAGCGCAACTCAGATCACGACGGCGGCTGATCTAACTAATCGGCGCTACTACTTTCATACCATGAGCAATCGCGAGGTTCGCATGATTGATCTATCAAAGATCGATTTTTCAACCGTCAAAGAACAGATGATCGACGGCGATGAGGGGAGGATTCATCCCGTGCGCGAGCTATCCATCTCTGAACTTAATCACGGTCGCTAACAGTTCGCTGCAGGTGACGTTTGAGCCGCCGCCCGTTTTCCTGACGCAAAAACAGGCGTCGTCTCAATCGCCCCTGAGCTCATGCGTTAGGTCGCTTGCCTAGCGCGCTGCGATGATCTTGGCGATGTCCCGACTGTCGGCACCAAGCTCAACCTGTGTGAGCTTTTTACGCGACCGCCGCGCCTTCAGGCCGTCTGCCAGTTTCATGACGAAGTTCGATGTACGCCTCTTCCTCGGGAGAGAGGCCCAGGAAGCCTGTTGCGTCGCCTAGCTCCCAACCAGCGCCGGCCAATTTCCTGCGTTCATTTGTAAGCGCTGCGTTAAGGACGTCGTTCACGCAGCGTGCGGATTCCGCTGACTCAATGTTAGGCGATTGTCTCATCACTTTCGGCAAAGTCTTACCCTAAGGTGTTGCTCCAGTTCTTTCGCGTGTCCGCTTATTGGGTGGACACGCCTATCGCTACCAAGGACAGAGTGACTGCGCAACATAACTGCTCGACGACAGGCCCGAACAATTGCCGGAAGAGGAGCATGATTGGATCAACGCCTCAGCATCGGCGCCAGCAACGTACGCTGGAGTCAATGTAATTGGTACTGGCCACGCAGGTACCGGGAGAGCGCCCAACGGCTGGCGTTTCCATACCCAAAATACAGAGACTTGACCGGGGCATTGGTGTTGCCACGAAATAAAGTGCTGGGTCCACTTTGTGGGGGCGCAAACGCCTCCGATAGAGCCCTGAACCCCGAACGGAGGAGGCGTCGCGTGAGCCCACTGCACGGTGAAGATGTATTCGCCGGAGGTGATCGACTCCTACGGACGTGCCGTCCTAAGTAGGCCATGAGGACCACCAGAATGAAGCTTGATTACCAAGTCATATTCTCGCCTGCGACATCAGGCACTGTACAAGTAACTTGCTTGTCGATCCTCTTTATGATCGCGCTGCTGCTGGTGCCTGCGAATGATTCCTTCAGATCGGAAACAGAGGACTCCGGCGCTTCAGTCGACGTACAGCGCGTCCAAGAAACAGCGCGCCGAATCTCCCCAGAGGACTTGCGACGCTCGAGCATCACAGCCAGCGAGGCCGCTAAGTGAAAGCGCGAAAGGCTCGCCGCACATCAGGTTGGTTGTAGTTACTCTCCAAAGGCGGTTCAAGAGGCTCTATCCACCCACGGAGAGTGCACGAGATCAGGGACACATGACGAGCGGAGACAGATGTCGCCCGCGGATCTTCGCCACGTGGTGCAACGAGCCTGTGAAGCCGAGGGTCTTCGAGACCGCCATCATCGAACGCTACCGGCGCCGTGATATCTCCGTTGAGGAGGCGATCGTGCAGATGTACCTGGCCGGGGTATCGGTCCGCCGGGTCGAGGATGTCACCGAGGCGCTGTGGTGCACCCGGGTGTCCTCCGGGACGGTCTCGAAACTCAACCCGAAAGTCTACAAGCACATCAAGCGCTGGCGCAGCCAGCCGATCGAGGGGGCGTTTCCGTATGTGTTCCTCGGCTGGCTCGTGGGTAGCGCCGACTACCGCGTCTTCCGCGCCATAGGTTCCGATGGCTACGGCAATCTCGAGGTCGCGCAATTCGATCCGCGCCTCTGCTACCATCGTTGCGGTGTCCCTGCGGCTGTCGGTCGCTGCCCCGGGCGGAGTGTAGGCAGTGCAAAGCCACGTTTCCATCGCAAGCTGTGGCCGGGTGAGTTACCGCCACAACGTGCGTCATGGTGGCTGAGCGCTCATGCCATACCGATCGCCCCGGTAACGATCTGTCGAGTGTCATTTCGGAGCTGTCGTCGTTACCCACTACCCACCTCGGCGTCGGCCCGAGGATTCGCTGTGCATGGCATACTCTTTGTCTCGATCGGCCAGCGATCTATGGGCGCCTGGACGCGTGCGCCGGACTGGAGGTGACGATGGCCCGAAATGTCGAGATCAAGGCCCGGGTGCAGGACCTCCCGACGCTCGAAGCGAAAATAGCGGCCCTGACCGACGCACCGGCGGTGATCATCGCTCAGGACGATACCTTTTTCGACTGCAGCGCCGGCCGTCTGAAGCTGCGGCGGCTCTCCCCGGATGTGGGCGAATTGATCTTTTATCGGCGTGATGATCGCGATGGGCCGACGCCCTCGTTTTACGAAATTGCCGCCACCCACGCGCCAGATACTCTTGGAGACGTACTCTCCGCCGCCTACGGTGAAGTTGGACGGGTGGTCAAACACCGTCGACTCTACCTGCTCGGCCGCAGCCGGGTCCATGTCGACCGGGTGCAGGGCCTCGGGGATTTCATGGAGATCGAGGTCGTGCTGGCCGAGGAAGAGCCTGAGGAGGCCGGTTATCGCGAGGCCAGGGCCTTGATGGCTGCCCTTGGCGTCACCGAAGAAGCGCTGGTCGACTGCGCCTATGTCGACTTGCTGCAGCAGCAGCGGCAACGCATCGACTGCCGCTAAGTCGTCCGGGCACTGAGCCGCCGCCGCTGCCAGGCTGCCAGCAAGAACAACAGCGTGCCGACGGCAAGCAACGCCACCGTGGCCACGGTGGAGGCGAGCGAGACCTGTGTGGCCAGCCCGGCACACACGAGAAGCCCGAGCGCGGGGACCGTCAGGCCGCCCGGCAGCCGGATGCGATCGGGTGAGGCCTCGGCCGCGGCCTCCACCCGCGGCATCGCCGCGATGCAGGTGGCGTAGATCAGTAGCCGCACGAACACGCTCAACACCGCCAGCCAGACGAAACTGCCGGTCGCTGCCAGCACGAACGCCGCCCCGCCGAACACCAGTACCGAGAGCCAGGGGGTCTCATAGCGCGGGTGGACCGCCGCGAAAAACGCTGGCAGCTGGCCATCGAGTGCCAGGCGGTAGGAGATTCGGGAGGTCGAAAACATCGAGCCCAGCAGGTTACCCCCGACCGACGCGATGATCGCCAGAACCACGATCACTGCGCCTACCGGACCGAACAGTGCTGCCCCGGCATCCACCACCGGCCGTTCGGCAAGCGCGAGGTCAGGCACCAGCCGCTGGGTAGCGATTTGTACCAACAGATAGATAGTGGCGGCCACCACCAGCGCGAGCAGCAGCGCTCGCGGCATGTCGCGTTGCGGATTACGGGACTCGCCGGCGGGTACCAGCCCCGATTCGAAACCAACGTAGGCGTAGATCACCAGCAATACCGCAGCACCTAGATCCACCAGTCCGGGCGGCGTTACCGCCGCGGTGAACACGCTCTGGTCGAGGCCGATCAGCCCCACCAGCGCCAGGCCGACCAGCGGCAGGAGCTTCAGCACGGTGAGCACGCCGAGAGAGCGCATCGCCGTCTGCGCACCGACAAGGTTCACCCAGGTCAGCACGCCGCAGACCAGCAGGATGAGCCCAAGCCGCAGTGCCGGTCCGATCGCCTCGGGCCAGAAGAATGCCAGCGTCATGACCAGCAGGTTGGTGTTCGCTGCGAAGGCGGTCAGCCGAGCCACATAAAACGCCCAGCCAACCTGAAAACCCGCGAACGGCCCAAAGGCGGTTCTGGCATACAGCGTTGGGCCTCCGGTGCCGCGAAACGCACTGGCCAACTGGGCGAAGCACAGCATCACCGGTGCGATCAGCAGCGCGCAGATCGCGAACACCCAGGGACTGAACCGCCCGGCCAGTTGCTCGGCCGCGGCCGGCACCCCGAAGATACCGGCGCCAATCATGCCGTTGATCACCAGCAGCCAGAGCGCGGGCATCGTCAGTCGTCGCGACAGCGGCTCCCTGCGCTGGACGGGATCGGCGGTCGTTGAATCGCCCATGGTGCACCCCCTGGCGAGTGGCCGGCCCGGTGGCAGACGCGACCTGGAAGATGGATTGCGCGGCGATTGTACAACGTGCGCCTTGCCAATCTTCGGCAGGCAGGGTAGGTGTAAGGTGGTCGCTAGAAGCCAGGTGCTCTGTCCTGACGCGGGGGATCCAGGATGTCCAAATATACACAGGCGCTGCAGGCGGTGCGGCGGCATATGCCGCTCGAAGCTGCAGCCGACGACCTGCGGCCGCTGGTTCACTACGCCACCCTGGCGGCCTCCAGTCACAACACCCAGCCCTGGCGCTTCCGCTGCGAGCGTCGGCGAATCGTCATTCGGCCCGATCTTGCGCGTCGTTGTCCGGTGGTCGATCCCGACGACCACCATCTCTACGTCAGCCTCGGCTGCGCCGCGGAGAATCTGCGGCAGGCAGCCCGCGCAGCCGGATGGGTCTGCCAGGTCGACTTCGACCCTGCCAGCAGCGAGATGCGCGTCGAACTCGAGCCGGCCCCTGCCGAGCGCAGCGCGCTGTTCGAGGCGATCCCGCGTCGTCAATGCACCCGTAGCGAGTACGATGGCCGTGCCCTGACGACGGGTGAACTCGATCTGCTGGCCCGGGCCGGCACAGGCGATGGGGTGACCGTGCAGCTGTTGTCCGACCGCCGGGACCGCGATCGGGTGGTCGACTACGTGACCCAGGGCAATCGTCTGCAGTTCGCCGATCCTGCGTGGAAGAGCGAGCTTCGCGAGTGGCTTCGTTTCAGTGCTGCCGAGGCCATCGCCCGGGGTGATGGGCTCTACGGTCCCGTGATGGGCTACCCGGTGGCACCGCGCTGGTTGGGCAGTATCACGACCCGCCTGGCCATGTCGGCGAAGGCGCAGAACCGCCGGGACATCAACGCCATCCGCCGGAGCTCGGCGATTGCCGTATTCGTCTCCGAGTCGGATGATCCCCTACATTGGCTCGAAACCGGGCGCTGCTATCAGCGCCTGGCCTTGCAGGCGACGGTGCTTGGGATTGCCCACGCGTTCATCAACCAGCCTGTAGAGAATACTCCCCTGCGTGGCCGCTTTGCCGAAGCGCTGGGACTCGGCGGCGCGCGCGCCGATCTCGTGCTCAGGCTGGGCCGCGGGCCGGCGATGCCGGCGTCGTTGCGCCGACCCGTTGACGCTGTCATCGATACGCCGCGGTAACGTCCCATGATCCTTGTGGTGGGTGCGCGCGGCTGTCTTGGTGCGGCCGTGAGCCGTCGCCTGCTGGCGCGGCGCTTGCCGACCCGTGTGGCCAGTCGCCAACCGGAGAGCCTTGGCGCGTTGGTCGCCTGCGGTGCGCAGGCTGTGAGGGCAGATCTGCTTCACCCGAAGACTCTGGCGACCGCCTGTGACGGCGTTGATACCGTGTTCGCGGCGGCTCATGGACTGCTGGGTCGAGGTGACAACTGCTCCGAGGCGGTCGACCGTGACGGGCACCTCGCGCTGATTGACGCAGCCCGCGCGGCCGGGGTCCAGCGGTTCATTTACACCTCTGTGCTGGCTGCGGCACCGGATCACCCGGTAGACTTCTGGCGCAGCAAGTTCGCGGTGGAGCGGCATCTGGAAGCCAGTGGCATGGCGTTCACCATTCTGCGGCCTTCGGCATTCATGGAAGTCCACGCACATCAACTGATCGGCGAAGCGGTGCTTGCGGGGGCACGGGTGAGGCTGCTGGGGCACGGCACCAAGCCGCGGAACTTCGTCGCCGTGAATGACGTCGCAGGATTGGCGGTACGCGCCCTTGCCGGGGAAGGCCTCGTCGGACGCACACTGGCCATCGGCGGACCGGATAATCTGTCCAACCGCGCTGTCGCGACGCTGTACGGGGAATTGTCAGGACGACCGGTGAGGGTGGCCAGCCTGCCGCCGCTGCTGCTGAGAGCGATGGTGCCGGTGGTCTCACGGATCCACCCAGGCGTGGCGCGGCTCTTTACCATGCACGCGCTTGCCGATGATGCCTTCGACGAGACCTTCGATCCGGCAGCGTTGCTTGCCGAGTTCCCGGGTCGGCTCACGTCGCTGCGGGAGTTTGTTGCGGCACGGGTGACCGCCAGCCAGACGCATTGACCAGGAGGCGTTATGCCGTCGGATAAGGGACAGGTGGTTATCGGTGTCGATCTGGACGGCGTCTGTGCCGACTTCTACACGCGCATGCGCGACATCGCAGCCGAATGGTTCGAAGTGACGCCTGCCTCGCTGGCCGAGGACGTGTCATACGGTCTGGCCGAGTGGGGCATTGCGACCGAGGAGCAATACCAGAGCCTGCACCGGTTCGCGGTCACGCAGCGAGACCTGTTCGCTACCATGCCGATGATTCCGGGTGCCCGCCAGCATCTGCGCCGCCTGTCTGATGAGGGCTATCGCATCCGCATTATCACGCACCGGCTGTTCATCCAGTTTTTTCACGAAGCGGCCGTCAGCCAGACGGTCCGCTGGCTGGATGACCAGGGTATCCCGTATTGGGACCTGTGCTTCATGAAGGACAAGGACCAGGTGGGCGCCGATATCTACATCGAGGATAATCCCTTCAACATTGAACAGCTGCGGCGTCACGGCCACGACGTCATCTGTTTCGCCAACAGCACGAACCGACATATCGAGGCACCCCGGGCGGCCAACTGGCGGGAGGTTGCCGAGATGATCCGGGCACGGGCGCCGCTGCCGTCATGACCTCCACTCCGCACTCCACCGGACGCACGGCATCGCGCCGGCCGTGGTGGCGGCGCTGGTTCTGGGGACTTGCGCCCGCGGCGGCCTTGCTGCTCGGGGTGGTCGTCTGGACTTGGTGGGCGGAGCTCAACCCTGAGGACGAGCGCGAGCTGCGGGTGCTGGTGCATGAGCAGCTCGTCGAGTGGTTCCCGGAAGAGATGACGCTCTCGCCGGAGGAGTTCGGCTTCATTCCGCGGGCCCCCGAAGTGTCGGACAGTTCGACCTACGACAGCCCCCCCGACGTGCTGCTGCTGCATGGCCTGGATGAGCCCGGGGGAATCTGGGACGAACTTGTTCCCGTGCTCGACGACGCGGGTTTCGTGGTCTGGGAGTTTCGCTACCCCAACGACCAGGCCATCGACCGCAGTACCGATCTTCTGGCGGAACACTGGCCGCGCCTTGACCCCGATCATCCCGTGATGCTGGTCGGCCACAGCATGGGGGGGCTGGTGATCCGGGATTTCGTGACCCGGTGGCGTCACCCGCATGGCCAGCCGCCTGAGATCGAGGGGCCGGTGGTGGCGGGCGCCATTCTGGTGGGGACGCCAAACCATGGCTCCGAGTGGGTGCGCCTGCGGATGTGGCTGGAGCTCCGCGAACTGCTCACGAGCGCCGCGGAACAGCGGTTTTCGCTGTTCGTCGGGCTGCGGGAAGGGACGGGCGCGGCGAAGGTCGATCTGCGCCCAGGCAGTGCTTATCTGGCGAGCATCAACGCGCGGCGCTGGCCTGAGGAGGTCCCGCTGAAACTCATCGCCGGTGTACTCGCGGAGCCCACGCCCGAAATGCGCGAGGGGATCGAGGCTATCGCCGAGGAGTTTGGTCGCGGAGAGCTGGCCGATGCGCTGCAGACCTGGTGGACCGAGCTCGGCGAGGGGCTGGGGGACGGGGCGGTGCCCGTGAGCTCGGTGATGCTGGCGGAGGCCCCGCCGCCCGCGCTGGTCAATGCCTCGCATCGCGGCCTGCTGCTCACGCTGCCCATGACCCAGGGCCTGCCACCGGCGATCCCGGTGATTCTCGAGACCCTCGAAGTCTGGGCCGAACCGTGATCTCCAGCACGGTCGCACGCAGAGTCGGACGTCCGCACCCCGGCATCAGCCAGGAACCGCTGTCCGCCCTGGACGACGATTTCGCGGCCGGCGATATGCGCTACGGCTTTGAGCGCTACCGACTGTCGTTCTGAAGGCTTGCAAGCTGCTTTGCTGCGGCGCACCATTAGAGGGTGGTTGTACCGAGGATCCCGCATGAGTGGCGCTGCCAAACCGCGCGTGATCGACCTCGCTCTGCAGGGCGGGGGTGCCCATGGCGCCCTCACCTGGGGGGTGCTGGACAGGCTGCTGGCCGATCCACGGATCGAGATCAGTAGCCTCAGTGGCACGAGTGCCGGCGCCATGAACGCCGTCGTGCTGGCCGATGGCTTTCAGCGGGATGGGCGCGAAGGTGCCCGCCAGGCACTGCATGAGTTCTGGCAGGCAGTCAGTGAAGCGGCTCGCCTGTCACCCATCCAGCGGAGTTTCTGGGGCCGCCTCAGTGGTTCCTGGAGCCTCGACAGTTCGCCGGGGTACCTGTTTTTCGAGCAGCTCACGCGGCAGTTTTCGCCCTACGAACTCAACCCGCTGAACATCAACCCGCTGCGTGAGCTGCTTGCCAGCAGCATCGATTTCGAGCGGGTCAATGCCTGCAGTGCGATCAAGGTCTTCGTCACCGCGACCAACGTACGCACCGGCCGCGGGCGCACCTTCACCCAGCCCGAGTTGTCCGCGGACAGCGTCATGGCCTCGGCCTGCCTGCCGTTCATCTACCAGGCGGTCGAGATCGATGGTGAGGCCTACTGGGACGGTGGCTATATTGGTAACCCGGCGCTGTATCCGCTGGTGGAAGACACGGCGACGCGGGATCTGGTGATCGTGCAGATCAACCCGCTGGTCCGCGAGAACCTGCCGCGGACAGGCCGGGCGATCATTAACCGGATCAACGAAATCACCTTCAATGCCAGCCTGGTCAAGGAGCTGCGGGCGATCGAGTTGCTGCACCAGCTGATCGACGCCGAGGGGCTAGAGTCGGAGCGCTACCGGGCAATTCTCGTGCACCTGATCCACGCCGACGAGGAACTCAAGGATCTGGATGCGTCAAGCAAACTCAACGCGGAATGGACGTTCCTGCAGCACCTCAAACGCCGCGGTGAAGCCTGGGCGGAGAGGTTTCTCGAGCGCCATTACGATGATCTCGGTGTGCGCTCGAGCTTTGATCTGAAGAGCCTGTTCACCGATTGCTTCCGACATCCCGATGTGGCCGCAGGCGAGGAGAACCCCTCACCCGATGCGCACGGGGGTGCCGAGCGGTGACCGGCGTGCTGATCGTCATGCTGGTGCTTGGCCTGCTGATCTACCTGGCCTATCGCGGTCTCAGTGTGCTCATTCTGGCACCGGCGCTCTCGGCCCTGGCGGTGCTGCTGACCTGGGACGGTCCCCTGCTCGCCAGTTATACGCAGGTGTTCATGGGTGCGGCCGGCGGCTTCATCACGCTGTATTTTCCCGTGTTCCTGCTCGGGGCGATCTTCGGCAAGCTGATGGAGGACTCCGGCAGCGCGGAGGTGCTGGCGCACGCGATTATCGCGAAACTCGGCATCGCCCGCGCCATGCTTGCGGTGGTCCTCTCCTGTGCCGTGATGACTTATGGCGGGGTGTCGCTGTTCGTCGTGGCTTTTGCGGTCTACCCGATCGCCGCCGCGCTGTTCCGCCAGGCTGAGATCCCGAAACGCCTGATTCCGGCGACCATCGCGCTCGGTGCCTTCACCTTTACCATGACCGCCCTGCCGGGGACGCCTGCGATCCAGAACGCCATCCCGATGCCTTTTTTCGGTACCTCGCCGTTTGCTGCCCCCGGTCTTGGCGTGATTACCGCGCTGGTGATGTTCGCTCTGGGTATGGCCTGGCTCAGTTATCGCGCCCGCCGCCTGGCTGACGAAGGCTATGGCGACCATATCGACGCCCAGCCCGCGCCCGGCCGCGAGCTGCGCGAGCGTGGCGCCGGCGAGGGCTTCGATCTGCTGGAACTCGCCGTCGCCGCGCGACCGGTTGGACCGCCGCCGGTGAGCGTGGCGGTGCTCCCCCTGGTGCTGGTGATCGCCGTGAACCTGCTGTTTACCTTCGTGCTGATTCCGGCGATGGATACGAGCTATCTCGCGCTCCCGCTCTACGGCGAGACCTCGATCGAGCAGGTGCGTGGCATCTGGTCGGTGGTCGCCGCGCTGGTGGTCTCGCTGGGGGTGGTGATTGCACTGAACTGGCGCCGCCTGCCGAAACTCACCGCCTCGCTGGACAGTGGTGCCAACGCCTCGCTGCTGCCGATCTTCAATACCGCGAGCCTGGTCGGTTTCGGCGCGGTCATCGCTTCGTTGACGGCGTTTCTGCTCATCCGCGATGCCGTGGTGGGGCTTGGCGGGGACAATCCACTGATCTCACTCGCCATTGCCGTGAACGTGCTCGCCGGGATGACCGGTTCGGCTTCGGGCGGCATGAGTATCGCGCTCTCGACCCTGGGCGAAACCTACCTCGAGATGGCGGCTGCGCGCGATATCAGCCCGGAACTGCTGCACCGGGTCACGGCAGTGGCCACCGGGGGACTGGACACCCTGCCGCACAACGGTGCGGTCATCACCCTGCTGGCCATCTGTGGGCTGACCCATCGCCAGGCGTATTTCGATCTGGCGATGACCGCGATGGTCATGCCGTTCGCGGCTCTGATCGTGCTCATCACGCTGGGGACGCTGTTCGGCAGCTTCTAGCGCGGGCAAGAGCCTGCTAGCATTCCAGCGTCACTTCTGTTCTGAAGGCTCGGTCATGTCGCCTCGTCCCCTGTTCTTGGCCTCGTATTCCGGCTTCGTCTGGCGCGAAGCCCGCACCGGTCTGCTGCTGTGTGGGCTCCTCGCCCTGGCCTTTCTGCTTGCAGGCTGCGCGCCCGGGGAGCCGCCTGAGCCGCGCACCGAGGCGGCCACCGAGACGGCCACGGTCTCCGCGCACGCCGCGGCCGAGTTGCCGGTGGCGCCGGTGCGCAATGTGCCCGAAACCTTTTTCGGTACCACCGTGGACGATCCCTATCGCTGGCTCGAGGACACCGCTGCGCCGGAGGCGGCCGCCTGGATGCGCGCGCACAGTGACCATGCGCATGCGCTGCTGGGGTCGATCAACGGCCGCGAGCGCCTCCGCGAGCGCCTCGCAGAACTCGATGAAGCAGTCCCGGCCCGGGTGGGCAGCGTCGTCCGTCGCCCCGGGGAGCTGTATTTCTACCAACGCCGCAGCGCGGGCGAGGAGCAGTTCAAGCTGTATGCCCAGACCGGCCTGGCAGGTGAGCCGCGTCTGCTGTTCGATCCGGAGCCGCTGGCCGAAGCCAGCGGTGTGCCGCACGCGATCAACTACTTCTCGGTCTCTCCCGACGGCTCGCTGGTGGCGTTGGGTGTGTCCGCGGCGGGTTCCGAAGAAGCCGCAATGCGTATCCTCGATACGGCCACCGGCGAACAACTCGGGCCCGAAATCGACCGCGCGCTGTTCGGGGCCATCAGCTGGTCACCCGACAGCGACGAGATTTTCTTTCACCGCGTTCAGGCGCTTGGGCCCGACCAGCCGGCCGTCGACAAGTACCGCAACAGCGAGGCGGTCGCGATGCGTCCCGGCGACGACGAGGACGGCATCCGCACTCTGATCCGCGCCGGGCGTGACCTCGGTATTCCCGAGACCGAGTTTGCCTACGTCAGTATCCAGCCCGACGGGCTGGCGCTGCTGTATGTGATCGATGGGGTCTCGCCGGACTTTGCCGCCTGGGTCACCACGCTGGAAGCTCTGCGTGGCGAAGAGGCCGGCTGGCGGCCCTTGGTCACCCGCGAAGATCAGGTCGTCGATCTCGCGCTGCGCGATGGGCAGGTGATCGTGCGTACTTTCCACGACGCACCGAGGTTCCGCCTGCTGAGCGGCCCGCTCGAGGACTTCAGGCTGGCGACCGCGCAGGCACTGGTTCCGGAGAGCGACCAGGTGCTTACCGGAATGGCCCTGGCGGCCGACGCCCTGTATTTCTCGCGGCGTGATGGCAACGTGCAGCGCCTGTACCGCATGCCACCCGGCGGTGGCGAGATCACGGAGATCGAGCTGCCGGTCCTGGGGGCCTTCTCGCTCAGCGCCACCCCCGAGTTACCGGGCCTGCTGGTGTCGCTGCAGAGCTGGACCCGCGCCCGCCAGATCTACGCCCTGTCTCCCGAGGGCAGCCTCGTCAACACTACTCTGCAACCCTCAGGGCCGTTCGATGCGCCCGAGGACCTGGTGGCCACCGAGGTGAGCGTGCCCAGTCATGACGGCGTAGAGGTGCCGATGTCGATTCTGCACCGGCGCGACATCGAGCTCGATGGCAGTCATCCCACGTTGCTGTATGCGTATGCAAGCTATGGTTTCACCGAGGAGCCGTTCTTCAGTCTGAACACGCTGGCCTGGCTGGAGGCCGGCGGCGTATTCGCCGTGGCCAACCCGCGCGGCAGCGGTGTCTTCGGACGCGACTGGCATGAGGCCGGCAAACAGTCCACCAAGCCGAACAGCTGGAAGGATCTGAATGCCGCCGCGGACTACCTGGTCGAGCAGGGTTGGACGCGTCCGGCGCGCCTGGCCGCCTGGGGTGGCAGTGCGGGCGGTCTGCTGGTGGGCCGCGCGCTGACCGATCGCCCCGACCTGTATGCGGCGGTGGTCCCCATGGTCGGTGCGCTGGACATGGTCCGCATGGAAACCACACCGAACGGTGTGCCCAACATCCCGGAGTTCGGCACACGGACCCATGAGGAGGGATTCCGCGCTCTGCTGGAAATGAGCACCTACCACCAGGTGCGCGATGGCGTTGCCTATCCCGCGGTGCTGCTGACCCATGGGGTCAACGACCCCCGGGTCGAGGTCTGGCACACCACCAAGACCGCCGCGCGGTTACTGGCCGCGACAGCCTCGGATCGCCCGGTGCTGATGCGCCTGGACTATGCCTCCGGGCATGGGGTGGGCAACACCCGCAGCCAGGTGTTCGACGAGCGCGCGGATGTCTTTGCCTTCCTGTTCTGGCAGATGGGTGTGCCCGGTTGGTCACCTGACCGCTGAAGTTGCCGGGTTGCCGGCAGGTCGGCGCTGCAGCAGCACTGCGCCAACCGCAGAGAGGACAGCGCTGGCCAGCACGACACCGACCATGGGCCAGGGCGTGTCGTTCTGCAGCAGACCGACGACCTGGATGACGACGGCACCGACGGCCTGCTGCAGGAAGCCGATCATGCTCGAGGCGGTGCCCGAGGCCTCGGGCACGGCCGAAATCGCACCGCTCTGCGTACTCGGCACGGCGATACCGTTGGCGACGGTGATCAGTGTCATCGGCAGGAAGAACGCGATGGGCACCCACCAGCCGAATCCTGTGACGAGCACCAGTGGCAGCGTGAACGCGAGCGCCAGCAGTGCGCCAAGGAGCACCATGCGGTTGATGCCCAGCCGCCGCGAGAGCCTGGCGGACAGGTAGCTGCCCAGCAGGTAGCCCCCGGCGGGCAGCAGAAAAAATAGCCCGTATTCGGTTGCTGGTCGTCCCATCACGTCGACCATGAGATAGGGGGCGCCGGCCATGAACCCGTAGAACATGCCGATGATCAGCACGCCCTGCAGCGCGTAGGGGTAGAACGCGCGCCGGCCGAGGACGGTGCGGTACTTGTCGATCCAGCTGCTCTCGCGCTGCGCCTCGGTTGCCGGCGGATCCGGCAGGTAGCGCAGGGTGAACACCAGCACCACGCCGCCGGCCAGCAGCAGGATGAGGAATATCCCCCGCCAGCTCACCTGGTCGACCAGTAGCCCCCCCAGGGAAGGCGCGAGCATGGGCGGAATGACCATGGCCATGGTCATCCAGGACAGCGCCGTGGCCATTCCCTCCCGGCCGAACAGATCCGAGAGCAGCGCGCGGGTGATCACCAGGCCTGCCGCCGCCCCTAGCGCTTGGATCGCACGCCCGGCGACCAGCCAGCCCAGCGAGGGGGAGAGCAGGCACATGAGCGTGCCCATGCAGAAGATGCCGATGGCCAGCGTCAGCACCGGCCGGCGCCCGTAACGGTCCGAGAGTGGACCATACAACAGCAGCGACGGCCCCATGGTAAATACGAAGACGCTGAACGCGAGCTGGGCCTGGGCGACGCTGACGCCGAATTCCCGCTGAATCGCGGGCAGCGCCGGCATCATGATCTGCATCGTCATCGGGCCAAGCGCCGCGATGAGCGCGAGCAACAGGAACAGCGACCGGTGCTCGCGCCGGACCATGGTGGAGCCACTCATGCTGATCTGCCCGGGTCAGCGACCGCAACGCTCAGGCATGCAGCCCACCGATCGCCACGTATTTCGTTTCGAGGTATTCGTCGATGCCGTGATGGCTGCCCTCGCGGCCGAGGCCGGATTCCTTCATTCCCCCAAACGGCGCCACCTCGGTAGAAATGATTCCGGTGTTCAGGCCGACGATGCCGTATTCCAGGGCTTCGCTGATGCGCCAGGCGCGGCGCAGATCCCGTGTGTAGAAGTACGCCGCCAGTCCAAAGGGCGTCTCGTTGGCGAGGTGGATGGCTTCCTCGTCGGAGCTGAACCGGAACAGTGGCGCCACGGGCCCGAAAGTCTCCTCGCGGGAGATGCACATCGAGGAGGTGACGTCCGCCAGCACAGTCGGCTGGAAGAACGTCCCACCGAGCACATGTCGCTGTCCGCCGACCAGCAGCCGCGCGCCTCTGGAGAGGGCATCTTCGATGTGAGCCTCGACTTTCTCCAGCGCCGCGGTGTCGATCAGCGGCCCCTGATGGGTCTCGCCCAGCAGGCCGTCACCCACGACAAGCTTGCCAGCCTCTTCGCTCAGCCGTCTGGCGAAGGCCTCGAAAATGCCGTCCTGCACCAGGATCCTGTTGGCGCACACGCAGGTCTGGCCGGTGTTGCGGAACTTGCAGGCCATCGCGCCGGCGACAGCCTCGTCCAGATCAGCATCGTCGAAGACGATGAAGGGGGCGTTGCCACCGAGCTCCATGGAGACCTTTTTCACCGTCTGCGCGCATTGCGCGATCAGAAGCTTGCCGACCTCGGTGGAACCGGTGAACGAGAGCTTGCGCACGACGGGGTTGCTGGTGAACTCCTCACCGATCCGGCGGGCATCGCCGGTGACGACGTTGAAGACGCCGGGGGGCAGTCCGGCGCGCTGTCCGAGTTCGGCCAGGGCGAGTGCCGAGAACGGCGTCTGTTCCGCGGGTTTGCTGACGACCGTACAGCCCGCGGCCAGCGCCGGCCCCACCTTGCGCGTGATCATCGCGGCAGGGAAATTCCATGGCGTGATTGTCGCGACGACGCCGACCGGCTGCCTCAGGACCAGGATGCGGGTGTCCGGGCGATGCGCGGGAATGGTCTCACCATAAACTCGTCGGCCCTCCTCGGCATACCACTCCAGAAAGCTCGCTGCGTAGGCGATTTCGCCTTCCGCTTCCGCCAGGGGTTTGCCCTGCTCGGCGGTCATGATGCGCGCGAGATCCTCACGGTTGGCGAGCATCAGCTCCGACCACCGGCGCAGGATCTGGCCACGGGCTTTCGCCGTGCGCGCCCGCCACTCCGGCCACGCCGCCTCGGCCGCCTCGATCGCCGCCCGTGCCTGGGTCGCAGAAAGCTCGGGCACCGCGCCGAGACGCCCGCCGCTGGCCGGGTTGTTGACCTCGGTCAGGCTGCCGTCATCGGCGTCTGTCCAAGCCCCACCCACCCAGGCCTGCTCACGGAACAGCGTGCCGTCCTTGAGTTTCATGCCGTTCTCCTCTGGCGGCCCCCGGCGCCTAGCGGACATCCCGACCGCTGATGACATCCTCGATCGAGGGCGCGGGGTGACCCGGACCCAACTCCCCTTTCTTCAGACGGTCGATGTAATTGTGATAGGCGCGCATCGCCTGGTAGCCCAGCAACAGCATGATCGGCAGGTTGGCGATCAGCATCACGCCGGTCCCGAGCCCGGTCAGGTTGTCGAGCTCCGTGTCGGTCTGGATGAAACCGAGCGTGGCGACGATGATCAGCGCGCAGTAAATGAGCTTGTAGGGCATGACGCCGCGTTTCCCGAACAGATAGATGATCCCCTGTTCGCCGTAATAGGCCCAGGAGATCATCGTCGAGATGGCAAACAGCCAGGCGGCGATCGTCACCAGCCACATGCCGAGCCCATCCTGCACGCTGTCAAAGGCCTTGGCCGTCAGCGTGGCGCCGACGTAGCTGAAGTAGATCCCGGGATCGTGCAGCGTGGGCTCGACCGGTCCGCGCAACGTGCCCCACTGGATGACGAAACGCTCACCGTCATCGACCACCGCGCCGTCGATGCGGTGCAGGTTGTTCGCCGCGTTGCGGTTCTCATGGGCCGTGACGATCATGAACACGTTCTGGCCGGCGCTCCAGTCGCCGGCACCCCGCGGCAGCGCCGGCACCTCGATCGTCTCCAGCGTCCAGGCGCTCTCACCGGCCTGCATGACCGCCGGGGGTTCGACGTAGGTCACTTCCGCCGGCCGATTCCAGATGCCCGTCGAGAGGATCACCAGGGCAGTGAACGTGCAGACCACCAGGGTGTCGATGAACGGTTCCAGGCCCGCCACAATGCCCTCGCGGACGGGCTCGTTGGTCTTGACCGCCGAGTGGGCAATCGGCGCAGAGCCCTGGCCGGCCTCGTTGGAAAACAGCGCCCGCTTCATACCGATCAGGAAGGCGTAGGCTGCCGTGCCGCCGATGAACGCACCGGCCGCTTCGGTGGGTGCGAATGCCGACTTGACGATCAGCACCAGCAGCCCCGGGATTTCCTGGGCATTGACGATCAGCACATAGCTGCCGGCCAGCAGATAGAGTGCGCACATGAAGGGCACGAGGCGCCCGGCGACCGCGCCGATCCGCTTGATGCCGCCGATGATGACGCTGCCCACGACGACCGCCAGAATGATGCCGCAGGCCACACTCGGGATGCCGAAGTAGGTCTCGGTGATCTGGCCGACATTCCACGCCTGGAACATGTTGCCGCCGGTGGTGGCGGAAATCAGCAGCGTCACACAGAAGATGCCGCCGATCACCGTGCCGAGTGTGCCGAGGTTCGGGCCGAACCGGCGCATGCCTTTCTTGATGACCCACATCGGCCCGCCATGCGGGTCATCGGGGTCGTCGGTGTTGCGGTAGAGCATCGACAGCGTGACTTCCGTCAGCTTGATCGACATGCCGAAAAACCCGACCACCCACATCCAGAACACCGCGCCCGGGCCACCGAGGGCGATCGCCAGCGCCACGCCACCGATGTTACCGAGACCGACTGTGGCCGACAGTGCCGCGGAGAGCGCCTGGAAGTGATTGATCGCACCGGGGTCGTCAGGGTTGTCGTAGCGGCCGCGGATGACTGCCCAACCATGCGTCAGCGCACGCCACTGGGAGAATGTCGTCCAGAACGTGAACAATATGCCCGTGCCGAGGATCGCGAACAGCACGGTGTCGTGCCAGAGCACGTCATTGATGGCACCCAGTAAATCGTTGAACCCATCCATCAGTCGGCAGCCTCCACTATTGCCGTGACCCCCATACCGCCAGCCGTGCAGATCGAAATCAGCCCACGGCCCCCACCGTGTTCGGCCAGCAATTTTGCGAGACTGGCAACGATGCGCCCACCGGTCGCCGCGAACGGGTGACCAATGGCGACGCTGCCGCCCTTGACGTTGAGTCGGGACCGGTCGATCGAGCCGAGCGCGGTATGGCGGCCCAGGCGGTCGCGGCAGAATTCAGCCGATTCCCAGGCGGCCAGGGTGGCCAGGGTCTGGGCGGCAAAGGCCTCGTGGATCTCGTAGAAATCGAAATCCTGCAGCGCCAGGCCAGCCGCGTCGAGCATCGCCGGCACGGCATAGGCGGGGGCCATCAGCAGCCCTTCCTTATCGACAAAATCGACCGCGGCGACGCGGGCATGGGTCAGCCAGGCCAGTGGCGCGAGCCCCCGCTCGCGCGCCCAGTCCTCGGAGGCGAGCAGCACGCAGGCGGCGCCGTCGGTCAGCGGTGTGGAATTCCCCGCGGTCAGCGTGCCGCGTGGGCTGCGGTCGAAGGCCGGGCGAAGTTTGGCCAGCCGCTCGAGTGAAGCGTCGCTGCGGATGTTGTTGTCGCGGCTCAGGCCCTGGAAGGGCTCGACGAGATCATCGTAAAAGCCCTCGTCCCAGGCTGCGGCGGCCCGCTGGTGGCTGGCGAGGGCGAGGTCGTCCTGCGCCTCCCGGGAGATCCCCCAGGCCTTTGCGGTGACCTCCATGCTCTCGCCCATGGACAGCCGTGTTCGTGGCTCGCCGGTGCCCGGAAACGCGGGCTTGAGATGGCGGGGTCGCAGACTCAGCCACGGTTTCAGCCGTTGCAGCAGGGATCTGCCGCGGAAACTTTCCATCGCGATCCGACGGAAGCCGTCGCTGAAAACGATGGGCGGGTCACTGGTGGTGTCGGTGCCCCCGCCGATGCCGGCCTCGATCTGCCCCAGAGCGATCTTGTTGGCCACCATGACGATGCCCTCGAGACCGGTGCCACAGGCGCGCTGCAGATCCACTGCTGGGGTTTCGGGGGCGAGACCTGAATCGAGCACGGCCTCGCGGGCCAGGTTGAAGTCCCGCGAGTGTTTCAACACGGCGCCGAGGGCGACATCACCGAGCCGCACGCCGTCGAGGTGGAATCGCTTGACCAGGCCCTGCAGGGCTGCGGTCATCAGCGCCTGATTGTCGCATCGGGCGTAGGCGGTATGGGAACGGCAGAACGGAATACGCGAGCCGCCGAGGATGGCGACGCGGCGTGCTTGTCCCTGGTTCATGCTTGCCTCCCTGCCTTGCCCCCGGGGGTTTTCGCGACAAGTTACACCAACCGCGCAGGGAATGCTGCCACCGGACTGGGCGCGAGCGCGGACTTGCAGGAGAATGGCCCCCCTCCACCGTCCCGCCGTGCCCCGACATCATGTCCACCGCATCGCCCGTCTCTCCGCCCGTCAGCGGCCCGTCCCGGCTGGCCGAACTCGCTCAGCTGGCGCGCCTGGGGGCGCCTCTGATCGTCAATAATCTCGCGCTGGCCGGCATGGGTTTTGCCGACACGGTGATGGCCGGACGGCTTGGCGCGCGAGATCTTGCCGCGGTGGCCGTCGGCAACAGCATCTGGATGGTGACGCTGTTGATGGCCATGGGGGTGCTGATGGCGCTGTCGCCGATGACCGCGCATGCCTGGGGTGGACGGCGTCCGCGCGAGGTGGGCGTGCACTGGCGACAGGCGGCCTGGCTTGCGCTGCTGCTGGCGGCGTCAGTGCTGGTGATCGTGCGCGTGGCTGGCGGGCAACTTGACCGGATCGGTATCGATCCGGAGATCGTGCCGGTGACCCTCGACTATCTGTACATGATCGCCTGGGGCGCGCCGGCGGTCTGCCTCTACCTCAGTCTGCGGTTCGTCAGTGAGGGGATCGGCCGCACCTGGCCGATCATGGTGGTCGCGCTGGTGGCGTTGGCGACCAATGTGTTCGGCAACTGGGTGTTCATGTTCGGCAACCTTGGCGCGCCGGCGATGGGGGCGGAGGGCTGCGCTCTGGCGACGGCGCTGACCATGGGAATGATGCTCATCATGATGCTGACGATCGCCGCTCGGCATCGTCACTTCCGCATTTATCGCCTCTTCGCGCGGCTGGATCTGCCACGGCCACGGGCGCTGCTCGCCATGCTGGGCCTTGGGGTACCGATTTCGGCTGCGGTGGTCGCGGAAGCCGGGCTGTTCAGCGTCACCGCCCTGATGATGGGGACCCTCGGCGCGACCGTGGTGGCGGGTCACCAGGTGGCCATGAATTACGCCACCACCATGTTCATGGTGCCGCTGGCGCTCAGTTCGGCGACCACCATCCGTGTCGGTCAGGCCCTGGGCGCGCGCCGGGGTGCTCAGGCGCGCTTTCGCGCCACCACCGGCATCGCCGCCTGCACGGCCTTCATGGCGCTCTCGGCGGTCATCATGCTGGTGTTTCGCGAATACGTGGTGCGGCTGTACACGACCGATCCGGCGGTCTCTCAGGTGGCCATCTCACTGCTGCTGATGGCCGCGCTGTTCCAGGTCGCCGATGGCCTGCAGGTCGGCGCGGCCGGCGCGCTGCGTGGCTACCGGGACACGCGCATCCCCATGGGCCTGTGCCTGGTGGCCTACTGGCTGGTGGGTTTCCCGCTGGCCTGGTGGCTGGGCCTGCGCCTGGCGCTGGGGGCCCAGTTCGTCTGGGTTGGCGTGCTGGCCGGCCTGTCCACCGCGGCCGTCCTGCTGATCTGGCGGCTGGCGCGGATCGCCCGGGG
>PWZL01000040.1 GCA_003567475.1 Gammaproteobacteria bacterium | reverse complement strand
TCTGTTTGTTGTGTTTTATTGAATCGGAGGCAACCTGTTTATCACCATACCCGAAATAATATAATAAGGATATGTTGTATTTGAGTGCTGGTCTGTTTGCGAGGACAAAATTTTATAATCAAAATGTGTAAATGCATCACCCCCCATGGATAAAGAAACAATATATATATAATTGATCAAATCATCAATTCCTTCACCATCTATCATTTGTGTGACTTGTGCGCCATCCAGATAAAAATGTCGCACATAATAACCATCTCCACTTGGAAATTTGCCCCTTCTATATGTTATTTTTGGATGGAGCTCCATGATAATCATACCTTTTACTTCATAACTACCATAATACTCATCTGACATGAATAGAAAACCCTGGTCTGCGTATTTTCTGAAATCAATCACAAAAGGAATAATCTCCTTTTCTCTATCTGTTAGCTGGTAGGCAATACAGCCACCAAAAAAAAATAGGATGCTTGCAAAAAAAACCGAACGAAATAATTCTTTTTTCATGATGATTTTTTTAAGGTGATAATATAGCATATGAATAAGAATCTGTATCAATGGGAGAGCCCCATAATTAATATTCATATTGCCTCATTTTAGCCACTTAAAGCTAAAAAGAAAAATATAAAGCGATGGTTTTAATAGTAATATACAATTAGTACAAATATAAGGGCTTATTAGATATAAACAAATAGATAATAGTTTATGGGATTTAAGAAACAGAGAAAAAAATATTTAGTTAAGAAATAGCGGCGGACCCCAAAATAATTACTTTACACTTAAAACTACCATAATATAGGGGCCCGCACGCTATTAAGTGATTATCTGTTCACTCTACCCTTGCTTATATTGTAAATAAGGAAAGGGTTTAAAAATTTGATATACTGTGGGTTATGTGTGTTTAAATTGTTGTTTATTTACTTTTAAAAACCTACAAAAAAATTATATTTTCGGCTGTGATACCGCGCGTGCCCTAATCCCTTTTATACGTAAAAAACCATTTAAATAAGGATATATGAAATACTCCCCGATATTCGGTCCACTGGTTAAGTTTATCTTTGTTAAGCCTAAACCAGTGAAAAATGAAAGCAAAAAGAACCAAACACAGCAGCTCCTTTGTCTTGAAGGAAGAGCTGAATTTTCTTCTTGTTTTTTTTTATGACAGAAATTTAAAGGTTTATAAATTCCTGTCCAAATTTTCTAGACCACTACATCAATATTAGAAGAAATGCCGTGATAAGTGGTACACTTTTCAACTGAAATCTGGTTCAGTTTTCAACTGGTATATACATTCAGCATTTATCCCAATTGAAGAGAAGATCAGTACAATTATAGCCAAACTTGAAACATGGGCAAAAGATGAGATTAAATCAGAAATCGATGCAGCCATGTGGAGGAAGAACTTTGAAGAACAACAAAGAATTCAAAAGGAATTACAGGAACGAAAAGATAAAGAACTGGCGGATTTTATTGACCTTTTTAATCAGGCATTACGGTTAAACCAAGCAAACTTCATCCGGGAGTATGTTAAAACAGTTGAGTCGGAAGCATTAAAAAACGGGGAAATATCTGATGATCTAAAACAATGGCTTGAATGGGCGAATCAAAAAATTGACTGGTATGATCCGTTGATTAACAAACAAGATCCATTGCTGGATGATACAAACAAAAAACAGATACTAAAGAAAGTGTTGGATCTGGTGTGTAAGATTTGAGGTTTTTGATTTAACCCTGTCTGAAACTGAGCACAAACAAGGTGTTTAGCGTATTATATTTATAATCAATTATTTATAATATTAACAAGAGCAAAAAAAAGTGCCAAAAAATTTGGAATTCTCAAATTCCTGATATACTTTAGTACAAATTCACTTATTAAATATTTATAATGAACAATCAATTACATATAATAAATAATATAGATGTCCTGACTAAAGACATTCAAAAAGTCGGGCTTACCCCCGGTCTATTGGAGCAAAACCAAGATACCATCCGTGGAATCTCCGCAATGGTTGGACTGGAGCCACGGCAGGTTGTCCTTTTTGTCGCTGCTTTTAAGCTTTGCTTTGACCAGGGAGAAGTCACCCTTGGCGACCTGGCAAAACTTGTTCGCATTGACTTTGTGGGCATGCCTTTGCTGATTCAGGACATGCAGGAGCTGGAAAAAGCCGGTTTGATCAAAAGAACAGGCAACAAAGAAAATACAGCACCCGTAAACTTTACCTATGGCATTTGTCCCAGGGTCAGGCAACGCCTGCTCAATAACGAAAGCGTTGAGCCAAAAACCCTGGACAACCTTTCATTAAACGAGATTTTTAAGCAGACCTTCGAGTTGGTTCGCTTCAGCAACCATTACCACAAGTCAAATGTAGAGTTGATCTCCGAGTTCAGCCATTTGCTCTCGCAAAACAAGGGCAATGCCTTCATCCGGCACATGATCAATGCGCTTGAAGATGACGTGGAGAAGCTCTTTTTATGCTTTCTGTGCCACAAGGTGGTTAGCCATGCTGCGGTCGTGGTCATGACAGATTTGATTGAAGAGCTTTTTAGAGAGAGAAGCATCCAACATGCGCTCATGAGCAAGCTGTTTACCGGGGAAAGCCCCTTGCTTCAAAAGGGGTTCATCAAGGTGAATGATGTTGATGAGCTGTCACGGCTGATCATGCTTACTGAACAGACCAGGTCGCTGATGGAGACCGGCAGCGTGCAGTCCGCACAGAACGCATCCCGGCATGAGGCGATTTGCTCCTGGAAGAACATTCATTCCAGGGAACTTTTCCACAACCCGAAAGAAACGGAAGCTTTGGAAAAGATCAGGAATATCCTGTTGCCCGGCAAATTTGAAAAATTCAGTCGTGAACTGACCTCCCGGGGCATGGCCAGGGGCATCAACATCCTGTTTCATGGCGCTTCAGGTACCGGAAAAACCGAGACGGTTTACCAATTGGCAAGAAGTCTGCAAAAGGACCTGTTTGTCGTGGACATCAGCAAAACCAGGGACAAATACTTTGGCAACAGTGAAAAGCTGATCACCCAGGTGTTTTCCGATTATGCAGCGTGTGTATCGGCAAGCGATAATCCCCCCATACTCTTTTTTAATGAGGCCGATGCCATTTTCAGCACCCGCAAGAATGTGTTGGAAGGCAACGTGGCACAAACCGAGAATGCCATGCAAAACATTCTCCTGCAGGAGATGGAAAGGTTGCAAGGTATACTGATTGCCACAACCAACCTGAATGCAAACTTTGACAAGGCATTTGACAGACGTTTTCTGTTCGGGGTGCGTTTCAACCATCCCAATGAAAAAGCGCTCAGGAAGATATGGAAGTCCAGGATGCCTGAACTCAAGCCATCAGAAATTGGATTTCTGGCCCAAAATTTTTATCTTACAGGTGCACAGATAGATAACATCCTGCGCAAGGCGCTAATAGATCAATATGCAATAGGTAAACAGCTGGTGCTTGATGACATCGTCACATATTGTGAACACGAGCTTCAATACAATAAACCACATCCCGTAATGGGCTTTAAATCCTGAGTCATCATTTTGCCTGGTTCCGCAGTCAGGCTAATTTTTGCAAGACTCCATTTATCCATATAAAAAGACATACATGAGTAAAAGATACCTCTCTAAGTCCAGATTCAAGGAGGCATTGGAGTGTCTTACCAAACTCTATTATACCAAAAAGGAAGACGAATATGCCAACCAGCAAATCGATGATCCATTTTTGCAGGCACTTGCTGATGGTGGCCACCAGGTGGGCATGCTGGCAATCTACCTGTGTTCCCAGGATCCCGTATCGGAAGGGATTCTTGTCAGCGAGACAGATTACGACAAATCCCTGAAGGACACCACGGAAAGGTTTAACCAGCCAGGGAAGGTCACTATTGCCGAGGCAGCATTCCGATACGATCACCTGTTTATTCGTGCCGACATCATTGTAAAAGAAAAGCAAACCATCAACCTCTATGAAGTTAAGTCCAAATCCATTGACCTGGATGACGGAGGAGACTTCGATGACGATCACGTAGATGATAAATCCTCATTTTATTCTTACCTGGGCAGCAAACGGGAGTGCATCAAATCCAAATGGGTGCCATATCTCTATGATCTGGCATTCCAGAAGTACGTCATCAGCAAGACCCATCCGGAGTATCAGGTTAAGGCCCATTTGGTGCTGGCAGACAAGAATGCAAAGGCAAGCATTGATGGCCTTAACCAGCTGTTTCAACTACAAAAAAAGGGGAAATACACGGAGGTGATCGTTCCCGATGGATTAACGGCAGATCAGCTTGGTAATCCCTTACTGCGCATCATCAACCTGGATGATGTGGTGGAAAAAATATGGCATACTTACAATGTGCCAAACAACTTTGATCCGGAACTGGATTTTGAGCGTTTTGTATGGCTTTGTCAGGACATTTACAAGGAGGACAAGCGGGTACAGGCTCCGCTGACTTCAAAATGCAGCAAATGTGCCTACTTTGTTAAAACGGAAACCGGGAAGAAAGATGGCCGCAAGGAATGCCTGTCACGCCATGCGCAAATAAGCCCTGATCAAATAAAGAATGCCGTGGCCTACGAATTATGGTGGGGTGGACGAGCCGTGGATAAGGTGTTGGCAAACAATGTCTTTTTCCTTAAGGACATCTTGCCGGAAGACATCACGCCTAAAAGCAGAAAGTCGAAAGAGGCTACAGGATTGGACTCCACAGAGCGAAAGCTCCTGCAAATAGAAAAAGAAAAGGCGGGAGATGATTCGTATTACTTTGACAGGGATAGTTTCCTGGAGGAAGCCCGTGAATGGAAATACCCCTTGCACATGATCGACTTTGAAACCTCGCAGGTAGCCCTTCCTTTTTTCAGGGACACCAGTTCATACCAGGGGCATGCATTTCAGTTCAGCCACCATAAGATCCATGAGGATGGACGAATTGAGCATGCCAGTGAATTCATTCACTTTAAGAAGAACGAATACCCAAACCTGGCCTTCATCAGGGCACTCAGGGAATCCTTGTCTGCAGATGAAGGCAGCGTGTTCCGTTACCACAACCATGAGAACACTTATTTGCGTTTGATCCACGAGCAGATCCTCAGTGGGGAGATCAAAATGGATGCGGGCGAAAAAAAGGAGATCCTGGCCTTCATTGATCACATTACCCGCCATAAGCCCGATCCCAATGACAGGGATTACATATCGGGCAATCGGGCGATGATCGACCTGTATGAATTGGTAAAGCGGTTTTACTATCCACCATCTGCAGGCGGAAAGATTGGTTTGAAGCACATTTTGCCAGCCATCATCCGAGACAGCGATTACCTTAGGGGCAAATACTCCAGAAAGGGTATATATGGCAGGAACCTGGCCATCAAGAGCCTAAACTTCGAAGATCACCAGTGGATCGCCCCCCGGTTTGGGCTGGACCCTTATCTGACCTTGCCTCCGGTTCATACCGGGGAACTGCAGATCAATGCGCCCGGATCATCGCTTCGGGTGGCCGATGGTGGTGCTGCACTCAC
>PWZL01000016.1 GCA_003567475.1 Gammaproteobacteria bacterium | reverse complement strand
GCGGTGCCGTCACGCACACGCCCCGCAATCCCCTGGAGAATCGCCGCCAGCCTGAAGAAATTGTAGGCGAAGTAGAAGTCGCGGTTCTCGATGCCACTGCGGCCGGTGCGCTCGCAGTACAGGGCGACGTATTCGTCCTCAGTGGGGACCCCCAGGGCAGGCAGGTCCGCGCCAGCCAACGTGCTGATACCGAAACCCTCGATGTTCGGCAGCCGCCACTGCATCAGATGGTAGGTGAAATCCCCCAGCGGATGACCAAGCGTGGAGAGCTCCCAATCGAGCACCGCCAGCACTTCCGGACGCTCGGGGTGCAGGATGAGATTATCCAGGCGGTAGTCACCGTGGACGATGCTGGTGGCCTCGTCATCGGGGATATTGTCGGGCAGCCAGGTAATCAACCGGTTCATCTCCGGGATGGACTCGGTCTCCGAGGCCTCGTACTGGCGCGACCAGCGCCCGATTTGCCGGACGAAATAATTGCCCGGCTTGCCATAGTCGGCCAGACCGATGGCGGCATAGTCCAGTGAATGCAGGCGCGCCAGGGTGGCGTTGACGGCATCGTAGATGGCCGCGCGCTCGGCCGGAGTACTGCCGGGCATCGGCGCCTCCCAGACGATCCGCCCGGGGACATAGGCCATGAGGTAGAACATGGTGCCGACGACGCTCTCGTCCTCGCACAGCAGCACGGCCTCGGGCACGGGGAACCCGGCCTCGCCGAGGGCCTTGATGATGCGGTATTCGCGGTCGACGGCGTGTGCTGAAGGCAGGAGCTTGCCCGGGGGCTTGCGCCTCAGCACCCAGGCTCCGGAGGGCGAACGCAGGCGGTAGGTGGGGTTCGACTGACCGCCCTTGAACTGCTCGACGGTGAGCGGCCCGCGGAAGCCGGGGACATGGGCGGCCAGGTAGGCCTCCAGTCGGGCCTCGTCGAAGCGGTGACCCTCACTCACGGGCTTGACCCCGCTGAACTGCTCCTGCCGGCTGCTATCGCTCATTCGCCCGTCCCGCCCTCGCCTGCCGGCGGCAGCGTCGAGGTCATGGCGCGCTGCCAGGCCGGCCGCGCCCGCACGCGCGCGAAGTACGCCTGCACGTTGGGCGTGGTCTCATCGAGCATCCTGATATAGGCGGCAAGGAACACGGTGTATCCGAGCATCACGTCGGCGGCCGAGAACTCACCCAACAGCCACTCGCGTCCGGCGAGGCTGTCGTCCACCAGCTTCATCTGCTCGGCGTATTTCTGTTGTCCGTAGGCGATCATGCCGGCGTTGCGCTGGGCCTCCGGCGTGAACACCAGCTGGCCGATCAGCATGCCGACCGGGACCATCAGGGAGGCCTCGGCGAAGTGGATCCAGTTGAGAAACTCGCCGCGCTCGCGCGTACCGATCGCCGGCTGCAGCCGACCCTCGGCATAGGTCTCAAGAATGTACTGCACGATCGCGCCGGATTCGTGCATTACCAGGTCGCCGTCGATCAGTGCAGGCACGCGCCCGAGCGGGTTCACGCGGCGGAACGCCTCGGACTTGAGCGCCTGCGGACCGAAGGGCAGTTCCTCGAGCTCATGCTCGAGACCGAGCTCCTCGAGCAGCCAGCGGACACGCACCGAGCGCGATCCCGCGCAGTGATACAGCTTCATGTCAGGGTCTCCTTGCAGGGCGATGATCGCCGTACCGGTCGGACTTGCCGGTTCAGCCGCGCGGCTCGACGAAGAAATCGGGTGCCAGTTCCACGTCGGGGTCCACCGCGTAGCCCGTGAGATCGGTGATGCCGGCGGCTTCCAGCACCTCGTCATCGACGCAGAAATTCCCCGTGAACTCGCGGGCGGGTCGGGTGAGGATGAACCAGGCCGCATCGGCGATGATCTCCGGCTTGCGCGAGCGGCGAATCAGCTCATCGCCACCAATGACATTGCGGATCGCGGCGGTTGCGATGGCCGTGCGGGGCCACAGCGCATTGAAGGCCACTCCCTGGGCGCGGTACTCCTCGGCCATGCCGAGCACGCACAGGCTCATGCCGTACTTGGCCATGCTGTAGGCGACATGCGGCGCGAACCACTTCGCCTCGAAATTCAGCGGCGGGGCGAGGTTCAGCACATGCGGATTGTCGGCCTCCAGCAGGTGCGGCAGGCAGCTCTTCGAGACCAGGAACGTGCCGCGCAGGTTGATCTGGTGCATCAGGTCGAAGCGCTTCATGTCGGTCTTCAGCGTGGGCGTGAGCGAGATGGCACTGGCATTGTTCACGCAGATGTCGATCCCGCCGAACGCCTCGACGGTGGCCGCGACCGCCGCCTCGACCTGGGCCTCATCGCGGATGTCACAGACCAGCGGCAGCGCCTTGCCCCCGGCGGCCTCGATCTCGCGCGCCGCCGTATGGATGGTGCCGGGCAGCCTGGGATGCGGTTCGGCGGTCTTGGCCGCAATCGCCACATTCGCGCCGTCGCGGGCCGCGCGACAGGCGATGGCCAGACCGATGCCCCGGCTGCCGCCGGTGATGAATACTGTCTTACCCGCGAGACTCATGCGCCCTCTCCCCTTCAGCGGCCGAGCCGCCTGGCAATCGACCAGCGATGGACCTCACTCGGCCCGTCGTACACCCGGAAGGCACGCACGTCGCGGTAGATGCGCGCGACCTCGGTATCGTCGGACAGACCGAGTCCTCCCATCACCTGCATCGCCCGGTCGGCAATGCGGTAGATGGCCTCGGCGCAGTATACCTTGGCCATGCTCGACTCCCGCGAGGCGCGTTCGCCGCGATCGAGCAGCCAGGCGGTGTGCCAGATGGCCAGCCGCGCCTGACGGAGCTCGATTTCGTTGTCAGCCAGCTGGAACCCCACGCCCTCGTGATCGATCAGCCGCTGGCCGAAGGCCTCGCGGCGGCGGGTGTAGTCCACCGCGATGTCATGGGCGCGACGGGCCGCGCCCAACCAGCGCATGCAGTGCGTCAACCGCGCGGGGGCAAGGCTGACCTGGGCATACCGGAAGCCTTCGCCCAGCTCACCGAGCACGGCCTCGCGCGGCACCCTCAGGCCTTCGAAGGCAAGCTCGGCGTGCCCGCCTGTGAAGCTCGCGTCCATCGTGTCCAGCACGCGCACCAGGCGAATGCCCGGCACGTCCATCGGCGTCAGGAACATCGAGGCGCCGAGGTCGCGCCCCTGGGCATCGATGGTCCGAGCCATGATGATCGCGAAGGCCGCACCGTCGAAGCCGGTGATCATCCACTTGCGACCGTCGATCACGAATTCCTCCCCCTCCTGGCGGGCGGTCGTGGCCAGCGCCGCGGGGTCGGATCCCGCGCCCGGTGCTGGCTCGGTCATGCAGAAACAGGAACGTCCGCCCCCGGCGGCCAACGGGCGGAGGTAGCGCTCCTTCTGCTCGTCGCTGGCGATGCGCTCGAGCATGTGCATGTTCGCCTCGTCAGGGGCCGCGATGTTCATGGCCACGGGACCGAGCATCGAGTAGCCGGACTCCTCGAACACCAGTGCGGCGGTGCGGTGGTCGATGCCCTTGCCGCCGTACTCGGGGCTGACATGCAAACTGAGCAGGCCGGCCTCGCGGGCCATGGCCACCAGGTCGCCGCGCAACGCCTCGGTCGGACCATGCGCCGTTCGTCGTGGATCGGCTTCCATCGGGATGACCCGCTCATGAATGAACTCGCGCACCTGCGCGACCAGGGCCGCCTGCTCGGGCGTCGGTTCGAAATCGATCATCGCTGGAGACTCCGTTGTGTCACTGGAGAAGCCTGCGCCGGCAGTGCCGACGAGGCGAGAAACTCGAGCACCGCAGCGGTGAAGCGGTCATTGCGGTCGCCGACCACCATGTGCGCGGCATCGCTGACCGACGCGTAGCGCGCATGGGGGACCAGCGTGAGAAAATCCCGGGCACCCGCCTCGCTCAGCACGTCGCTCAGGCCACCCCGCACGAGCAAGGTCGGCTGGCACAACCGCCGCGCGGCAGCGCGCATCCGCGGCTCCCAGGCCTCGGGCGGCTGGGTGCGGGCAGCATGCAGAAAACGCGGATCCCAGTGCCAGTACCAGCGCCCGTCTGCACGCCGGCGCAGGTTGCGCGCCAGCCCCTCGCTGCGCGCCGGCCGCGGCCGGTGGGGCAGGTAGGCGGCGACGGCTGCAGCCGCCTCCTCGAGGCTGGTAAACCCCTGGCCATGCGCCTCCATGAAGGCCAGTACCCGATCGACGCCATGCGGCTCGGGGCGCACCGCGATATCGACCAGTACGAGCGCCTCGACGCATTCCGGCGCCAGTTCGCCCGCCACCATCAGGGCGGCGAGACCGCCGAGCGACGCACCGACCAGCACCACAGGCTCGTTCAGGCTGCGGACCGCCGCCGCCAGATCCTCGCCATACCATTCGAGCCGGTAATCCTGATCGGGTGGTGCCCAGTCGCTGTCGCCATGGCCGCGCTGGTCGATGGCGATGGCCTGCCAGCCGGCCGCAGCCAGCCGGGTGGCGGTCTGACCCCAGGCGTGGCGCGTCTGACCGCCACCGTGAAGCAACAGCACCGGCGTGCCGTCGCCGTCGCGCTCAGCGGCGAGGCGGAGGCCGTCGGCGCCCGGCAGGCTGAAGTTCACTGACCGGCGCGGCTGCGGGCCGGGCGGGCCGGCGGGGCGAGCTCGCGCAGCTTCTCCTCGAGGTACGCCAGCAGGCGCCGGTCACGCTCGCTCGGATCGTGGGTCATGAAACTCACGGCCATGCCTTCCATGAGGCAGCGCGAGAGGTCGAGCGCGAGATCGAAAGCGGCTGGATGGTCTTTCCACTCCGGAAACACCTCCCAGGCCGTCTGGTACCAGGCCTGGTCAAACGCGGCCTGGGCGGGCTGCAGAATCGAGCGCAGTTCGGCATCCGTGCGGGCGGCGACGGAGAGTTCGAAAAAGGCCATGAACCAGGGATGATTGACCTGCTGCCAATAGGCCTCGACGCTGAAGCGCACCCGGTCTTCTTCTGGCCCGATGGCGGCGACGGCCCGCCGGAATGCCTTCAGGCGCTTGGCATGCAGGTAATCTACGGCAGCGCGCACGATGTCGATTTTCGAGGGAAAGTGATGCAGCATCGCCCCTCGCGACAGCCCCGCCATCTCGGCAATGCGTGTCGTGGTGGTCTGCGCGTACCCGAGTTCGACGAAGCAGCGAATGGCCGCCTCGATGATCAGTCTGCGCGTTGACGCGCTTTTCTGGGCCTGCCAGCCACCGCTGACAACCTCTTCATGGCGCTGCGCAACGCGCTGGTTGCGCTTGCTCATTGTGCGTATCTCCCCTGCGTGCCCGCCGGTTGCGTGGCGGTGTGACAAGAGTGTCGCGGAGGCCAGGAAAAGTCAAAGATGATTGAAACCGGCACGCCTGACTGCTAGCGTCAGCCCGGTCGCAGCGCGCCGCTGCCTCATCGACAGTCAGGGGGAGATGCATCATGGGTCGCGTACAGGGAAAGGTTGCACTGGTCACGGGTGCCGGATCCGGTCTCGGCAAGGCGGACGCCGAACTGCTGGCCGCCGAGGGGGCCGACGTGGTCGTCACCGATGTCAACCTCGAGGCCGCGGAGGCGGTGGCCGAGGCGATCAATGGCCGCGAGGGTGGACGGGCGCTGGCGTTGACACTCGACGTGCGTGATCAGAGCGCCTGGGGGGACGCCGTCTCTGCCGCCGAGCGCCACTTCGGCGGGCTCGACGTGCTGGTCAACAACGCCGGCGTGGTGATCGTCGCCACCCCGGAAGACACCACACTCGAGCAGTTCCGCTTCGCCAATGCGGTGATGAACGAGGGTGTCTTCCTCGGAATTCAGGCGGCTATTCCGGCCATGAAAAAACGCGGAGGCGGCTCGATCATCAACATGTCGTCAGTCGCCTCGCATCTGGGGTACCCGGTCTTCTTTGCCTACACGGCAGCGAAAGGGGCGGTACGCAGCATGACCAAGTCGGTGGCGGTGCACTGCCAGATGAACGGCTACAACATCCGCGTGAATTCGATCCACGCCGGCGCGATCGAAACGCCGATGATTGCCACCGCCAACGCAGCGCTTGGCGTCTCCGATGAAGATGCCAAGGCCGCCGCAGGTCACGTCGGCGTCGGCAAACCCGAGGACGTGGCCTGGATGGTGGTGTATCTCGCCTCCGACGAGGCGAGCTTCGTCAATGGCGCAGAACTCATGCTGGACAATGCGCTGACCGTGCAATAGCACCCGAGGCTCCGCGCTGCGCCGGCGACCGACCCCGGCGCAGCGCGGCTGTTCACTCCTCCGGCGCCACCGTCAGGCGGATGCCGTCGAGCGCTGCGGTGAACTCCACCTGACAGGTGAGTCGCGACGTCTCGGCGCGATAGCTTTCGCCCTCGGCCAGCAGCTCCTCTTCGTCGTCCTGGCGGCGCGGCAGCTGCGCAAACCACTCCGGCTCGATGTAGCAGTGGCAGGTGCAGCAGGAGCACATGCCACCACACAAGGCCTCCACACCATTCTCGAGTTCGCGCAGGGTTTCCATGATGGACAGACCCACCTTGCCTTCCACCTCATGGGTCGCGCCCTCACGATCCGTCACGATTATTTTTGCCATCGACTTGTCGCCTCCCGGGATAGCTCCGCGGCCGTTGATGCATAAAAAACAGTCAAGATTGTTTGTCCACCTCCGCCGGCAGAGTATACTCGAACCCATGGCGGCCGCGGTGTCGCCGGAAGATACCAGTGTCACGCGGTGGCCGACAGCGCGCCGCCGGCAGCAATCAACAGGGGGAGCACGCGCATGGATCTCGGACTCAAGGGCAAGAAGGCCATCGTCACCGGCTCGACCAAGGGGATCGGCCGTCGGATCGTCGACCTGCTGGCCGACGAAGGCGTGGATGTCGGCGTCTGCTCACGCGATGAGGACGAGGTGGCTGAAACCGTCGCGGCACTCAAGGCCAAAGGCGTGAACGCCGTCGGCGCCGCGGTCAACGTGCGCGACGGCGATGCCTACAAGGTCTGGCTCACGGAGACGGCCGAGGCTCTCGGTGGGGTCGACATTTTCGTGCCCAATGTCAGCGGCGGCGGTGGCATGGACTCCGAGAAGAACTGGTGGAAGTGCTTCGAGATCGACATCCTGGGCACCGTGCGCGGCGTGGAGACGCTCATGCCGCAGCTCGAGCAGTCCGAGGCGGCCGCCGTAGTGATCATCAGCTCCACCAACGCGGTTGAATTCTTTGCCGGTCCGATGGCCTATAACGCCATGAAAGCGGCCCTGCTGAATTACAGCAAGCAGCTCGCGCTGTTCGTCGCCAAGAAAGGCATCCGCGTCAACGCGGTCTCACCGGGGCCGGTGTATTTCGAAGGCGGCGCCTGGGAGATGATCGAGGGCACGATGCCGGAGTTCTACAAGGCGACCTTGAAGCAGATCCCCGCCGGGCGCATGGCGACACCGGAGGAGATCGCCCGGGTGGTCGCCTTTGCGGCCAGCCCCGCGGGCAGCGTCCTGCAGGGGGCCAACATCGTGGCGGATTTAGGCTTCACCAACCGGGTGCAGTACTGAGCCGTCCGCGCTCGCCGACCGCCGTCAAGCGAGGCCGAACCCTATGAACAAGCTGGACAAGGTCGAGGCCAGTTTCGTCCGTTCCTACGCGAAGCTGGACACGGTTCGCGATGTCAAGGTGCCGCGTGTGAACCCGGAGGACAGTCCGGAAACGCCGGCGGAGAAAGCCCCGGATCCGAACCTGGGCACCGAGGTCATCCCCGCTTCGCGCTATACCAGCGCCGAGTTCATGCGCCTGGAATGGGAGCACATCTGGCGCAAGGTCTGGCTGCTCGGTTGCCGGGAAGACGATATCCCCGAAGCGGGGGATTACGCCTGCACCGAGATCGGCCGGGAATCCGTGCTCATCGTGCGCCAGCCCGATGGCGGCGTGCGGGCGTTCTACAACGTCTGCCAGCACCGCGGCAATCGCCTGCGATCACCAGGCTACGGCAGCGCCACGACCTTCAAATGTTCCTATCACCACTGGGAATACCGGCTCGACGGCAGCTTCGAGAATATCCCCGATGTCGACACCTTCCCGCAGGGGTCTCCCTGCAACGGCCTGACCGAGATCCCCTGCGACAGCTGGGGCAGCTTCGTATGGTTCAGCCTCAACCCGGAAGTCGAGCCGCTGCTGGAGTTCCTCGACCCGATCCCCGCCCATCTGGGGGCCTACAACTTCTCGCGCATGGCCCTGACGCGTGATGTCACGATCGAGTGGAACTGCAACTGGAAGGCCTCCGTGGACGCCTTCAACGAGAGCTACCACGTGCAGGGCATTCATCCGCAGCTGCTCTGGTATCTCGACGACTACAACATCCAGATCGACTGCTACGCGCGCCATAACCGCTACCTGATCCCTTTCGCGACCATCAGCCCCCGGGTCAAGCTGCCGCCGGACATCCCACCCGCCATCAAGCACATCATGCTGGAGGCCGGCATGGATCCGGCCGACTATGACGGCAAGATCAAGGATCTGCGCGTGAACATCCAGAAGTTCAAGCGCAAGCACGGGGTGGCCCAGGGCAAGGACTATTCGCGCCTGAACGATGACCAGCTGACCGACGACTACCACTACATGATTTTCCCGAACGTCACGCTGAACATCCATGCCGATGACCTGATGCTGTTCCGCCAGCGCCCGCATCCCACCGACCCGGACAAGATGCTCTTCGACGTACAGACCTACGAGCTGATCCCGGAGGGTGGTGAGTGGCCCGAGCGCCCTGAGCACGCCACCTATCCGCACGGCGACAAATCGATCGGTCTGGTCCTGGACCAGGATGCCCACAACCTGCCCGGCGTACAGCAGGGGATGCACTCGGCAGGGTTTCGCGGCCTGTGGCTCGGCAAGCAGGAACTGCGCATCCGGCATTTTCACAAGGTCATCGACGATTACATTTTCGGCCCGGGAGGCAAACCCGCCGACTCGGCCTTCTGATCACAGTCGCGCGGCCTGCCGGTCGCCGACGCTTTCTCTGGGGGGATGGCATGCAACGCACCAGCCTGAGCGGCATTGCCGCGGTCACGCTGACAGCGACAGTGGCACTGGGGGCCTGCGGCAGCCCGACCGACACATCACCGGCCGCGGGCGAGCCGGCAGCCGCACTGGCCCTGGCCACAGCGCCGGTGACGGACATCGACGGCGCCGGCATCTACCAGCAGTTCTGTGCCGGTTGCCATGAGGGCGGGGTCGCGCGCTCGCCGCACCGGGAGTTTCTCAACCTGATGGCCGGCGACGTGATCTACGCCTCGCTGACTGATGGGGTCATGCGCCAGCAGGCGGCGATGCTCACTGAAGCGCAGAAGATCGCGGTGACCGATTATCTGGCCCTCGAGATCCCCCTGGGCGCCGAATCCCGCTACCCGGCTCCGCCGAGCTGTGCCGCCGCGCAGATGGCCTTCGATTTCTCCCAGCCACCCAGCCAGCGCGGCTGGGGCGGCGTCGACCCGTTCAACTCACGGTTCTCGCCTGCCGAGCATGCCGGTCTCACGGCCGAGGACGCGCCGCAGCTCGAACTGAGCTGGGCGTTCGCCCTGCCCAATGCCAACCGGGCGCGCTCGCAACCCGCCGTGGCCGGCGGTGCCGTGTACCTCGGTAGCCAGGACGGCACGGTGTACGCGCTGGAGGAACAGACCGGCTGCCTGCGCTGGAGCTTCCGGGCGAGCGCCGAGGTGCGCACGGCGGTCAGCATCAGCCCATGGGAGGCCGGCGACGAGTCGGCGCGCCCGGTCGGTTTCTTCGGCGACTTCCAGGCGCGGGTGTATGCCGTGGATCTGCAGACCGGCGAGCTGCTCTGGGTGACCCGTCTCGATGATCATGCCAACGCCACGGCCACAGGCTCACCGGTGTATCACGACGGGCGGGTCTACGCCCCGGTCTCCTCACTCGAGGTGACCGCTGCCGCCGATCCCGACTACGCCTGCTGCACGTTCCGCGGCGCCGTGGTCGCACTGGACGCCGCCACCGGGCAACCGCTGTGGAAGGGCTATACCATTCCAGAGCCGCCGGCCGAATTCGGCGTGACCACGGCAGGCACGACCATCTACGGGCCCAGCGGTGCACCGGTCTGGAATGCCCCCACCATCGACCCGGCGCGCGGCCAGCTCTACATCGGCACCGGCCAGAACTACTCCTCTCCGGCCGACGGGCACAGCAATGCCATCATCGCCTTCGATCTCGAGACCGGCGAACAGCGCTGGGTCTTCCAGGCACTGGCCGGCGATGCCTGGAACATGGGCTGCTACGACTACTACGGCGGCGATCCCGGCCCGAACTGTCCGGAGGAGAACGGCCCGGACCTCGACTTCGGCGCCGGCACCCTGCTCTCGGCTGACGGCAGCACTGTACTCGCTGGCCAGAAATCCGGCGATGTCTGGGCGCTGGACCCGGATACCGGGCGCGTGAAGTGGTTCCACAAGCTCGGTCGCGGCGGCATCCAGGGCGGCATTCACTTTGGCATGGCCAACGATGGCGACCTGCTCTACGTGCCGATCTCCGACATGGATGATGGCCTGACGTACGAGCACCCGGATCGCCCGGGGCTGTTCGCAGTGGATGTCGCCAGCGGCGAAGTGCGCTGGCACTACGAGTATGAAGACCGCTGCGAGGGCAAGGCCTACTGTGATCCGGGGATCTCCGCGGCCATCTACGCCTTCCCGGGTGCGGTCGCGGCCGGCGCCATGGACGGTACCCTGCGCATTCACGCGCGTGACACCGGCGAGGTACTCTGGCAGTTCGATGCCCTGCGCGAATTCACGACCGTTTCAGGTGCAACGGCCCATGGCGGTTCGTTCGGCGGCCCGGGGCCGGTGATCGTCAATGGCGCGCTGTATGTCAACTCGGGCTACGGCATCTATTACCATCTGCCCGGCAACGTGTTCCTGCGATTCGCCCCCGCAGAGACCGCAAGCCGCGACGCGGGCTCTGTGGCAACGACGGCTCGCCAGGCCGGGCGCTGATGGGTCGTGCGCGCACTCACGATCCTTTGTCTGTTCAGGCGGAAAGTTCTAGGGCAGTGAATCGCGCGGCGAGGTGATCCACCAGTGCCCGCACCGAGGGCAACAGCCCCCGGCGTGAGGCGAACACCGCGTGGATGATCTCGGGGCGGGGCGCCCAGCCGGGCAGCACCCGCCGCAGTTCGCCGCGCGCGAGCGGCTCGGCGAGGATCATGGTGGGCAGCTGTACGATCCCGACACCCGCGATCGCCGTCGCCCTCAATGCCATCATGCTGCGCGTGACCAGGCGCGGATGGTGCGCGATCTCCGCCACCGCACCGTCCTGGCTGATCAGTGTCCAGCGGGCGTGCTGCTGCGGCGTCCCCAGCACCAGGCTGGGATAACGGGTCAGATCCGCCGGGACAGTGGGGGTGCCCCGAGCTGCCAGCAATGCAGGGCTGGCCACCAGGCATTGTGCCCGCTCGCCCAGCACCCGAAGCACCATCTCGCTGTCCTCCAGAGGCGGCGGTCGGACCCGGATCGCGATATCCACGCCCTCCCCCACCACGTCGATCCGGCGGTTGGTGGCCTCAAGGTGCAGCTCGACCTGCGGATACAGCGCGAGGAATTCGCCCAGCATCTCTCCGACCGTGGCCTCCAGCAGCATCACCGGGCAGGTGATGCGCACTACCCCTGAGGGCTCGGCGCGGCTGCGGTCGATGGCCTCCTGCGCAGCCTCGGCCTGCACCAGCATGGCCTTGCAGTGGGTGTAGTACGCCTGGCCGAGTTCCGTGACTGCCAGACGCCGCGTCGTGCGCTGGAGCAGTCGGACGCCGAGACGGGCCTCCAGAGCGGCAATCCGCCGCGACAGGCGTGACTTCGGGATCCCGAGCGCTCGGCCGGCCGCCGCGAAGCCGCCGTGATCGACCACTTGCACGAAAAAATACAGCTCATTCAGATCCTGCATGCCTTAATTGTCTCAAAAATAGAACGATCTGTTTGATTTTAGCGGACTACACCCTCAATGAAATCATTGGGATACTTAATCTAGGTCAAACTAGGCGGTAAAGGGCAGCAGTCATGAAAAAAATCCTGGGTGTCTACAGTGCACCGGCCGGCCACTGGGTCGGTGACGGCTTCCCCGTGCGATCGCTGTTCTCGTATCACAGCCATGGTGCGCACGTGAGTCCGTTCCTGCTGCTCGACTACGCGGGCCCGGCCGAGTTCATGCCAGCCGATCACCCGCGCGGTGTGGGAGAACACCCCCATCGCGGGTTCGAGACGGTCACCCTCGTCTACCAGGGCGAGATCGAGCACCTCGACACGACCGGCGCTGGCGGGCTGATCGGTCCGGGCGACGTGCAGTGGATGACGGCCGCAGCCGGCATCCAGCACCACGAGTTCCATTCCGAGGCCTTCACCCGGAGGGGAGGAACCCTGGAAATGGTGCAGCTCTGGGTCAATCTGCCGGCCCGCGCCAAGCTGTCAGAACCCGGTTATCAGACTCTGCTTGCGCAAGCGATCCCGGTGGTCACCCTCCCGGAAGCCGGTGGACATCTGCGCGTGATCGCAGGCGAGTACGCCGGCCTGCAGGGGCCGGCGCGAACACACACCCCGATGGGCGTGTGGGACCTGAGGCTGCACCAGGGACATGCCCTTGAGCTGCCGTTGCCAGAGGGCTGGAACGGACTGCTGGTGGTGCTCAAGGGGACGCTGCGTCTCAACGGCCAGCAGTCCCTGCGCGAGGCGCAGTTCGCCCTGCTTGAACCCGCCGGGCAGGGGGCCGTCCTGGAGGCCGACACAGACGCCAGCGTCCTCGTGCTGACCGGGGAGCCGATTGACGAGCCCGTCGTCGGTTACGGACCGTTCGTCATGAATACCCAAGCGGAGATCCGTCAGGCCATAGCCGATTTCAACAGCGGGCAGTTCGGCCGGCTGACGAGCTGACCGCCTGGTCGCGCCTGAGAACTGCCCTGGCGGGATATCGTCCGCCAGCAGCGCGACCTTACTCGGGCGTGAGTCGCAGCAGCGGCGCACCCGGGCCGTCGGCGAGCACGTACACGAATCCGTCATCCGGACCGATCGCGACGTCCCGGATCCGCAGGTTCTCGCCCTCCAGCAGGCGCCCGACCTCACGGAGTCCACCCTCGGACTCGGCAAAGAGTCCAAGGTAACGGTGGTAAAGATTGCCGATCATCAGGTGGCCGCGCCAGTCTGGAAAGGCCTCGCCCGTGTAGAACACCATCCCTGAGGGCGGAAAGTGTGCCGTCCGCCCGGCCGGCCAATGGTGTACCGGCGCCACGAAACCGTCATCGGGCTGATGCGGCGGCGCGAAACGGCTGCCGTCGCGGTAATTGACGCCAAAGCTGGCCAGGGGCCAGCCGAAGTTCCCGCCGCGTTCGACCACGTTGACTTCATCGCCACCGGCCTCGCCATGCTCGGCGAGCCAGAGGGCGCCCGTCTCGGGATGCACGGTCATCGCCTGGATGTTCCGATGACCATACGACCAGAGGGCGCCCGCCGCGCCGTCACGACCGACGAAGGGGTTGTCCGCCGGAATTTCGCCGTCCAGGGTGAGGCGGATCACCGAGCCATTCTCGCTGCTGAGGTCCTGCGAGATGTGGTCTGCCGAGAACTCCTTGCTGTTGCGATCGCCGAAACCGGCAAACAGGTGACCGTCACTGAAGACGATGCGCGAGCCGAAATGCCCCCCACCGGCCATGCCGGGGCTGACGGCATGCAGGACTTCCAGGTCCGTCAGTGCGCCGGCAGCGCGGTCGAGCCGCGCACGACCGACATGCGTGGTGGTCCCGCCCTCGACCCGATCGACCCAGGTCAGGTAGACGACTCCGCGCTCGGCGAAATCCGGGCCCACGGCCACGTCCAGCAGCCCCCCCTGGCCTTGACTGACCACCCGAGGCGCACCGCTGATCTCGGTGATGCCGTTCTCGGCATCCCACAGCACCACCTGGCCACCCCGCAGGGTGATGATGAGGTCGCCCCGATCGGGCAGGAAGGCCATGCCCCAGGGCCGATCCAGCCTTTCGGCGAGGACTTCCACGGTGTACCCATACGTGGGCTTGGCGCATGCAGCGAGCAATAACGCCGCAAACGAGGGCAGGATAATCCAGAGAGATCGCATGTCGAGGCTCCTTCGGCTGGTCACTTCACTCTTGCTGGCCAAAGCCTACCCGAAGATCACCGGCGAGACATGTTGCCCGGGGAGACCATCGCTGCCCCCGCGGACGCGCGCCGACGCATCAGCCACCAGCTCAGCAGCGCCGCCAGCAGCACGAACGCCATCAGCAGCGTTGCCAGGGCGTTGACCTTTGGACTGACGCCCAGCCGCACGCTGGAAAACACCACCATCGGGAGGGTCGTGGCGCCCGGGCCGGAGGTGAAACTCGCGATCACCAGATCGTCCAGCGACAAGGTAAAGGCCAGCAGCCAGCCGGCGCCAAGCGCGGGCGCGATCACCGGCAGCACCACCTGCGCGAAGGCCCTGAAAGGGGTCGCCCCCAGATCCAGCGCCGCCTCGTAGAGCGCGCGATCGAACTGAGCCAGCCGCGCAGCCACCACCACCGTCACAAAGGCCGTGGCGAAGGTCACATGCGCGATCCACACGGTCAGCATGCCACGCTCGGCGGGCCAACCGATCAGCTGACCCATGGCGACGAACAGCAGCAGCAGCGACAGGCCGGTGATCACCTCCGGAATCAGCAGTGGCGCCGTCACCAGCATGCCGAAGGCGCCGCGGCCGCGAAACGGCCCCAGGCGCGTCAGCGCGATCGCCGCGAGCGTGCCGAGCACCACCGCCGTGGTGGCGGCCATGCTGGCCACCCGCAGACTGACCCACAACGCCGACATCATCTGACGATCGCGGAACAGCTCGCCGTACCAGCGCGTCGAAAAACCCGCCCAGACCGTGACCAGCCGGGACTCGTTGAACGAGTAAATCACCAGCAGCAGCATCGGTGCATACAGGAACACGAACACGGCGATCATCGCCACGCGCAGCGCCGGCGAGAGACCGCGGGTCATCGATGCAAGGCCATGCTGCGGGCCTGCTGATGATGGAACAGCCACAGCGGCGCCAGCAGCAGCCCGAGCAACACCACCGCCACCGCTGATGCCAGCGGCCAGGCGCGGTTATTGAAAAACTCCTGCCAGAGCACCTTACCGATCATCAGCGTATCTGCGCCACCGAGCAGCTCGGGGATCACGAACTCGCCGATCGCCGGAATGAACACCAGCATGCAACCAGCGAGAATCCCGCCTGCGGCCAGGGGCAACACGATGCGCAGGAACACCGTCGCCGGCCCCGCGCCAAGATCGGCGGCCGCCTCGAGCAGCGCCGGCTCGATGCGCACCAGCGTGGCGTACAGCGGCAGCACCATGAACGGCAGATAGGCATACACAATGCCGACGTACACGGCGAAATCAGTGCGCAGCATCACCACCGGCTGATCGATGAGGCCCAGCCAGAGCAGCAGGGTATTGATCACGCCAGTGTTGCCGAGGATGCCCATCCAGGCGTAGACCCGGATCAGAAAAGACGTCCATGAAGGTACGATCACCAGCAGCAGCAGCACCGCCTGCCATCGCGGCGCGGCCCGCGCGATGCCCAACGCCAGCGGAAAGCCCATCAGCAGGCAAGCGAAGGTCGCAACCGCGGCGATCTTCAGCGAATTCAGATAGGCGGCGGCATAGAGGTTGTCGGTCAGCAGGAAGCGGAAGTTGGCCAGTGTGGCGTTCAGCCACTGGTCTTCCATACCGAACCACGGCTGGAAGGGCGGGATGGCCAGCGCGCCCTGCGACAGGCTGATCTTCAGCACGATGCCGAAGGGCAGCAGGAAAAACAGCGTCAGCCAGACCAGCGGGATGCCGATGACCAGCCAACGACCCCAGGGCCGGGTCGCGTCCCCCCCCTTCATGTGTCGGGCTCCAGCACCACCGCGTCGTCAGCCCACCAGTCCAGCCACACGGCACTGCCGACAGGGGGCGTTTTCTGGGCGCTGCCCGCGATGATGACCGCGAGCTGCGGCAAGCCGGCGACAGCGACTTCCAGCACACGGTGAGCGCCCATGTACTCCGCGCCACGTACCGTACCCTCAAGCGCCTGCCCATGCGCCGGCGCCGACAGGTGCAGTTCGATAGCTTCGGGACGCACCGCCACCGTCGTGAGCACGCCCGGCACTGCCCCCCGGGTCGGCAGCAACCGCCCCGCCAGACGAATACGCTCTGCCGACTCGGCCACCCCCTCCAGCAGGTTCACCTGGCCGAGGAATGCTGCGGCGAAGCGCGTGCGCGGACGATCGTAGACCTCCTCCGGGGGACCGACCTGCACCAGCCGCCCGGCCTGCATCAACCCGATCCGATCCGCCATGGTCATCGCCTCGTCGCGATCATGAGTCACCAGCACACAGGTGATCTGGATGCTGCGGAGGATCTCCCGCAGCTCGCGCTGCATCTGCACCCGCAGCTGGCGGTCCAGCGCGGCCATGGGCTCGTCGAGCAACAGCAGCTTGGGCTCACGGGCCAGACTGCGCGCCAGCGCCACGCGCTGCTGCTGCCCCCCGGAGAGCTGATGCGGGCGCCGTGCAGCGTGATCGCTCATCCGCACGAGCTCGAGCATCTCCTCGACCCGGGCACGGATACGGGTGGCGTTCATACCCATCTGCCGGAGGCCAAAGGCGACATTGTCCGCGACGCTCAGGTGCGGAAACAGCGCATAGGCCTGGAACATCATGTTGACGGGGCGCTTGTGCGCAGGCTGGTCGTTGAGCACCTCGCCATCCAGCCGGATGCTGCCGGCATCGATCCGCTCCAGCCCGGCCAGCATGCGCAGCAGGGTCGACTTGCCACAGCCGGACGGTCCAAGCAGCGCGAAGACCTCACTGCGCGCGACGTCCAGGTCGACATGCGCCACGGCGCCGACGCCATCGAAGCTGCGCGCGAGCGCGCGCAGCGACAGGAAACCCTCGTCAGCACTCATGCCGTGGCGGACGACGCGACGACGTGCACGACGACACTCGTCATCGACGGGTCTTGATCTCGGTCCACACCCGGGTCATGACACGATCGAGTGCCGGCTCGCGGGCCTCGACCGCGAACAGTCGGGCACGAACCTCAGGAGGCGGGTAAATGCCCGGATGCTCGCGCACCTCGGGGGCGACAAGTGCCGTGGCCGCCAGATTGGGATTGGCGTAGAACACCTCGTTGCTGACCTCGGCAATCACCTCCGGGCGTAGCAGGAAATCTATGAACGCATGCGCCCCCGCGACATTCCCCGCGTCGCGCGGGATGGCCAGAAGATCGAACCAGACACTGCTGCCTTCGACGGGTACGGCGTAATCAATCTCCACACCGCGCCCGGCCTCGGCTGCACGGTCGGCCGCCTGCAGGATATCGCCGGACCAGCCCAGCGCCACGCAGATTTCACCGTTGGCCAGATCGTTGATGTACTGCGATGAATGGAAGTAGCGGATATGGGGCCGGATTGCCATGAAGGCATCCCGCACCGGCGCCTGGTAGTCGGCAGGATCGGCTGAGTTCGGGTCGAGACCCAGATAGTTCAGCACCAGGGGAAACACTTCGGCCGCCGAATCCAGCAGGGCTACACCGCAGTCGGCCAGACGTTCGATGTTTTCCGGCACGAACAGCAGATCGAGACTGTCAGTCGGCGCGCCTTCCGGAAAGCGCGCCTCAAGCATTGCGACGTTGACCCCGATCCCGGTGGTGCCCCAGAGATAGGGCACCCCGTAGGTATTGCCCGGATCCACCGTCTCGAGGAATCGGAGCAGCTCCGGGTCGAGGTTGCCAAGGTGGGTCAGGCGCTCGCGCTGCAGGGGCTGAAACGCCTCGGCGGCAATCTGTCGGGAGATCGCATCGCTGCTCGGCACCACCACGTCATAGCCGCTGGCGCCGGGCAGCAGACGGGCCTCCAGCACTTCCTGACTGTCGAACACGTCGTACACGGTCCGCAATCCGGTCTCGGCACGGAAACGCGCCAGGGTATCGGCGGCGATGTAATCCGACCAATTGAAGATGCGCACCGTCTCGGCGCGACGCTCCGGGGCGTCCGGGCTACCACAGGCCACCGCGCTCAGGCAGGCGGCCAGCGCGATCAGGGGGCGACGAATAGACATCATGCGCAGATCTCCGGTGACGCGGCCCGAGCGCCACGCGCCGTCAATGATGCGAAGCGCCGACGGAGCCGTCAATTCGGCGGCCTGTCACGCAACCGGCAGGCGCTGGCAGGCGCCGCCTGCGCCCGGCACAATACCGCCATGCGCAAGGAGGCTCGCGAAGCGCCAGTCAGTCTGCTGCCGGCCTGGCTCAGCGGAGGGCCGGTTGCCCTCTCCACCATCGGCCTGATTGTGGGTACGCTGTTTTTCGCCGCCTCGCTGTCACCCAGCCTGATTCCGCGGACCTGGCACATGCAGGGCGTGCTCTCAGGGCTGTCGCTGGCGGCCGGCTATGCCACCGGCGTCGCCCTGCGCTGGTGCTGGGCCTACCTCGAGTTACCCGTCCCTTCGCGACCGGCGCAGCGCCTGTTGCTGGCGCTGGCCGCCCTGGCTTGCCTGGTGGTGGCCGTGATTTTCCTGCGCCAGGCTTCCGAGTGGCAGAATTCGATCCGGGTGCTGATGGCCATGGATACGGTCGATACGGCTCGGCCACTCCGCGTCGCCATGCTCGCACTGCCGCTGTTCGCGCTGATCCTGGTCTTCTCGCGCGCCTTTCTATTCACGTTCAGGCTGATTTCCGGCCGCCTGCACCGATACGTGCCACGCCGCATCTCTCATGGACTGGGCGTGGTGCTCGCGGTCGCTGTGTTCTGGTCGGTGATCGATGGCGTGCTGCTGGCCGGGCTGATGCGTGCGCTGGACAGTTCCTTCCAGCAATTCGATGCACTCATGGAACCGGAAGTCGCTGCGCCGGAGGATCCGGCCCGCACCGGCAGCGCCGCCTCACCGGTCGCCTGGGGCACCCTGGGGCGAACAGGGCGGAACTTCGTATCCTCCGGGCCGAGCCTCGCGGCCTTGCAGGCGTTTCACGGCGAGGGGGTCGACAAGCCCATCCGCGTCTACATCGGACTGAATTCGGCAGAGGACATCCAGGCGCGTGCCCGGCTCGCCGTTGAGGAACTGGACCGTACCGGGGCATTCGATCGCACGGTCCTGGTCATCGCCACACCAACCGGCACCGGGTGGCTCGACCCCTCGGCGATCGACACGCTGGAATATCTGCATCGCGGTCGCGTCGCCACCGTTGCCCTGCAGTACTCCTACCTGCCGAGCTGGCTGTCGCTGCTGTCGGAGGAAGACTACGGCGCGGAGAGCGCGCGTGCCCTGTTCGAAGCCATCTACGGCCACTGGACGCAACTCCCCCGCGACACGCGCCCGCGCCTGTATCTCCACGGGCTGAGCCTGGGGGCGCTGAACTCAGAGCGCTCGGCCGATCTCTTCGACGTCATCGCCGATCCATTCCACGGGGCGCTGTGGAGTGGCCCCCCGTTTCGCAGCCAAGCCTGGCGCACCATCACCAACAGCCGCGAACCCGACTCGCCGGCATGGCTGCCGCGCTTTCGCGATGGCTCAATCGTCAGGTTCACCCATCAGCACAACGCGTTGGCCCTGCCGGGCGCAACCTGGGGCCCCATCCGCATCGTCTATCTGCAATACGCCAGCGATCCGGTGACTTTTTTCGAGCCCCAATCGTTTTACCGGCAGCCGGAGTGGATGCAGCCACCGCGCGGACCGGATGTCTCGGAGCGCCTGCGATGGTATCCGGTGGTCACCATGCTGCAGCTCGCGATCGACATCATCGCGGCAGACGAGGCTCCGATGGGCTTCGGACATCGCTACGCGCCTGAGCACTACATCGACGCCTGGCTCGAGGTCAGCGAGCCCCCGGACTGGCACCCGGAAGACATCGAGCGTCTCAAGACCTGGTTTCGTACCCGGAGCGGTCATGCGCCGCCTGACGAGACGATTTCACGCCCGTGAACCGGTGACCCTGGCGCGAGCGCTGCTCGGCCAGGTGCTCGTGCGCGTGCTGGACGACGGCGAGCGGCTGGCCGGACGCATCGTCGAGACCGAGGCCTATCTGGGTGTGATCGACCGTGCCGCCCACACCTATGGCGGGCGGCGTACACCGCGAACCGAGTCGATGTGGGGCCCGGCGGGTCATGCCTACATCTATTTCCTCTACGGCATGCATCACTGCATGAACGTCGTGGCCCAAGGCCCCGGACACCCCACCGCCGTGCTGATCCGCGCCCTCGAACCCGTGGAGGGGATGGCGCGCATGCGCACCCACCGGGCCGGACGCATCCCCGCGGCACGCCTGCGCGACGTCGATCTGTGCTCCGGACCGGCCAAGCTCGCCCAGGCGATGGGCCTCGATCGCGGACTCGACGGCGCCGATCTTGTCGACGGCGATCAGCTGTTCCTGGAACGCGGACGGCGGGTGCGTGCCGAGGACATCGTCAGCGGACCCCGCATCGGCATCGCCTACGCCGGCGACTGGGCGTTGAAACCGCTGCGCTTTCATCTGCGCGGTCATCCGCACGTAAGCTGACCCGGCCCCGGAGGGCGTAGCGCCTGCGTCACCCTGTCGGGACGGGGGCGCCTGGTTCGGCTGGACTGGCCTTCGGGCGGCCAGCCGCTGCATTGGCTGCCCCGTTGAGTCGTTCCCCACAGGTCAGCGCATCCTCGGCGGACGGCCCCGTCGACTCGCCAGTCACCCGTGCGATGAACTCGGCGACGTCCTCGTCACTGCGACCGGCAAATGACAGTGGTGGCGCCAGTGCCGCCGCAATGCGCATATGCCCCACACCAGGATAGACGATCACCTCGGCCGTCCCCCCCGCATCGCACAACCGTTCGAACAGCTGGCGACTGTTGTCGGCCGAGACCACCCGATCACTCTCGCCGTGCAGCAGCAACGCCGGTGGGCCATCAGCACGCGCGAAGTTCATCGGCTGGCTGTCGCCCGTGCCGTCGTCGGCAGCGAAAATCTCGGCCAGCCTGCCGCTGTCGATATCGAAGCGGTACGGCCCAGCCAACCCGATCAGACCCCGGGGCACAGCGCGGGTCACCCCCTGAGCCTGCAGATAGCGTGTATCCAGCGCCAGCAGCGCGGCGATATGGGCCCCGGCAGAATGACCCATGACGATCACCTGGTCAGGATCACCTCCGAACGCCTCGATATGGCGCTCGACCCAGGCCAGCACGGCGGCCCCATCCTCGACGAATCCGGGAAACCGGACCTCAGGATACACACGGTAATCCGGCACCACCGCCACCACGCCAAGCTCGGCCAGGTAGCTGCCCACGAACGCATACTTGTCGCGATCACCCCGTTGCCAGGAACCGCCATAGAAAAACACCACCACTGGCGCGCCCGCGGATGTCGCGCCCTCCTGCGGGCGGTAGACGTCGAGCTGCTGTCGAAGATGCGAACCGTAGGCGATTGCCGGCGCGTGCTCGAGATGGGACGTCGGACTCAGCGTCGACACCACGCGCGTGGGGCTGCAGCCGGCCACCAGCAGCAGGGTCGCCAACAGGCCGAGAGCCACACCGCCGGTAGGTCGCGAAACCATGCGTTTACAGACGTCCGCGAATGCTGCGGATGGCCCGGCCGACAAATGGCAGGTGTTCGAAGAAATTGCCACCGGAGTCCCAGAAGTCCTTGTGGATCAGCAGTCGCCCCTGCTCGTCGAAGCGAAACTGCGACACACCGTAGGACACCAGGGGGTCATCGGCCAGCCGTGGTGCCTCGATGGTCATGCGCCAGCGGACATAGACATCCATACCGGTCGCCGCATGGGAGAGAAACTCCACCCGCACGGCATCGGTATTGCCCGCCGTGGCGTAGAAATACGCTTCGATCGCCTCGGCACCGTTGATCACCTTGAGCGTATCGTTGAGATAGCCGTCAGGGGCGTAGGTGTCCCTCGTCAGGGCGCGTACCGACTCCTGGGTGATATCGCGAAAGTAAGTCTCGGCGCGCGCCATGAAGGCGGCGAGGCGCTCAGGGTCCTGGTCAAGATTGTCGACGGCCTGCGCTTCGCTGGCGATCAGCGCCTGCTCGTAGCTCGCGATCAACTCCGCGCTGCTGACACCGGGGCCGGCGCAACCCGACACCGCACCGCCGAGCACCGCGAGGGTGCCTGCGGCCAGCCACCCCTTCCGATATCTGATCTGCATGTGTTTCCCCTTTCTGGAGCGTCTTATTCAGGCTGCGGGCCGGTTGGCCTGCCTGCACCCGCGTGACCGTTCCCGCGGAGTTCTGTTATCGTCAACTCGTGTTCAGTTGACCGGGAGTGATTATGGGCCTTGAAATCGGCGGCATTCTGGGTCTGCTGTGGCTGATCCTCGTCATCTACGCCATCGTCAAGACCGTCGACAGTGGCGCCACCACGGGCGCCAAGGTGCTCTGGATCGTCCTGATCCTGGTCTTGCCGGTTGTTGGCGTGATTCTCTGGCTGCTCTTGGGCCCCAAGCGGCGCACAGGGCTATGATAATGCAACAGTAAACGGGAAGCTGCGCATCATCGCGCAGCTTCCCGTCGTCGACGGGCCAGCAGCTGTCCCGTCCGTGATGCTCTACCGACTCGGCGTTACGGCAGGATCACCTGATCGATGACGTGAATGACGCCGTTGCTGGCCTCGATGTCGGCCTGAATCACCGTCGCACCGTCGATCTTCACCGCGCCGTCTTCGACAGCAATCGTGACGCTCGCGCCATTCACCGTTTCCGCCGAAGTCAGGTTGACCACATCCGCAGCCATGACCTTACCGGCGACGACGTGATAGGTCAGGATTGCGACCAGCTGATCGCGATTTTCCGGCTGAAGCAGGCTCTCCACCGTGCCGGCGGGCAGCGCCGCGAAAGCCTCATCGGTCGGTGCAAATACCGTGAACGGCCCTTCGCCCTGCAGCGTTTCCACCAGGCCTGCCGCCTGTACCGCAGCCACCAGGGTCTCGAAGGCCCCAGCTGCGACCGCCGTCTCGACGATGTCCGGCCCGTGAGCGTGCGCATCGTACGCCTTCACCGCCGGGCTGCCGGCGAGCATCATCGCCGCAGCAAATGTCATCACACCCGTCATGATCTTCATATACCGCTCTCCGTGTGGATTGGGTTGAGTTCGTAAGCACGCCATCCAATGGCGTCAACCCTCTATACGCACCGGATGCGCAGTCGGATGCAGCCTGAACTCAGCGGGCCCACGCTGGCGCCGGACCGAGCTGCTCGCGATCATGCGCCCGATCGAGATCCAGCGCCGGGCCGCGCGGGACTATCCGGGTCGGATTAATCATGTCGTGGCTGTAATAGTAATGGGTCTTGATGTGGTGCATGTTCACCGTGCCGCGGACGCCGGGCACCTGATAGAGATCGCGCAGGTAGTTGGAGATCGCCGGGTAGTCCTCGATGCGCTGGCGATTGCACTTGAAGTGCCCCACGTAGACGGCGTCGAAGCGCACCAGGGTGGTGAACAGTCGCCAGTCGGCCTCGGTGAGGGCATTACCCACGAGGTAACGCTGCGCAGACAATCGCTGCTCGATGCGATCGAGCGCAGCGAACAGCGCTTCGAAAGCCTCCTCATACGCAGACTGCGTAGTGGCAAACCCGCTGCGATAGACCCCGTTATTGATCTTCTCGTAGACGAACGCATTGATCTCGTCGATCTCGGCCCGCAGAGCGTCGGGATAAAAGTCAATCGTGTTGCCTGTCAGCTTGTCGAAAGCCGAGTTGAACATGCGGATGATATCGGCCGACTCGTTGCTGACGATGGTGTCGCGTTCACGGTCCCAGAGTACCGGCACGGTGACCCGACCAGTGTAGTCGCTTCGGGCACGCTGATAGAGTTCGTAAAGATGCGCCACGCCGTGCAGGGGATCGACATTCTCCGCAAAGCTGCGCGAAAAACTCCAGCCATGCTCGAGCATCTCGGCGTCGACCACTGACACACCGACATGCGGCTCGAGGCCCTTGAGACGCCTGAAGATCAAGGTTCGGTGCGCCCAGGGGCAGGCCCAGGAGACGATCAGATGATAGCGCCCCGAAGCTGCCGGCCAGGCGCCACCCGCTGTCGGCGCCCCATCGTCCGACGCCACCACCCAGTCGCGGAATCCGGCGTCCTCGCGCTGGAATTCACCCCCACTCGCCTCCGTGTCATACCAATCGGTATGCCACTCGCCATTCTTCAACAGGCCCATGGACTCGCCTCCGGTAAAGGTCTGCCAGTCTACTGCACCTCGGGTAGGCGTACCGCGACTGCGGCCGCGGCGAGCGAAAACAGCGCCAGTAACAGGATCAGGCCAGCCGCACCCAGCACCCCTCCAAGCAGACCGACCGCGCTCGCCAGCAACAGCACGATGCCGATCAACGTGTTGCTGAGCGCCACGTAAGCCGCTCGGGTCGACTGATCGGCCATATCCACAAGGTAGGTCTTGCGGCCGATCCGAACACCACTATGGGCCACCCCGAGCACGAAAAACAGCACGGCGAACACCGTGGCGGAATGTGTCGTGTCCAGGCGACCATAGCCAAACGCGAGGAATCCCGAGACCCCCGCAATCACGGCCGCGGCCACCAGCACCCAACGGCTCGAACGATCTGCCAGCCGGCCCCATACCGCCGAGGACAGGAGCGAGGCCAGCCCCGTAGCGATGATCATCAGGCCCAGCGCACCGACACTGCTCTCGGTCAGCTCGCGGGTCAGGACGACGTAGAACGGTGCCGTCAACGCGGTGGACAACAACAGGCTGCGCACGTAGAGAAACTGTCGCAGTCGTGCATCCTCGCGCAACAGGCGGAGGCTCCGCCAGGCCTCCACCAATGCGCTCGCCCCACCCTCGGTGGCACCTTCGGGTTCCAGCACCTGCGCGTAGACCAGCGCTGCGAACAGCCAGAGCACGCCCGCCGCGATCAACAGCCACGCAAACACCGCGAGCGACTGGCTGTCCGAGCCGCCAAAGTGCAGCCAGCCACCGACCAGCAGCGAGACGATACCCGCAGCGGAGGACGCATAGCCGCTGACCGAGCCGCGCCGAGTCTTCGACACGGTCTTGCCTTCGACATCCTTCAGTGCGACCGAGCACACCCCACGCGCCAGCGCGAACACCACCAGCAGCCCCAGGATCAGCGCGCCGGCGGCCGTCCCGTCGAAGGCGAGCACCACCGGCACCATGGCCAGCACGGCCGCCGCCTGCACCACACTGCCGGCCACCCAGAACCCCTTGCGCAGGCGATAGCGACGCATCACTCCGGCCACCGCCAGCTGCGGCAACAGCGACAGAGACTCACGGATGGGCACCAGCATCGCGATCATCACCGGCGGCGCCCCGAGGGTGGCGAGAATCCAGGCGAGTACCGTCTTGACGTCCATCAGCAGATCGCCCGCCTTGGTGGCAATCAGCGCGATGATGTGCGCGAAATAGTTCCTCGGCTGGTGCCGGCAGGCATCGTCGGGGATGTCGCGACAGACCCGTGCGTCCTCGTCCCCCGTGGCGAGGTCGTAGAGCCGCGTCAGCAGTTCTCTCGAGGCTATGGTCATGGGCGCTTCCCTGGCCGTTGGCACGTCTCGCGGACGACCGCAAGGTGGTGGACCCGCGACCACGCGTGCGGGGGCGCACTGACGCGACACGGGTGGCTGCGCTACCATAGGGATCTTTGGGGGTCGACGGTGGCAGCGCCAGCATTATAAGCGGGCGCGGTTGCCGGCGACGAATGACATGGAAGGGCAGGGTCCCATATCGGGGCCTCCCGCGGTCAAACAGGAGACATCATGAGCTACCAGCTACCCGCGCTTGACTACGATCTGAAGGCACTCGAGCCGCATCTTTCCAGCGAGATTCTCGAACTGCATCACGGCAAGCACCATGCCGCGTACGTGACCGGCGCCAACACCACTCTCGAGAAACTGGCCGAGGCCCGCAAGGGCAATGATTTCGGCAAGATCAACCAACTCTCGAAGGATCTGGCCTTCCACCTCTCCGGCCACGTGCTGCACGCGCTGTTCTGGAAGAACCTCGGCCCGGACGGTGGTGGTGACCCGACCGGCGCGCTTGCCGATCAGCTCAACCGTGACTTCGGCTCACTGGACGGCTTCCGTGAGCAGTTCACCGCGGCGGCCATGGGCATTCAGGGCTCGGGCTGGGCCGCACTGTCGTGGGAACCGGTTGCCGGGCATCTGCTGGTTCACCAGGTCTACGACCACCAGACCAACTTCGGCCAGGGCACCACACCGATTCTCGTGCTCGACATGTGGGAGCACGCGTTCTACCTGCAATACCGCAACGTCAAGGCGGACTGGGTGAAGGGCTACTGGAATATCGTCAACTGGCAGGACGTGGCCGATCGACTGGCCAAGGTCAGCAAGGGCCCCGCCGCCGTCTGATCCGGCAGGCCCCAACGCCTCCAGAAAAGCGGCCTCCGGGCCGCTTTTTTTTTGATCACTCAGCGCAGCAAGGCCCGCTCGCGGGCGAGTGCGCCGAGCAATCGGGAAATATCCTCGTCGTCGTTATAGAAGTGAAACGAGGCGCGGACGTTGCCGTCGCGGCAGGAGGTCACAATGCCGTGGCGCGCCAACGCCTCGACCAGCGCCGCCGCGTCGCTTGCGCGGATGGCCACGGTCGCGCCCCGCTGTTCCGGTGGCTGCGGCGTCGCCACCGCAACCCCCTGGTCCGCCAGGGCAGCAAGACAGCGCGTCACCAGCGCCTCGACCCTGGCGCCGACTGACGCGAGTCCCACGTGGTCGAGGATCGCTGCGCCTGCGGCGGCCGCCTGGCTGTTGACCACGCCTGGGGTGCCGGCCTCGAAACGACGGGCATCAGGCGCCGGGGTATGCCCGGTGATATCCATCGCGCCCACGTCTGCCTGGGCTAACCAGCCGGTGGCCAGCGGCTCGAGCGTGGGAATCAGCTCACCACGGACAAACATGAAGCCGCTGCCCGAGGTCCCGAGCAGATATTTCATCATCCCGCCTACGGCAAAATCGACGCCGAGCGAGGCGAGATCGAGCGGCCCCGCGCCGACGGACTGATAGCAGTCCAGCAGCACGCGGGCACCCCGCGCATGGGCCAGTTCCACAATCGCGGGGATGTCGAGCCGTGCGCCGTTGCGATAACAGACATGGGTCACGGCCACGAGCGCCGTGTGTTCATCGATCAACGGCTCGAAGTGTGCCAGCGGCACCTCGTCACCGGTCGCCGTGGTAGGCACATGGAGCACCTCGACACCCCGGCGGGCCTGCGCGTGCCAGATCTGGGCGCTGGTCGGAAACTCGAAGTCGCTGATCACCACACGGTGGCGGCCGCCGGTGAAGCTGAGCGCGCTGGCGAGGCTGTTGAGCCCCGCAGAGGCCGAGGATGTCAGCGCCAGTTCGCCAGGCCTCACGCCAAGCAACCCCGCCAGCGAACTGCGCAAGGCCTCGATCCGAGCGAGCCAGAGCCCCCAGTCCGCGCCCTCTTGCAGCCGCAATTCAAGGTAGTCCTCCATGGCAGCCCTCACCGGCAACGCCAGCGCACCGCATGAGCCTGAGTTCAGATAGGTCCGTCGACCCAGAACCGGGAACTGGGCACGCCAGCCTGGCCAGTCCTCTGGTGCCGGCCAGTCGGACCGCGCAGGCCAGCCCGCCTGTACCACCTCAGCCGGCCTCCGCTGTCGTCGGCGGCAGGGCGGCGCGCAGGCGCGCCAGGTCGCGATGGCGGGTCGGGATATCCTCCCGCGGTGCTGCCCTGCGTAGATCGCGCAACCGCTCCAGCGCCGGCAGCAGCACTGAAAGCGGCGGTCCGCTGGCGGTCACATCCCCCTGCTCCTCCTCAGGCAATGCCTGCGCAGGCCGCTCGATGAACCGCCGCACCAGCTGATCATGGTGCTGACTGGCCGTCTCACCATGCCGCGCGCAGACCTCGAGGAAGCGCGGCACGACCGCCTGGAACCATGCCTGCCCGCCGGCCTCGGGGAGCGCCTCGAGCAGGGCGTCGAGAAGGCTTCGTCGGCGCATGCAGTCGCGCAGGCGCTGCTGGTCTTCCGGCAGCATGTAGAGAAATTTGTCGACCAGCAGCTGCGAGTACTCGGGATGGTCGGCGCGGCACAGGCCGAGCAGCAGGTCGATCTCGTTGATGCCGGCAAAATCGCCCGCGTTGGCGCCACGATAGACCTGCAGGCCGACGCGGTAGGGCTTCAGGTAGGGCCGCACGCAATAGAAAAATTCGTCCACATCGAGCGCCTCGAACAGCGCCGCATTGCTGCATTGGACATCGGCCAGCGCAGCGGCGGCGTCGTCTAGCAGCTGCAGCACGGCGGGATGGGAAATTCCCATTGGCAGAGTCCGCACCAGCGCATCGGCGGCCCGCTTGTAGGCGAGAATGCCGCGCGTGTTGTAGTCGAAGAACACGCGCTCGGCCTCCAGCCGCGTGAAGCACTTGTAGACGCCGTCACGGGCCGGATTGTGGGTGGTCAGGTGACTGGTGGCGAAGCGCGGCGTCACCCCCAGCGAGGCGCCGAGGTGCAGCGCAAGCGCAGAAGCCGCCTGCAGTGGTGAGCGCTGTTCGCGAGCCGGGTCGGTCAGCCCGTGCCGACGACAGGCGGCCATGAACATGCCGAGATTCCCCAGCAGGTCGAATGCAGCCTCGAAGCCTTCATCGGTGTTGCCTTCGGCAAGCAGGCGGGAGACATGCGCGTGGCCGCTCGCCAGCAGCTCCTGACGCAGCGCCTCGCCTTCGGCAGGAATCACGTTTCGGTCCGGCTGGACGAAGTACAGGGCCTCGAGCTCGGTGTTGATGCCGACGAAGCGATCACGGATCCAGTCGTCGAACGCGCGGGCGTTGGGTGTCATGTGCATGGTGTTGTCCGGGAGCCGCCTCTGCTGACGTCCCCTGTGCTTGGTTGAAACCGCACTCTAGCAGGTACACCGGGCACGATGTCTGCAAGAGCCACTCCCCGATGAACGCCATGGAGTGGAATCGTGCGTTCGCGAATCAGAACGCGGATTGTCCAGTCAGGGCCTGGCCCACCACGAGCTGGTGGATGGTCTCCGTGCCCTCGTAGGTGATCACGCTCTCGAGGTTGAGCATGTGGCGAATGGCCTGGTGGGCACTGGTGATCCCGGCGGCGCCGAGCAGATCGCGGCACTCGCGGGCCAGCTCGAGCGCCATGCGCACGTTGTTCCATTTGGCCAGCGAGACCTGCACCGGTGACACCGTGTCCGCCTGCTTGAGGCGGCCGAGATGCAGGGCCAGCAGGCGTGCCGTGGCAAGCTGCCGCGCCATGTCCGCAAGCCGCTGCTGGACCGACTGGGTATGCGCCAGCGGACGACCGAACAGCAGGCGCTCCCCGGTATAGGCCATGCTCTCTGCCAGGCAGGCGCTGGCCGCGCCGACCGCACCCCAGCAGATGCCGTAACGGGCCTCGGAAAGACAGCTGAGTGCGGCGCGCAGTCCCAGTGCCCCCGGCAGCATCTGCTCTGCCGGCACGCGCACCGTATCGAGATGCAGGGTAGAGGTCACTGCCGCGCGCAGGCTGTATTTGCGTCCGATATCCGTGGCGGTGAAGCCCGGCGTCCCCCGCTCGACCAGAAACCCCCGGACACCTTCCTCGGATCTCGCCCAGATCAGTGCACAGTCGGCAATGGAGCCGTTGCTGATCCAGGTCTTGCTGCCATCGAGAATCCAGTCGCTGCCATCGCGGCGCGCCCGCGTGCGCATGCTCGCCGGGTCCGACCCGCCCGCAGCCTCGCTGAGGCCGAAGCAGCCGATGGCGTCTCCGCGCGCAAGCGCCGGCAGCCAGCGGGCCTTCTGCGCTTCGGAACCGTAGGTGTGAATCGGCCACATGACCAGGCTGGACTGTACCGACACGAAGCTTCGGAGCGCCGAATCACCACGCTCGATTTCCTGGCAGATCAGACCGTAAGCGACGGGACCGAGGCCGGGGCAGCCCCAGCCCTCCAGGCTGCTGCCGAGCAGACCAAGCTCCGCCATGGGCCTGACGAGTTCACGCGGGAACCGGCCGGCGTCGAAGGCTTCGCCGATGATCGGCAGCACTTCGGCCGCGACAAACCGTGCCACGCTATCCTGCACCGCGCACTCTTCATCGCTGAGCTGTCCACGGACATCGAGCAGATCGAGCGGATCACCCACCGCCGGGCTATTCCCAGTCGTGGCGGTAGACCTGGCCACCCTTCATCACGAAACCGATGCTGCGCAGCGCCGAGATGTCCGCGAGCGGATCACCCTCGATCGCCACGATATCGGCGTGCTTGCCGGGCGACAGCGAGCCGATGCTGTCCTCCATGCCGAGCATCCGCGCCGACTCGAGGGTCGCCGAGCGCAAGGCCTGCAGCGGGGTCATTCCCGCTTCGACGTAGTATTCCGCCTCGCGAACGGTTGCGGTCGTCCCGTCATTCGGCTCATAGGGAAACTGATCGGTGCCGAGCGCAATGTTCACGCCCTCCTCGACCGCCATTTCCAGCGCACGCCAGTGGTCCTGACCCACTTCGTAGACGCGTGCCATGTACCACGGCGGCGACCCGATCCGCTCGAAAAAATCGAAGGTGGCCGGCTGACTGACCACAATGGTGGGCACGTACCAGGTCCCGCGCTCGGACATCAGACGCAGGGTCGGCCGCTGCAGAAAATAGCCATGCTCGACACCGTGGATACCCAGCTCCACCGCTTCACGGGTGGCATGATCGGAGCCCGAGTGTGCCGTGACCTTGATGCCGTGGCGCTCGGCGATATCCACCACCGCGGAGATCTCGTCCGGCGTCATCAGCCCCTGACCGATCCCACCGACCGGCGTGGCAATCCCCCCGGAGATGGCGATCTTCAGCCACTGCGCCCCGGCCCGCACCTGCAGCCGCGCCGCCTTGCGTATCTCGTAGGGCCCATCGAAATGCGTACCCATGCTCGCGCCGTGGCCGCCGGTGATGTTGATCATCTCTCCGGAGGAGACGATCCGCGGACCCGGCAGAACACCGCGATCGATCGCCCGGGCCAGCGCGATGTCGGCGTGACGCCGGTCACCGGGCTGACGAATCGTGGTCACACCGCTGTGCAGGCTCTGGCGCGCGTTATCGGCCATGCGCAGCACCAGTTGGGCATCGCTCTCGGTGGCATGCTCGGCCGCCATCAGCCCGGGCAGGATCAGTCCGAGGTGCACGTGCATGTTCATCAACCCCGGAATCAGCCAGCGGCCCTCGAGCTCGATACGCTCGGCATCCTCCGGCACTGGCGTGTCTGCCGCTGACCCCGCAGCGGTGATCCGACCATCACGGATCACCACCACGGCATCAGGGATCACACGACCCTCGATCACATCGACCAGCGCGGCGCCGACGATCGCACGGGTTTCCCCGGCCAGCAGCGGCTGCCAGACCAGCAACGCCGCAAGCAGCAGCAGCTTTCTCACGCGCACTCCTCCCTCACAACCGCACCGTCAGCCGCACCCCGTAATTGCGGAACGACGGTACGACATGCAGTCCGCCGAAAAAGGCTTTCTGGTAGGAATTGGTGAAGAAAGTATTGTCGAACACGTTCTCCACATAGGCGCTGACATCCCAGCGCTCGGTGCGGATACCGGCGCGCAGGTTGACCTGGTTGAAACCCGGGACTTCCCATGGGAAGCCTTCACGCACCAGCGAGTTGATATTGGCGACATTGCGGCTGCGGGCAAACCACTCGCCCCGCAGGTACGCCTCGTTGCCGTTACCCAGTTCGAAGTTGTACTGGGCATCGGCGTTGGCGGTGAGGCGCGGCGCATTGGGGATGCGCCGATCCGTCAGGTCGACGAACTGCCCATCGATGAACGCACCATCGAAGCTGTCGAACTTGGCACTGAGATAGCCCACACCAACGCCGAGCACCAGGTTGTCGGTGACCAGTGCCAGCGCGTCCACCTCGACACCGTAGTTGCGCGCCTCGGCAGCATTGAGTATGGCGGCGATGAAAGCGATGTTGCCGTCCGGACGCTGGACACCGACGGCGGTGTTCACCTGCATGTCTTTCCAGTCCATCAGGAAAGCCGCGGCGTTCAGCCGCAGCCGTCGGTCGAAGAGTTCCGATTTCACGCCGACCTCGTAGCTCCACACCGTTTCCTCGTCGAAGTCCTCGCGCTCACCCGCGCCAGCCAGCGCGATATTCGTCTGGATCCCGCCGCTCTTGTAGCCGCGTGCCACGCTGCCGTAGACGTTGATCTCGTCGGTCAGCGCCCAGGTCAGCGCCGCCGAGGGCGAGAAATCCGTGTAGCGGGTCGAGCCTTCCGCGAAGGCGGTGATCACGGGAGGATCGCCGGAGGTCCGGAAGGTCAGCGAGTCGATCTCGTCACGGGTGACCCGCGCGCCGAGCTTCAGCGTGAGCTGATCGCTGATGTCATAGAACAGCTCGCCGTAAGCGGCATAGCTTTCGAATTCGCCATTGGAACCCGATGAGGTCACCTGTTGCCCGGGGGCGAACGGCAGTCCGCTGACGAATTGATTGCCAGGATCATTCGGATCGAAGGCGTTGCCCGCGAAGGTGAACTGGTCCTGACTGCCACGATCGCGCGCGTAGATCACCCCGGCGCTCCAGTTGAGTGCCCCATCCAGTGCCGAGACCAGGCGGAACTCCTGGGTGAAGGAATCGCGAAACAGCGGCTTGGTCTCGAAGAAAGCGTCGATGCTGCCGCCATCGATATCGCCACGCAGGAACTCGTCCTTGTCGATATAGCCGGTGATGCTGATCAGCGAGAGATCATCCCAGTCGTACTGCGCGCGGGCCATCAGATAGTAAAACTTGTTGCCGACGCTCTGACCTCGGTTGAAGTTCACGCGGTTACGGTTCTCGGGAAAAAAGCCCACGCCGTCGGGATTGGCCTCCGGCCCGAACAGGAAGCCACCGAAAGTGGACATCACGCCCGAGGGCACACCCTCGCGCATACCGACTTCTTCGTCGACATAGGTACCGCTGACATCCAGGGCGAAGCGCTCGGTGGGCGTCCAGCGCACGGTGCCGCGCAGGTACTGGTACTTGGAATCGTTGCCGCCGCCGATGGGATTGATGTTGCGGATGTGGCCATCGGTCTGGGCGAACTTGCCGGCGAAGCGCACCGCGAGCGTATCCTCGATAATCGGCACGTTCAGCACCGATTCCACATCGATGGTGTTGAAACGCGCGTAGCCGACCGAGTTTTCCATGAAGAGGTCATTGTCCGGCTTGCGGGTGACCAGGTTGATCGCCCCGCCGACGGCATTGCGCCCGAAACCGGTACCCTGCGGACCCCGCAGCACCTCGATGCGCTCCATGTCCAGGATCGGCGGGTTGACCGTCGCCTGCACCACGTTGAACTCGTCAACGTAGAAACCGAAAGACTGCGGGCGCACGTCGATGTCGCGGGAAACCTGGTTGGTCACGCCGCGGATGCTGAGCTCGCGGCGGTCGCGCGAGCCCTCCTGAATGAAGCTCACGTTCGGGGTACGGAAGAAAAAGTCATCCACGCCCTGGATGTTGCTGAGCGTGATGTCTTCGGCGGTGAACGCCGTGAGGCTGATCGGCACGTCCTGCGCCACGTCTTCCCGCCGCTGGGCGGTGACCACCACCTCGTCGAGCGTCCGCGCGCCCTGCTGGGCGGATGCAGGGGCCTGCCAGCCGGCGGCCAGCAGCGTGGCACCGCACAGCACGGCGACCTGGCGCCTGAGGTGGACACGGCCATCGAGGACGACGGGGCGGATGGACTCCTGGATGTTGCTCACGGTTTGATCTCTCCAGCTGACTCGTAATTGGGAATTCTGGTGACGGTGCGGTCCCCGGCGGTACCGGGACGGGTCAAGGTGCCGGCGTACCGACGAAATTGATCAGGGCAATGCGCCCATCGGTAATCAGCGCGTAGCCCACCACGCGCTCCCGGTGTTCGACGCCATCCCGTCGCGAGCGCACGAGATGCGAAGTGAAGGTCCGGTTGCCCGCGGAAAACGCCTGGTCGAAGGGCAGCACGATCTCGACGTCCTCGGTGGCGGCCTGGATGTTGCGGAAGTGGCGCGCGAGGGCCACCGGGCCCACCCCGCGCAGGTTGCCGTTGATGAGCATCACCGAGTCCTCGGTGTAATAGCGGGCGAAGGCCTCTGGCGTGAAGCCGTCGGGATCATGGTAGGCCTCGTTCCACCACTCGAACATCGCCTCGAGCACCCGGCCCGGGTCTTCCTCGGCCCGCGCAGCCCCGAGCGTCACCATGACGAGCAGCGGCGCCAGCCACGCTGCGCGCCATCCCAGTTTTCCGTCCATGCGCCCCACTCCCTGCTGAGAATTCCGGCTGCGTCCCATCCCTCCCGGACTGTCGCAACCTGCCAACAGTGCGCTAGCAAACAACAAAAGCTGGCGTTACGCAATCCGGATCGCGAGAATCGCCCCGAGGGGAACGCACCAGCACCACGATGAGGACGCTCCAGCGACTCCACGTGGCGCATGACCAACAACTACGGAGGACGACATGACGCGGCTGAACCTGCTGCTGGGAGCCTTGCTGCTGCTGACACCCGTCGCCGTCCCGGCGGAGTCGACGCGCCCCGGAGACGTGCTGATCGGCATGTTCGAGTGGTGGAACGAGGCCTACCATGATCCCGACGGCTTCACGCCAGAGGCTTTCGCACGGTATTTCGACGACGATGCGGTCATGGTCATCAACGGCAATGCCCGCGGGCCGGGACCAGTGGCCATTGCCCGTCATTTCCGCGGCATCCAGGCCGCGATCGACGAGGTCGAAATCCTGCTGCCATTCCGTGAGCGCTTCGATGCGGGCCCGCGCAGCTTCACCTACCATTACACCCGCGCGGAGGTCGACGGCCAGACACGGTACTCGCGCGTGATGGGCTACGCACTGGTGCGCGACGGTCGCATCGCGTTGATCGACTTCGTGAACCTGCCAATCGAGGGGGCGCCCCCTCCACCCCTCGGCGTGGAGGGGTCTGCCGATGCCCGCCTGCTCGGCCTGCTGGATGCGCTGTTCGCGGAGATGCTGGAGGCCAGCCCCATGCTGGCGGCGCGCCTCGACCAGGGTGCACCCCGCGGCGACTGGGACCGGTTTTCTGCCGAGGCGCGCGCCGCCGAAACCGCCCGCCTGCAACGCTGGCAGACCCGGCTGCAGGGCGAAATCGACCGCAGCAGCCTGTCGCCGCGGGCCGCGCTGCAGTACGACGTCGCCCTCGAGGAACTGGCGCTGCGGCTCGAGCGGCTGGAGTGGTGGGCCCAGACCTATCCCCTCAACCAGATCGTTGGCCTGCATGTCGACATCCCGAATCTGTTGATCAACCATCATCCCGTGCGCGAGGAAGCCGATGCGCTGGCCTACATCCAGCGCCTCAAGGGCGTCGGGCCGCTGCTGCGCGAATTCGTTGCCGACATGGCACTGCGCGAGCAGGCCGGTGTCCTGATGCCGCAGGCGGTGTACCCGCGACTGATCGAGGCGACACGCTCGCTGCTCGTCGGCGCACCGCTCGACGAGGGCGAGGCGCACCCACTGTGGAACGACTTCCAGCGCAAACTCATGGCGCTGGAACTGCCGCCCGCCCGGGCGCAGGAACTCATGGCCGCCGCACAGGCAGCGCTTCGCGGGGAATTCCGCGCCGGGTATCGCGGGTTGCTGGCGCGGCTGGAGGACGAGGCGGCACGCACACCGATCACCGGTGGCGTGTGGCAACTCCCTGACGGCGAGGCGTATTACCGGTTCTTGCTGAGACTGTTCACCACCACTGACATCAGCCCGGAGGAGGTCCACGCACTCGGCCTGGCGGAAGTGAGCCGCATCCGTGGCGAGATGCAGGACATCATGGGCCAGGTCGGCTTCGAGGGCGACCTGGCGGCTTTTTTCGCGGCGCTCCGGGAGGACGAACGCCTGCTGCTGCCCGACGACGACGAGGGCCGCGAGGCGTACCTGGCGCTGGCGCGCGAACTGGTGGCCGGCGCGATGGCCAGGCTCGACGAGGTGGTCACCGTCCCGCCCGACAGCGCGCTGGTGGTTCGGCGGTTCCCAGCCTACCGCGAAGCCGGCGCCCCGGGCGGCTTCTATTCAGCGCCCGCCGCCGACGGTTCACGCCCCGGCACCATCTATCTCAATCTCGCCAACATGCGCTCCAACCCCTTATACGCACTCGACGCGCTGATTTACCATGAGGGCCCACCCGGACATCATCTGCAGATCGCCAGCATGCTCGCCGACCCGACGATTCCGGAGCTGCGAAAGATCTATGTCTGGTGGCTCAACAGCGCCTTCATCGAGGGCTGGGCGCTGTATGCCGAACTGCTGGCCTCGGAGATGGGGCTGTACCGGGATGTCTACGCCGAGTTCGGCCGGCTGTCCGCGGAACTCTGGCGCGCGGTGCGCCTGGTCGTCGACAGCGGCTTGCACAGCCGCGGATGGACGCGCGAGCAGGCGCTCGAGTACATGGCCGACACGCTGCCTGCGACCGCCGAGGCGAACGCTCGCGAAGTCGATCGTTATCTGGCCGTTCCCGGACAGGCCACGTCGTTCAAGATCGGCATGCAGCAACTGCTGGAACTCCGCGAAGACGCCCGCCTGACCCTGGGCGAGAACTTTGACATCCGGGCGTTCCACGACCAGCTGCTCGCGCATGGGAATGTCCCGTTATGGGCCCTCGAGCAGGCGATCGCACAGTGGCTGGACGCCCACCGGACGGCCCCGTGAACCCGGCGCTCGCCGTTGTCTGGCTGCCGCCGCCGGCATCCTCTACACTGCCCCGCGGTCGGACGACAGCAGCGGAGGCGAGCAGGTGACGGTACAGGGCGACAGGCAATGGTCATCGGGCCTGATGTTCCTCGCCGCCGCCATCGGCAGCGCGGTGGGCATCGCCAACATCTGGAAGTTCACCTACGTCGCCGGCGGCAACGGTGGCGGGGCCTTCGTGCTGATCTATGTGATCGCGCTATTCGGCGTGGCCCTGCCGGCGCTGGTCGCGGAACTGATGATCGGACGACGCGGCGGGCGCAGCGTGGTCGGGACCATGGCGGTGCTGCGCGAGCGCGAGGGCATCGGTCGCGGCTGGAAGGCTTACGGCGTGATGGCGGTGACGACGGTATTCATCGCCCTGTCGTTCTATTGCGTGGTCGCGGGCTGGACCATCGACTACTTTCGTGTCGCGCTCTCCGGCGCATTCCGCGACATGGATGCCACGGGTTCGGGTGCGGCGCTGGCGGCCATGCATGCCAGTCCGCTGCGGATGATTCTGTTCCAGACGCTGTTCATCGGCCTGACCGTATGGATTGTTGCCGCAGGCATCCATGCCGGACTGGAGCGCGCGCTGAAGCTGCTGACGCCCGGGCTGTTCCTGATCCTGCTGATCATGCTCGGCTACGCCATGCTCGCCGGGGATGCCGCAGCAGGGCTTGCGTTCATCTTCCGGCCCAGCTGGAGCGAACTGACGCCGGCAATCGTGCTGTTCGCGGTAGGCCAGGCGTTCTTTTCGCTGGGCGTTGGCGTCGGCGTCATCATGACCATTGGCGCCTACATGGGCCGGGATATCCCGATCGTACCCTCAGGTATCGTGATCGCGACCGCAGACGGCGCGGTCGCGCTGATCGCGGCCATGGTGATGTTCCCGATCGTCTTTGCCCACGGCCTGTCGCCAGCACAGGGACCGGGCCTGATCTTCGCGACACTGCCGGTGGCCTTCGGTCAGATGCAAGGCGGTGCGATCCTCGGCCCGTTGTTCTTCCTGCTGATGGCCTTCGCGGCGCTGTCTTCTTCGATCACGCTGCTGGAAAGCATCATTGCGACGCTTGAGGACTACACCGGGCTGACGCGGATCCCATTGGCGCTGATCACCGGCCTGGCACTCTGGCTGGCTGGCCTGGGGACGGTGTTCTCCTTCAACCTCTGGGCCGATGTCTACCCGCTGGGGTTCATCGGCGCACTGGAGGGCCGCACGCTCTATGATCTCAAGGGGCTGGCGGTGGCGAACGTGCTGATGCCCGCCGGCGGCATTCTGCTGGCGGTGCTCGCCGGCTGGATCATTGCCCGGCGCAGTTCTGCAGAGGAACTCGGCATGCGCAGCGAGTGGGCGTTTCGCGGCTGGCGGCTGCTGGTGCGCTGGGTCGTGCCCACTGTGGTGATTCTGGTGTTCGCGGTGAACCTGCTGGCCTGAGCCGCACGCGGGCGCGGCGCTGCCAGCAGGCGGGCCGGGCTCAGGCGCCCAGGACCTCGAAAAACTGCAGATCCATCTCTTCGGCGAGGCAATCGAGAATGGGGGGCACAAGCTCATCGTGAAACGATGAGGCCATGTGCAAATCGAAGGCCGCCTGGTCCCTGAAACTCGAATACACCACATAGGTGTTGGGCGCGTCACGGTGGCGGATGAGATCGTAGACCAGCGTATCGGGCTCGTGCTCGTGAGTCAGCTGCTTGAGCTTGATCTGCAGCGCCTCGAACTCGGCCGCCTTCTCCGGCTTGACCACCAGCTTCGCGATGAATGCCATCATGGGGACGTCTCCTCGGGGTATCAGCCGGCACGCTTCAGCCCGAGCTCATCGATGAGCCCGTCGCGCAGCCGGAATTTCTGGATCTTGCTGGTGGACATCGGCCACTCATGCACAAATCGCACATGGCGCGGCACCTTGAAGCCGGCAATCCGCCCTTTGCAGTAGTCGATCAGAGCCTGCTCGGTGACCTCTTCGCCAGCCTCCAGTTCAACGAATGCCGCGGGGACCTCCTGCAGGCGCTCATCGGGAACACCCACGACCTGGGCAAGCTTTACCGCCGGATGGCCGGCCAGGAAGGCCTCGATTTCAGCGGCGGCCACGTTTTCTCCGCCCACCTTCAGCATGTCTTTCAGGCGACCGTAGAACATGATCTGACCCGCGGCATCCAGCGAGCCGATATCGCCGGTGTGATACCAGCCGTCAGCATCCAGTGCCTCGGCGGTTTTTTCCGGGTCCTTGTAGTACCCCTCGAAGAGGCTGTAGCCGCGCACAAGAATCTCACCGCGCTCACCGGTCGGCACCGCCTCCCCCGTCGACGGATCGACGATCCGGACTTCCAGGCCAGGCAGCGGCACGCCGAGCCGCGTCGTGCGCGCCGCCAGCGGATCATCCAGCCGACTGGTGCAGACGGTGCCGGCGGTTTCGGTCATACCGAACGTGCCGACGTAGACGGTGTTCGGCATCGCCTTGAGCATGGCCTCGCGAATCCAGTCCGGCTGCACGGCAAAATTCGAATTCATCAGCCGGATCCGTGACAGATCGGTTTTCTCGAAGTCGGGGTGCTTGATCAGGTCCGCCATGATGGTAACGAAACAGGGATAGGTGGCAGTCACCTGCTCGCGCTCCAGCATGCCCAACGCGACCCCGGCGTCGAAGTGCGCCATGGTGAGGTAGCTGCCGCCGACATCGAAGATCGACACCATCGGCAGAATCGCTGCGATATGGAACATCGGCAGTGGCGACCAGAAGCGATCGTCCGCAGTGAGCCGGTAGCGATGCCGACCCAGCGCGATCGAGTTGCGCACCATGGCCTCGTGCGTGATGGGACAGCCCTTCGGATTCGCCGTCGTCCCGGAGGTATAGAGCATCAGCGCCGGGTCACGCAGGCGCACGCGTGAGCGGACTTCCATGATCTCATCGAGCGCGATGGTCTCAGCGCGGGCTCGGAAATCGGCCTCCGGCATGAAGCCTGGCGCCTCACCCGGCCCCAGCAGCACCAGCCGCCGCAGCTGCGGCGCTGTGGCGAGTGCCAGCGCCACCGGATCCGGCCCGTCGGCGAGTTCAGGAAAGGCGCCAGTCAGGCGTTCGACGAAATTCACGTGATCGTTCACGCGCGAGGTGGTGATCACCGCGACCAGATCGGCGTTACCGATCACATAGGCCAGTTCGGCGGACTGGTAGCGCGCGTTGATCGGCACCGCCACGGCGCCACACAGCGAGACCCCGAAAAACAGCTCCGGGAAGTCCATGCAGGTGGGCATCAACAGGCCGACATGGTCCCCGGGCTGAACACCCAGTGCGCGCAGTGAGCGCGCATGCTCGAGCGCGCGCTCGGCGAGCTCGCGATAACTGACGCGCTCATCGGGAAAGACGATGGCATCGGTGGCCGGGTAGTCTGCCGCGGCCTGCAGCAGCAGGTCACCCAGCGTGGTGACGTTGACCCAGGGCGTCTGCGACATCGCGTGCTGCCCCGTCACGGCTCGAGCGGGTCCAGGTACTCGCGCACGTAGGCCCCGTCGAGGCAATCGACCAAGCCCGGCGCCAGCGCCTTGAAGTGCTCGGTGTTCTGATGGTCATGCTCGGCCTGCTCGCTGGTGAACGATTCGACCACCGCGAACCGGTTGGGCTCGCGCAGACGGTAGAACTGATAGATGAGCGTCTCGGGCTCGTGTGCATGCACCTGCTGCGTGAGGGCATTGGCCAGGCGGATGAACTCCGCTTCCTTCTCGGGCTTGACGGTCATGCGGGAAATGAACGACAGGCGTGCGGTTTTCTCGCTCACGGCCTACTCCTCGGTCACAGGTCTCGCCGAATTGCGGAGCGCGTGCCGCGATCGTGACCCGGCCAGCCCGCCGCCGTCACGCCCTCCCCCAAGAGAGCGTCGATCATAGCATCGCGCTGCCCGGAGAAGAAACAGTCATGACTGTTTATTTAGCGGCGAGCCGCATCCCGGGCGCGACATCCTCAGCGGTACTCGACCTCCAGCTGCCATTGGTCGCGCGGCTGCACGTGCAGCTTCCAGTACTCCTCGGCGATCGTATCCGGATCGAAGCGGGTGCCGGGATTGATGTGGTCGAAAATGGTGACCGTGGCCACGTGCACGTCGTGGTAGGCCAGCTCGCGGGCCAGGCTGAAACAGAGGTTGCGCAGACCCGCCTTGCCGATCCCCAGCGCCGCCACCTGCACCGGGGGGTCGACCGCGGAGCCGCCACCGGTGAACACAATGGTGCCCCGACGCTTGTAGCGCATGTCGGCGACGACCTGGCGGACGCAATGCAGCGCACCGACCACGTTGACGCGGACACTGTCGACGACGTCGAGTTCGGTCAGCAGGCTGGGGGCACTGGTGCGACGCAGGAAAGCGTTGAAGATCAGCACCTCGGGCGCACCGTGTTCCTGCCCGATCCGCTGAAAAGCGGTGGCCACGGCCTTGCGATCCGTCACATCTGCGACATGCGCGGAACACTCGATACCTTCCTCACGCAGCTGATCCTGAATCTCGGCCAGCCGCGCCGCCGTTCGTCCGAGCATGGCCACATGGAAGCCTTCCCGCCCGAAGCGACGACACAGGGCCAATCCCATGCCGGGTCCGACACCGGCGATCGCACAAACTTTTTTGTCCACCTGCACCCTCGCATGCACGCCCGGTGAGCCCAGATCGATATGCTATCATCGCGCCGCCCAATGGCGGTGCAGGATTGCGTCGCACAAGCCGACAGGGATGAGAGCCTCATGAGTCAACCCCGGTATCAGCTGCTGCTTCAGGCCGAGGAACTGCCGGTCGGTAGGACGCGTTGTTTCGACCTCGGCGAACATCAGGTCCTGCTGTGCCACACCAAGGAAGGATTCTTCGCGGTACACAACATCTGCTCGCATGCTTACGCACGGCTGGATGAAGGTCGACTGCGAGGCACCCGGGTGATCTGTCCGCTGCACGGCGCCTCTTTCGATGTCCGTGATGGCAGCGTCAAGGGCCCACCGGCTTACGAGGGCATTCGCAGCTACCCCGTGCGCGTGACCGACGGTCGAGTCGAAGTCGCCCTGGACTGACGGCCGCCGCCCACGCGCCGATCGGCGGCGCCGCTAACGGCGCTGATCGAAACGCCGACCGACCAGCGCGGAGGCGATGTTGGTCTTCTGAATGTCGACCGCCCCGCCGGCGATGCCCCAGCCCCAGGCATCACGCAACCGTCGCTCCATCGGGTAGTCCTTGGAGTAGCCGTAGCCGCCCATGAGCTGCACGGCATCGCCGGTCACCTCGCGGGCAATCTCATTGGCGAAACACTTGGCCACCGAGGACTCAAGCACGCTGGGCAGACCCTCCTGGGCGTTGCTCGCCGCCCGCCAGATCAGCAGCCGCGCCGCATCGACGCGCATCTTCATCTCTGCGAGCTTCAGCTGCACGGCCTGGAAATCGACGATCGGCTTGCCGAACTGCTCTCGCTCCTGGACATAGGACAGGACGTCTTCCAGCGCGCCGGAAGCCTGACCGAGGGCCATCGTGGCATTGCCGCAGCGCTCCAGGTCAAAGGCCTCCATCAGCTTGCGGAATCCGCCCGCGGGCACGATGATGTTGTCCACCGGCAACTCGACCCCGTCGAGGTAGAGGTCCGAAGAAGGCACCCCGCGGAAGCCCATCAGCGCCTCCTGGGCACCGAAGGTCAGCCCGGCCCGGTCCTTTTCGATATAGACCGCGCCGATGCCGCGAGCACCCGGGTCTGCGGACATCCGGCAGTACACGACGTAGCCGTCCGCATGGCCGCCTCCGGAGCACCAGCGCTTGGTCCCATTGACCACCACGGTATCGCCACGCAGCTCGGCCGTGGTTTTCAGATCGGTCAGCGCCGAGCCAGCCTGCGGCTCGGACATCGACACCGCCACGATCAGCTCACCGCGGCAGACCCCCGGCACCACCCGCTGGCGCAGCGCCTCGCTGCCGAAGCGCTCGATCGCCCGCACCGGGCCTACACAGGACTCGAACACCGGGAACGCCACGGCCGAGGAGATCTGTGCAAACTCCTCCAGAATGATCAGCGCCTCGAGATTCCCTAATCCCATGCCCCCGTACTGTTGCGGAATATTGATGCCGAGGAAGCCCAGTTCGGCGAACTCGCGCACCAGTTCATGTGACGGCGGCTCGCCGGTGCGCTCGATCTGCTCGGCGATCTTCGGCAATCGCTCGCGCGCGTACTTGCGGGCCGCCTGCTGCAGTTCCCTCTGCTCCTCGGACAACTGGAAATCCATCTACCTTCTCCTCTTGTGATTGCAAGCCCCCCGCGGGGTGTGTAGCTTGCCTGCTCCCTGACCGGACATTAGCGGAGCTGAGTCATCATGCCCATTGCGCACATCAACGGCCACGACATGTACTACGAGCTGCACGGCAGCGGCGACCCCGCGATCTGCATGGGCGGCTGGGGCACGTTCTGCCACGGGGGCGAACGCAACCTGGCGCGCGGCCTCACCGACCGTTACACGGTGCTGCTGATCGACTACCGGGGCATCGGTGAGTCCACCGACGATCTCTCCGTCCCGCCGACCATGAACCTCCATGCACAGGACGTGATCGCGCTGCTCGACCATCTGGGCTGGAGCCACGTGCACTTCATCGGCTTGGTCGGCATCGGCGCATGCATCTCCCAGGAGGTCGCCATCCAGCGCCCCGACCTGGTGCGCTCGATGATCAACATGGGCGCGTGGACACACTGCGACGATTTCCTCCGCGACCAACTGGAACTCTTCGCCACCGTCCACCGCGACTCCGGGTTCGAGGCCTTCCAGCGGTTCGTCACGGTGATGTCGTTCAAGCCGGAGTACTACAACACCAACAAGGGCAAGTTGCTTGGCCCCGACGGCGGCTGGAAAGAACTCAACGGGCGCCTGCAGGCCCATGAGCGCTTCGTCAGCGCCTGCATCGAACACGACGTGCGGGACCGGCTCGGCCAGGTCAAGTGTCCGACGCTGGTGATTCATGCCGGCCAGGACCTGGTCACCAGCCCGCGCACCACGCGGCCGATCGAGGAACTGATCCCGGACGCCGAAGGGGTGCTGATGGAAGACGTGGCCCACGTGGTGGCCGGCAAAGAGGAAAAAATCGCGTTCTGCGAAATCCTCTTGCCATGGCTGGCCAGACACTGATCCAGGAACAGGCGCATGAGTCTCGATTTCTCGCGTCTCAGAGTGCTCGATTTCGGCCGTTACGTCGCTGGTCCCTATTGCGCCACGCTGCTGGGCCATCTCGGCGCGGAAGTCATCCGTATCGAAAAACTCGACGGCGGAGAGGACCGCTACATCGCGCCGCTGGCTGGGTCCGGCGAGGGCGGTGTGTTCCTGCAGACCGCCTGCAACAAACGCGGCATGACGCTCAACCCGCTCAAGCCCGAGGGCCGCGAGATCCTCACCCGGCTCGTGGCCACCGCCGACGTGGTGGTGGCCAACCTCACGCCGGCGGGGCTGACGCGCATGGGTCTGGACTATGCAAGCCTCAAGGCCATCCGTGCCGACATCATCCTGGCCACACAGACGGCTTTCGGCGCTGAGGGCCCCGACGCCGAGCGCGGTGGTTTCGACGGCGTCGGCCAGGCGATGTCGGGCGCGATGTTCATGTCCGGCACGCCGCAGCAGCCAGTCAAAGCCGCAGCGCCTTACGTCGATTACGCCACCGCTGTGCTCTCGGCCTTCGGCACGCTGGCCGCGCTGATGCATCGCGAGCGCACCGGTGAAGGCCAGCACGTCGAGACCTCGCTGCTTGCCACGGCACTGGCGGTGTTCAACTCCCACCTGATCGAGCAGGGGGTGGCCGCGCCCAACCGTGCCCCCACCGGCAACCGTGTGCAGACCTCCGCGCCATCCGACGTCTTCGCCACGCGCGACGGACACATTCTCACCCACACGGTCGGCGGCGCGCTGTTTCGCCGATGGTGCGAACTCGTCGGCGAGCCTGACTGGATCACCGACCCGCGGTTCCTCACCGATCAGGGGCGCGGCGACCATCGGGATGTCCTCTGCGGGCGCATGGCGCAGTGGTGTGGCGAGCGCAGCAGCAGCGAGGCGCTGGAGGCGCTCGGGCGCGCCGGGATTCCCTGCGGCCCGGTGCTCGATCTGCAACAGGCGCTGGACAATCCGCAAGTGGCGGCCATGGGCTGGCTGCAGGGCGTGGCGTTCCCCGGGCTGCCTCGCCCGGCCCCGGTGGCCGATATCCCGGTGAAGTTCTCGTCGCTGCCCGCGGGCATCCGCCAGGGGCCGCCACGACTCGGTGAGCACACTGATGCCATTCTGGACGAACTCGGTTACGGCGAAGCGGAGATCGCCGCTCTGCGGGCCGCGCGCGTGGTCTAGCCGCTGGCGCATCGCAGAGCCTTCGAGCCGACTCAGGCGGCGGTGACGCGATAGCCCATACGCGGGAAGTGCACGGCGATGCGTCCCAGCTCCCGGGTCTCGCGCAACACCACCACCTCATCGATATCAAGCACAAGCAGTTCCCCCTCCACGGGATCGCGGCCATAGTCGTCGGCGGCAACGCGCACGCGCTCACCGGCTGTCAGCCCCAGCGGATCGTCAGGATCGACATGGCCGCCCACCACCGGCTCGGCCGCGCGCGCTTCGGCCCAGGCGGCGTCGGCGTCGATGGTGTCACGGCGCCCCTGCCCCAAGGCCTTGACGCGCGCCTCCCAGTCCGGGAGCCGCGTCAGCGGCGCCAGGATTTTCTCCGCATGCACCAGAAAACCGCGCGCCATCCACAGCGGAAAGTAGGCGCAGATGTCGACCCAGCCGGGCACCTCTCCGGTCATGAACCGCCGGCCGTCAGCCAGCTGCCGGTCGACCAGGCTCGCCTGGGCCCGCAACTGCGTGAGCAGATGCGGGATCTCCTCACGGAGCCGAGCGAAGTCCATGAACTCGAAGAAAGCCTTGCGGTCGGCCAGCAGCGATTCGGGAAGTTCATCATTGGTGCCCATCGACAACCCCGCGCCCGGCTCGAAGAACGCCGTATCGCTCCAGTGCGACAGGGCCAGGCCCAGGCCGACATCACCCGTGGGGAACAGCGAAGGGTCGGGCTGCAGGCGTTCGAGTTCCAGAGCGATCCGGCGGGTGTCGCAGTAGATGTTGGCGCCGAGTTGCATGACCGGCGTCTTGCGATACCCGCCGGTGAGCCCCGTGAGCATGGGCTTGGGCATGATCATCGGGATATCGACGGCAGACCAGGCCAGCCCTTTCAGGCCGAAGGCCAGACGGGCTTTCTCCGCAAAAGGCGAGAGGTCGAACTGATGGAGTATCGGCGTCGGCATACACAGCCCCCGGTGCGGTTTAGCTTGACGACCGGCCGACCGCCGGAGTCGCGCGAGTATGCCACGCACCTGCCTAAAAAAACAGTCACGATTGTTTCTTTTGAGTGGGCGTATGCCTATACTCTACAGTCTGTCCGAGGCGCTCCCGAGTGACGCCGAGAGGCAGCACGTCGTTGCCGCCCCGCCAGGTGCGCCGCGATGGGGACAGGGACGTCCCGACTCCGCCGCGTGCGGCCACCCGTCATCAGTCAGACCCCGGGACGCAGACCGCCATGGAAGCAGCCATCACAGACCATCTCCGCGAGGGTATGGAGTACGAGCGCAACCGCTCCGGTCCTCCGGAACATTTCCCGCAGCTGCCGGACATCCCCGGCGGGCGTTATGTGGACCCGCAGTTCCTCGCGCTGGAAGACGCACAGCTCTGGAAGCGCTCCTGGCTGTATGCCGGACACGCCGACGAGCTGCCGGAACCGGGCAGTTTCCTGATGTTCACCAGGACCGGCAGCCCGATTTTCCTGATTCGCGGCAAGGATCTGAAGGTCCGCGCGTTCTACAACACCTGCCGTCACCGTGGTGGCCCGCTGGTGAAGGAGGCCTGCGGTCACACCCGGGGACTGGTCTGCGGGTATCACGGCTGGACCTATGACTTCGAAGGCAAGCTGATCAACCTGCGTGACAAGCGCGATTTCGTTGGCCTGGACATGCACCGCAGAGGACTCATCGAGGTTCGCTGTGAACAGCTGGGCAACTGGATCTTCATCAACGAGGATCCCGACGCCGAACCTCTGCTGGAGCATCTCGGGCCGATTCCCGAGTATTTCGCGCAGTACGACATCGACAACATCCGGTTCGTGAAGAAAGACGGGGTGGACGTCGAGTGCAACGTCAAGGTGCTGATGGATGCCTTCCTGGAGGTCTATCACCTGAAGTCCATCCACCAGCACACCGTCGACCGCTTCCTCGATCACCGCGGCTCGAAGATCGTGTTGTGGAAAAACGGCCACTCGTTGATGCTCACCCCCAACCGCCGGCCGGATTGGGTCGATCCGGGGACGGTGGGCATGAAGCAGATTCCCTCGGTCGATGAGCTGTTCGCGAAAAACAATCCTTCGTTCAACCTCTACCCTAACCTGGTCACGCCCATGGCCGACTCCGGCATGCCGTTTCTGCTGTTCTGGCCCACGGGGCCCCGCAGCATGCGCATCGAGTGCCACTGGTTCGCCCCCGACTGGGGTGACGGCGAGCCCCCGGCGCTCTGGGAGACCCGCATCGCGAACTTCGAGCGTATTCTCGAGGAAGACACGCAGTTCGCCCCGCAAATCCAGAAGTCCGTGGAATCTCCGGGGTTCAAGGGGATGCCCCTGAACTACCAGGAGCGCCGGATCTACCACTGGCACGAAGAACTCGACCGGCGGATCGGTCGGGAACGGGTACCCGAACCGCTGCGGGTCACGCCCGTGCTGCACGATTTTGTCGAGGGCTGAGCCCGTGACCCCCGGCATCCTCGGATGGGGCGCCTATGTGCCTCTGCTGCGGCTGCCGCGCGCGCGCATCGTCACCCAGACCGCCTGGCTGAACCCTGGATTCAGGCAGCAGGCTCACGGCGAACGGGCGATCTGCAACTGGGACGAAGACGCACTGACCATGGCCGTCGAGGCCGGTCGAGACTGCCTGCAGGGCGCCCGGCCGGTCCTCGCAGATCTCCAACTGGCCTCCACCACCCTGCCTTTCGCTGATCGCAGTAACGCGGGCCTGGTGGCCGCAGCACTCGACCTCGAGGAATCGGTCGCGACCCGCGACACCGGCGGCAGTCTGCGCTGCGCAACCTCGGCACTGCTGGCAAGTCTGCGCGGCCAGACCCGCGCGGGCCTGCTGATCGCCTCCGAGCATCGTCTCGCACGCGCTGGCAGCGCAGGCGAATTGCGCTTTGGCGATGCGGCAGCCGCATTGCATCTGGGCTACGGCGAAGCTGTGGTCGCCGGCTTTCTGGGCGGCGCGAGCCTCGCACGCGATCTGGTCGACCATTATCGTGCCAGCGGCGAACGCTACGACTACCCGCTGGAGGAACGCTGGATCCGCGATGAAGGCTATTTGAAGATGGTGCCGGAGGTGTGTGCCCGCGCCTTCAGCGATGCCGGTCTGGGTGCCGACGCAGTGGACACGCTGATTTTCCCTGGTCCCGTACGCGTCGGCCAGGCGGTGTGCCGCAGGCTCGGGGTCGACCCCTCACGACTGGCTGATGACCTGGCGGCAAATTGCGGCCACGCGGGCAGCGCACAGCCGCTCCTGATGCTCGTGCACGCCCTCGAGGAGGCTTCCCCCGGACAGGTGATTCTGGTCCTCGGCTTCGGCCAGGGCGCCGACGCCCTGCTGTTCCGCGTGACCGACGCGATCACCAGAGCCCCGCGCGGACTGGGCGTCACCGGCCACCTGTCGCTGCGTCGCGAGGAAACCGAGTACCTCCGCTACCTGTCTTTCACCGGGCAGGTGGAGATGGAGTGGGGTGCGCGGGCCGAGCACGACAAACGCACAGCCCAGTCGGTGTATTACCGCAAGCGCCGCGCGATCACCGCCTTTGTCGGCGGACGTTGCACCGCCTGCGGTACCGCGCAGTTCCCCCGCACCAGGGCATGCGTGCACTGCGGTGCGATCGACACCCAGGAAGAGCACCGATTCGCCGACAGTCGTGCCCAGGTGAAGTCCTACACCGAAGACTGGCAGGCCCATTCACCATCACCACCGCTGATGTATGGCAGCGTGAGCTTCGCCGAGGGGGGCAGCCTGATGATGGAATTCACCGACTTCGCAACCGGCGAGCTGAGCGTGGGCACGCCGCTGCGTATGGTTTTCCGGATCAAGGACATCGACGAGAAACGCGGTTTCACGCGGTATTTCTGGAAGCCGGCCCCGGCTCGGAGCGTCTGAACGAGATGGCGCAGGGCATCCGCGACAAGGTGGCGATCATCGGCATGGGCTGTTCGCGTTTTGGCGAGCGCTGGGATTGCGGCCATGAGGATCTGATGGTCGAGGCGTTTTCCGAGGCGGTCACCGACGCCGGTATCGACAAATCCGCTGTGGATGCGGCATGGCTGGGCGTATTCTTCGACGAGCAGAACACCGGCAAATCCGCCCTGCCGCTGTCAATGGCACTGCGTCTGCCGAACATCCCGGTCACCCGCGTGGAAAACCTCTGTGCCACGGGCACGGAGGCGCTACGCGGCGCCACGTATGCCGTTGCCGCCGGCGCCTGCGACATCGCGCTGGCCATGGGTGTGGAGAAGCTCAAGGACACCGGCTACGCGGGCCTGCCCGAGCGGACCAAGGGCACCTTCGAAGACCTCTATCTGCCGAACAGCACGGCCCCCGGGGCCTTCGCCCAACTGGCCAGCGCCTATGCCAATCGCCATGGCATCGACATGGCTGAACTCAAGCGCGCGATGGCGCATGTCTCCTGGAAGAGTCACCAGAACGCCCGTCACAACCCCAAGGCGCATCTGCGCAACACGCCGTCCATCGAAGACATCCTGAACGCACCGATGGTGTCTTCTCCGCTGGGGACGTATGACTGCTGCGGTGTGAGCGACGGCGCGGCCTGCGCGATTGTCACCACCCCCGAGATCGCACGCAGCCTGGGTCGCCGCGACGATATGGTCACGGTCAAGGCATTGCAGCTGGCACCGTCCAACGGCGTGGAAATGGGCCATGAGTCCTGGGACGGCAGCTACACCCTCACGACACCGCTGGCCGCGAAGCGGGCTTACGAGGAAGCCGGCATCCGCGATGCCCGTCGCGACCTCGACCTGATCGAGGTGCATGACTGCTTCTCGATCACCGAGCTGGTGATCATGGAAGATCTGGGTCTGTCGCCCCGCGGGGCAGCCATTCGCGACGTCCTCGACGGGGTGTACGACGCCGATGGCGAGCTTCCCTGCCAGATCGACGGCGGACTGAAGTGCTTCGGCCATCCGATCGGCGCCTCGGGGCTGCGCATGGTCTACGAAATCTATCTCCAGCTGCTCGGCCGTGCAGGGTCGCGGCAGCTGACCCAACCGAAACTGGGACTGACGCATAACCTAGGCGGCATCCCGATCCGCAACGTGGCAGCGATCTCCGTGATCGGCCTGCACGGCGCCTGACTCCGCACGCTTGACCAGGGGACCTATGCGATGACCACCATGAAGGCCACGCCCATCAAAGACGAGCCGACGCGTCGCTGGGGCTTCACGGATGAGGAGCTCGCCGAACGTCCCACCGTCTACCGGGATGATCTGCTCGCCGACCAGGTGTACATCGTCTCCGGTGGTGGCAGCGGACTGGGCCGCGCCATGACTTTTCTGCTGGCGCGACTCGGCGCCCGGGTCATGATCTGTGGCCGGCGCGGCGAGAAGCTGGAGCACTGTCGCGAAGCGGTCAGTGCGCTGGTGCCGGGCAGCCAGATCGCGACCACGGCAATGACCATCCGCGATCCTGAGCAGGTCGAAGCGCTGGTGGAGCGCACCTGGAGCGAATTCGGGCGGCTTGACGGTATCGTCAACAACGGCGGTGGCCAGTTTCCGCAGGCGGCGATCGACTTCAGCGTAAAAGGCTGGAACGCCGTCATCGACACGAACCTGAACGGCACCTGGTACATGATGCAGTCGGCGGCGCGACGCTGGCGAGACGAGGGCCGACCGGGGAGTATCGTGAACATCGTTGCGCTGGTGCAGCGGGGCATGCCGCAGGTCGCCCATACCTGCGCGGCCCGGGCCGGCGTGGTCTATCTGTCGAAGACGGTCGCAGTCGAGTGGGCACCGCTGGACATTCGCGTCAACTGCGTCGCCCCGGGCTCGGTCGAGACCGAGGGCTTCAATGTCTACCCGCCTGCGGCGGCCGAAGCGTTTCGATACTCCAACCCGTTGCAGCGTCTCGGCGACGCCTACGATATCGCCGAAGCTGTGGTCTACCTGCTGGCGCCCTCGGGAAAATTCGTGACCGGCGAAGTGCTGACGGTCGACGGTGGTGGCCAGCAGTGGGGTGATGTCTGGCCGGCAGGTATCCCGGACTACTTCCGCATTCCGGAGCGTTGAGGCCGGCGGCTAGCGGCGCCGCCGCGCAGGCGGGTCATCACCGTAGGGATTGTAGCCCCGCTCGCGCCTGTCAGCCGCCTCGTCCCTGGCGCCGCGGGCTTTGCTGGGCCCGCTGCGAAGCGCCCATGACCAGGCGTCAGACTCGCCATCCGGTGTCCGCTCGCGCCCGCGAGAACCCGACGCGAGGCTGTCGTAGGGATTGCCACCCTCCACGACGGACCCGTCCAGGGAAAGGGTCTGCAGCGCCCAGTCTTCCGGCGCCGGCATCTGGGCCGGTGCCGGGCGGGACCCCGCACCGGTGTCCGCATCCTCGCCCGCCGACCTGGGGACCGCGGACTGCGCCTGCCGTTGGCGTGCCACCTCACCGCTCACGGCAAGATCGCGGTGCTCCAGAGGCTCTTCCAGGCTGAGCGCCGGATTCTCCAGCCGTCGCAACAACATGGTGGTCTCTTCGAGATCGAACGCCCCGGTGCGGGTGTTCCATTCCCACACAGCGGCACCGTGGCGAAACGTCACCTTGCCCGCGTCGCTGTCGCTGACCGACCGGGTCGATGCTGCGGCATCATCAGACGGTGGACCCGGCTGGCCGGACGTCACCGAAGGGCGCTTGCGCTCGCTCATGGCCCACCCCGCATCCTCCTGACGCCAGCAGTGTGGCATAGCGGACACGGCGGGGCCAGGTCAAGTCGGACTGCGGCCCCGGGAGGACATCACTCCCCCGGGGCCACCCGTCAGGCTCAGAAGTTGAAGCCGACCTCGACACCAAAGTTACGCGGCGCGCCCCACTGGGTATGCGTCCACAGCGTCGCCACCGACTGGCTGGCGACCCGATAACGCTTGTCGCCAAGGTTTTTGCCATACGCGCGGACGAAATAACGGCCATCACGGTCGCTGTAGGTCACCGAGGCGTTGAACAGCGCCTTGGAATCCAGGTAGGCATCGAACTCACGGCCGGCCACCGAGATGTAGAACAGATTACGATCCTCGTAATAGACCTCGCCGGAAATATCGACGAAGCCACCCGCGAGCTCGATCTCATAGGTTCCGGAAATCGCCCCGCTCTTCTTCGGCGAACGCGGCACCGGCAGACCGCTGAGGTCCTCGGAGATCGGCAGGATGCGTCCCCCGGTGAGCGGGTCGACGAGTTCCTCCTGCTCGAGGAAGAAGTTCTTGTAACTGGCATCCAGCCACGATGCCTGAGCCCGTATCCTGAAGTTGTCGGTCAGCAGGGCCTGGAACTCCAGCTCGACGCCCCTGGCTTCCACTTTCGCGGCGTTGTAGAACACCGTTTCCTGGAATTGCGCGCCGCCCTGCTCGGTGATCACGTTGGCAGCGCGCTGGGCATCGGTATAGCGCGCGAAGAACACGGTCGGATTGAAGCGCAGGCGTCCGTCGGCCGTCTCGTACTTGAAACCAAGCTCATAGTTGGTTGCGAATTCGGGATCGACCGGTCGGGTCAGCGCCGGGACGAGTAGACCGCTGGTCCCGGTCTGGTCATTGTAACCGCCAGCCTTGTAGCCGCGAGAGATGGTGAGATACGACAGCAGGTCGTCGGTCACCCGGTAGGCGCCGGTGACCCGCCAGCTCGGTTCGTTCCACGTCTGATCGAGGTTATCGAAGCCGGGCGTCGACGCATCTACAATCGTACCGCCTGGGAAGCGGACGAAATCCCCGGCGTCGAGAGGTGCGTTGAGGTCGTCTGCCGTCAGCCCCGGATTGTTCGGGTCGAGCTGCCCGAACGGCACCTGTGTGCGCCCCGCCCAACTGCGCTCGTCACGTGTGTAACGCAGGCCCGCGCCCAAGGTGAAACGATCGTTGAATTCGTAGGTGACATCCGCATAACCGGCGAGTGATTTGGAGTCCTGCCGGTTACACAGCACCGAAGGACTGTTGTTGTTGAACAGCGCTGGCAGTCCCAGTGAGGCGAAATCCAGTGCCAGGTCGATGAAGCCCAGCACCTGCACCACGCAGAATGCCGCGTCGTTCTGCTGGTAGAAACCACCCACCACGAAGTTGACCGGCCCATCGAGGTCGGAGGCCACGCGCGCCTCGAACTGGGTGGTTTCTCGGGTCGTGCTGCGATTTGCATCGAACAGCGACAGCACCTCGCCGGTGATGGTATTCACCGGCGCCGCACCCGTATAGGTATTCGGCAGGATCTCGTCCTGCTCGCGACGACCCGCCGAGGCGATAAAGGTGTAATCCGGACTGAACGCCCAGTCGAAGTTCAGGTAGATACCGTCGACGTCAATACGCTGACCACGCCCCATCCCCAGCAGCGCGTCGTTACGCTGGGTCGAGCCCATGTTCTTGATCGGATCGCCGTCCGGCCGGGTGAATCCGAGGGCGTTCCAGAGATACGGACCATCGGGCGGGGTATCGTTGAACGCAGGCACCGCGTCGGAGCGGTCGCGCAGGAACTCGTACTGCAGAAGCACTGACATGTCATCGTTCGGATTCCACTGCGCCTTGATCCGACCGTTGAACACGTCTTCACCACCAGCGCGTTCCCCCGTCCCACGACCGGACTCGCCGGTGAATCCTTCGATCACGAACGGCTCAAAGGAACCATCGAACAAGCCCAGGGTATTGATCGGTCCGTAAGGTGCGCCCAAACGATAGTACCCGTCCGATTCCACGTAGCCACCGACCAAGCGCAGCGCGAACACGTCCTCGACAACCGGGATATCCACGGCGCCCATGATGCGCCGTTCATTGAAACTCCCATACGCGACGCGTGCCGAACCCCCGAACTCGCTCATATCCGGGCGCTTGCTGCGGATATTGACGGCACCGCCTGTGGTGTTCTTGCCAAACAGTGTGCCTTGTGGTCCGCGCAGGAACTCGATGGCCTCGATATCGAACGTATCGAGCAGCTGCGTCTGCACGCTGGGGATGACGAAGTCATCGATCTGGACGCTGACCGGCGCATCCTGATAGACGATGATGTCGGTCAGACCGACGCCTCGCATCGCGAACGAAGCGGCATTGAAGGCGGTAATGCGCGCGGCCGAGAAACCGGGCACGGCCGCAGCCAGGCCGGAAATATCCCGTGCGACCATGCGATCGATATCGTCAGGACTGAAGGCTGACACCGAGACCGGCGTGTCCTGCAGCGCGGTCTCTACGCGCCGGGTCGCGGTGACCAGGATTTCGTCGAGCCCGCGGGCACGCTCCCCCTGAGGTTGCTGCGCCATGGCAGTGCTGATGCTGGCGGCGAGCAGCGCCGCACCGGTCAAAGTGGCGACGCCCGCGCGACGGCGCTGGCCCGCATGCGAGGATGCTTGCATGTCTTCTCCCCCAGTTGCACGGACCCCCCAGTATCCGCGGGTCTACTGACGGGCGGAATGCCACGACAGCCTCCGGGTATTTAATCGGCGCCTCCAAAAAAAAGCAAGCACGACTGTTTGTCGGTTCGGCGACAACGGAACCATCTTCATTTCAGGGACTTGCAACTCGCGCGTCGCGACGGATCGACACGCTGCAGCGCCGTTTGGATCTATTGCAGTGCAAAATAAACAGTCAGGCTTGTTTTTTCGCGGAGGTGGCCTATCCTTGAGGCTGTTACGCTACTGAACGTCCGGGCGTCTCGCCCGCGTCGCCAGCCAGTCACAGGAGCAGACCCGTCATGGCCTACAACTACGAGCATGGCCCCGTCGTCAACCCGAGCGCTCCGGAAGATTCGCTCGAAGCCAAGCGGCCCTACGTCGACAATGGCACCGAGGTCGTCGCCCCCGACCGCTACTACAGCACCGAATTCATGGCCCAGGAATGGCAGCACCTGTGGCCACGCGTGTGGCTGATCGCCGGCCCCCGCACCGATCTGCGCGAGCCGGGTGACTACTTCGTGTTCAACGTCGGGCCCGAGTCGTTCATCATCACCCTGGACGACACCCACGCGGTGCGGGCGCACTACAATGTCTGCCCGCATCGGGGCAACCAGCTGGTGCTGAACGAGCGCGGCAGCGTACCCCGCTTCACCTGCTCGTTTCATTCCTGGAGCTTCGAGCTCGATGGCCAGCTGAACGCGATCACCGACGAGGACAGCTTCCGACCCGAGGTGCTCTGCCCGCGTCCGCAGCTCTCCAGCGTTCGTTGTGAAGAACACGCCGGCCTGATCTGGATCAACATGGATGGCAATGCCCCCCCACTCAAGGAGTACATCGGTCTACCCGAGGGGTATCTCGAGAACTACCAGCTCGACCAGATGTTCACCGTGCGTCATGTCTCCAGCGAATGGGCGGCCAACTGGAAGAACGGCATCGATGCTTTCTACGAGAGCTATCACCTGCACGCGGTGCATCCGCAGACCTCGACGGTCATGGATGACCTGGGTGTGCAGTACGACCTCTACCCGAACGGCGCCTCGCGCATGATCGTGCCCATCGGCAAGAAGAGCCCGCGGGTACCGGATCAGGAGGCGGTGGACGCGGGGCTGGAGTTCATGATCCGCGACGCCGGCGCCGACCCAAAGCAGTATGACGGCCCAGCCATCGGTGTGCGCGAGTTCATCCAGCGCTCTAAGCGCGTGCGCGCCGATAAACTCGGCCTGGACTACAGTCGGCTCTCCGATGCGCAGCTCACCGACAGTTGGGCGACCGGCATTTTCCCGAATGTTCAGGTTGGCCTGCACCCGGAGGGTGCCTTCCTGATGCGCTTTCTCCCGCACGAGTCCGATCCGAACCGCTTCTACTACGACACCATCACGCTGTTCCGACCCGCCGCGGACCCGAGCTACACTGTACCCGCGTGGATGGGGCTCCCTGAGGGACTGGACACCACGGGCGAGACCCGACCGGACACCGAGCATGTCGGCCTCGGCGAACCCGCGGGGCTCGGTTTGGTGCTCGACCAGGATGCCGAACTGCTGCCGGTGGTGCAGAAGGGTGTCCGCTCGCGCGGTTTCCGTGGACCGCTGTGGAGTGAGCAGGAAGTCCGCATCCGTCACTTCCACAAGGAACTCGACCGCTACCTCAACGGCGAGAAATAGCCTTGAGGCTGCCGGTTTCGAGCTGATCGGCGCAGGCATCGATCGACACCGGCAGCCAGGACAGCACCTCCAGAGACCGGGCGGCGCGGGGATCGTCGCCCGGTCTTTTTTCTGCCCAGCGGTCGATCGTGGCATCGCGGGCCGCGAGCAGCACGTCCAGATGTGCGCCATAAAGCTGCAGCATCGCAGTCAGCCAGCGATTCACCGGCCATGACGGATAGGCGTGGTCGATCTCGAACCTCGCCACCCGATCCCGGACCTCCGCGGCGGCGGCCCAGTCCTCCCCGGTCACCCAACGGTTGGTGGTGAACAAGGCCTGCGGCTCTCCCCAGTCATCCATCGAGATGGCGACCAGATGCACCAGGCGGTCTGCCGACGCGTGCGCATGCGGCGCATCGACCCGTCGAACGCTACGCGCTGTATCACGCGTAAACAGGTGGAAGTGGCCGTGCTCGAGGTCGACATCACGATGGGCGTGATAGTAGTACAGGCTGTCCGACGCACTGTCGCTCACGTCGCCCGGCGGATAGTGCTCGTCGATGTAGAACCCCTCGTGTCCGCGCAGCAGCTCGGCCACCACGTTGAGACCGGCGCGCGCGGCGGCGGTCGGTCTTGCAAGCACGAATCCGCATCATTCATTCCCTTGTCTCGTTTCCGAACATTACTTGAATATTCAATTATTGAAATATCAGCTTGCCCGATATCGAGAGAGACGCAAGTCCCGATCGGATGATTGCCGCTGGACAGGGGGGCTCAGGGGCCACCGGAAGGGCCGACAGCCGATGTGCGGCTGCGGTATCCTTCGCTGCAGGAGCAACATCGGAGGTTGACCATGTCCCGTATCGATGAGACCGCGCTGGACCAGCTGTTCCGGGAGGCCCGGACGCACTTCGCCTGGCAACCGCGCGAGGTGCCGGATGCGCTGCTACAGGAATTGTTCGAACTGGTGCGGATGGGCCCCACCAGCGCGAACTGTTCGCCGCTGCGCATCGAGTTCATCAAGAGCGAGACGGCCAAGGAAAGACTCAGGCCCTGCCTGATGGAGGGCAACATCGAAAAGACCATGACCGCGCCGGTCACCGCGATTCTCGCGTTCGATACGCTGTTCTACGAACACATGGATCAGCTCTACCCGCCCGCGCCCGACGAGGTGAAAGGCTGGTGGCGCGGCGAGGAGAACAGCGGCAACGAAACCGCCTTCCGGAACGCCACGCTGCAGGCCGGGTATCTGATCATTGCCGCGCGCGGGCTCGGCCTGGACTGTGGGCCGATGTCCGGTTTCGACAAGACTGCCGTCGACCGCGAGTTCTTTCCAGAAGGTCGCTTCCGTAGCAATTTCCTCTGCAACCTCGGCTATGGCATCGCCGAGAAGCTGCATCCACGGCTGCCACGCTTCGAGTTTTCGCAGGTCTGCAGGGTGCTCTGAATGTCCACCACCCTCCAGGCGCGCACCGTGGGCGATCGTGAGCGCCTCGAGGCGGCGGTGGAAAAGCTGCAGATCCGCAGCATCCGCCGCCATATCCTGCTGTGCGCCGATCAGACGAAGCCCAAGTGCTGCGATCGCGAAACAAGCCTCAGGAGCTGGGACTACCTGAAGAAACGGCTGATCCAGGTTGGGCTCGTGCGCCAGGGGGGGGTGTTCCGGACCAAAGCCAATTGTCTGCAGGTCTGCCTCGAGGGCCCGATTGCGGTCGTCTACCCGGACGGGATCTGGTATCGCAGCTGCACGCCCGAAGTGCTCGAGCGCATCATCCAGGAACACCTCATCGGTGGCGTGCCGGTGGCGGAATACGTGATTGCGCGTCAGCCATTGCCGGGCGTGTGATCCATCCAGACCCATGAGCACGTCACACGGTGCAGGCCCACGCTGAACGTATCAACCGGCCTCGTGGAGACGATAGCGGCCATCGGCTGAGCTGACGGCACGGCCATCCTCGACCAGCTTTTCCAGGTGCGCCTGCAACGAAAGACGCGCCAGCGGATGCAGCTGTACTGGCGTGTCGGCATAGACTGTCGCGACCAGCTCATCTGCGGTGGCCGGCTGCTCCGCCCTCAGGGCAGTGACCACGCGGGCCTCGCGGCGCAGGCGATGCGCGATCACGCCATCGACCACCGCCGCCGGATCGCCCAGCACGCCGCCGTGCCCGGGCGCCAGCTGCGAGATCGGCAGTGACTTCAGTCGCCGCAGCGAGGCGAGATAGGCGTTCATGTTGCCATCGGGCGGCGCGATCACCACGGTCGAACCGCCCATCAGGTGATCCCCCGTGAACAGCCAGTTCAACGGCCTGAGCAGCCAGCAGACGTGATTGGACGCATGTCCCGGGGTATGGATGGCCACGAGTTCGAAGCCGTCGAATCCGCAGGCCTGGCCATCGGCCGGCACCCGGTCAGGACGAAACGAGCGGTCCTGCGGCCCGGCCGCCGGGGGCGGCAGACCGACCAGCGGCACGCCCAGGGCGGCGGCCAGCGGCGCGGCGCCAGGCGAGTGATCAGGATGGGTGTGGCTCACGGCGATGAACGCGCAGCGCCCTTCGCAAAGCGCTGCCAGACGCTCGAGATGCGCCGGCTCCGCGGGTCCGGGATCGAGCACGACGCGAGCGGCATCGCCCAGCACGTAGCTGTTGGTGCCCGGACCGGTGAGCGGCCCGCCGTTAGGGGCGACCACTCGCCGCACGCCGGGCGCCAGCATGACGCTCCGGCCGACCGTGAAATCATCCATCCGCACCCTCCGTCGGCCGGTCGTCATCGGCGACTGGCGGGATCGAGAGACCGGCCGCCGCGCCCTCGCCGGTCACCACTGGCAACACCGGCGACACGCCGGCACGCAGCAGGCGTCG
>PWZL01000102.1 GCA_003567475.1 Gammaproteobacteria bacterium | reverse complement strand
GGCGCAATCCCGAGGATTCGGGATCGCGCCCGCCGTTATGCGTGGATCAGGGCGGCGCGACTCAGCGGACGATCATGATTCCGTTCATCGCTCCGAAGTGTCCCGGGAACGTGCACAGGAAAGGATATTCCCCAGGGGTCTCGGGTGCGGTGAAGCTGATGGTGTCGGTTTCGCCACCGCCGATCATGCGCGTATAGGCGATCACCTGCTCACGCATGCTCTCGGGCAGATAGTCGTTGTCCATCGATCCGCCTTCGATCATCACCTGGCCACCGAAGGCCATGTAATCCTCGCCGGGCTGCAGGATGACGACATTGTGGCCCATCACCTGGGCGGCCAGCCGGCCTTCATGCACCAGCGTGAGTTCGACCGCCTGCCCGGCCTCGACCGTGAACTCGCGGACGGTATATTGCATCTGGTCGGTGCTGCCGATCGTGACCTGGGCGACGCCGGCGTCATCGACGCTCACGGCCTCATCCGGCGGCACCGTCTCGGTGGCGGCCTCGTCGGCGGGCGGCTCTTCAGCCGGGGCGGGTTCGGGTGCAGGTGCGGGCAGCGCGGGCGGCTCCTCGGCCGCCGGAGGCGGTGCAGGCGGCTCGTCGGCGGGCGGGCTGCAGCCGGCAAGCCAGAGGCCGGCGATGACCAGCGCGAGCCAGGTGGGCAGGGCGCGAAGCGAGATAGTCATGCGTTGTTCTCCATCCGGTGACAGTCCAGCCGCAAAACGCTTGCGACCAGGCCCTGAGCATACTCTTCTAGGTCGGGACTGGCACCCGGTGGTGCGCGCGTCGAGTCCGCCCAGGCCGTCGGACCGCCTGACGTCCCACGTGATGTGGCGCACGGCAGCAGGGGAGGACGGCATGCACACTCTCGGGCATGGACGTGGGTCACCCGACAATCCGGTCAAGCAAGACCACGCCGACGCCTCGGGTCGGGCGCCGGATCAGGCAGAAGCGCCGGGCGCTGGCCATTGGCGTCGCCTTGGCTTGCGCGGCGTGCAGCCCAAGGCCAGGGCCTGCCGACGAGCCTGCTGCTCCGCCGCCGAGCGAGCAGGCCGGCGAGCAGCAGGCACCCACGACCACACCCCTGGCCGCTGCGCTGGCCGCCTATGCAGCCCGTGCGGCCGTACTGGACGGCCTGCTCTCGGAGGCACGCGGCGCGCAGGGCAGCCTGGACGCGACCCATGCCACGGCCCTGGACGGTCTGCTGCGTGAGCTGCTCGAGCTGGCTGTGCCCGTGCTGGAGCATGTCGTGGTCGCCCATCCGGGGTGCAGCGACCATCTGACGCTGGTGCTGGACGCTCGCGGGCTGGTCGATGCCCTGGGCCCGGCGGAACTTGCGCGAGTCTGGGTGCATGACGGCTCGCTGCCCCCGGCGCCGGCGCGCTGCCAGCATGCCCAGGACCTGCTGGCGCGCCCGGCTCAGGCCCTGGCGGTGCTGAACGCCCGCGGAGGGGCTGATGCGCGGCGTGCGACGGCGCTGCTCGCGCCGCTGCCGGTCGACATCGCCGAAGTCAGCCGGGGGCCAAATTGACCCTGCGGTTTCGTGCGTGCTAGTTTCCACCCCGCTTGAGGTGTTCCGCCTAGCGCGGAAATAATCGGGAAACCGGTGCGTGCAGAGCGCTCACTTTGCACAATTCCGGTGCTGCCCCCGCAACGGTAAACGACGTCAAGGCTGGCCTGACACCACTGTGCGTGCGCATGGGAAGGTGGTCCGCCGGATGCAGCTGCTGCATCGCGCGTGAGCCCGTAGACCGGCCTCAAGCATGCACCACGTGTTGCGGAGGGCAACACCGGGCCGGTCTCGAGTGTGTGCCCTCGCGCGCCCTCCTTTTCTGCCTGACCCCCTCCGTCGCACGTCAGCCGTTGCAAGGCCGGTCGTGCGGGTTGGCGCGTCCGGTGGAGACACCACCCATGAGACCTGTGTTCCCTCAATCCTTTGCGCTGGGCCTGCTCAGCGTCCTGTCCATGACTGCTGCAGCGGAAGACGCCGTCGGGCCTCTCGATACGCTCGTTGTCACGCCGACGCTGACCGAACGTCTGCTCTCCGACAGCGATGTCTCGATCAGTGTCATCGATGCACTGACGATCGAGCGTCAACTCCCGCGGGATCTCGGCCACCTGCTGCGTGCCCAGCCCGGCGTCGACGTCAGTGGCAACGGCCCCTATGGCAAGGTCACAAGCTTCTTTCTGCGTGGCACCAGCAACAGCCAGTCGCTGTTGCTGGTGGACGGCGTGCGGATGGGCTCTGCCACCAGTGGCGGTGCGACCTGGCAGTTCGTGCCGCCGCAAATGATCGAGCGCATCGAGATCGTGCGGGGTCCGCGGGGCGCGATTTACGGCGCCGATGCGGTTGGCGGCGTGGTCCAGGTGTTCACCCGCAAGCGGGCCGACAGTTCAGGCGTCTGGGGTAACGCGGGCCTCGGCAGCTTCGATACCCGGGAGTTCGGGGCCGGATTCGACACCGGTGGCGAGCGCGCCTCGCTAGGGGTGGCCGTCAACCGCTTCCGCACGGACGGCATCGCGCTGCAGCCGGGCGGGGGCCGCAAGGGTTACGACAACACGTCTTTTTTCCTGCGCGGTGATGCGAGTCTGGACAACGGGTTCACGCTTGGGGTGAACGCGCTGCGTGCCGAAGGGAATACCGAGTTCGTGGGTGGCGAGACGGATTTCGTCCATCAGTCGGCGGCGGTGAATGTGTCGCTGCCGCTGGGGGAGAGCTGGACGACGTCGCTGTCGCTCAACGAAGGTCGGGACGAGGCGGACAACCTGACCGCCTTCGGCGCGAGCCGTTTCGATACGCGTCTGCGCGCGCTGCGGTGGCTGAACGTGCTGGACCTGAGCGGTCAGGAGGTCGTCTTCGGTGCAGACTGGCGCGAGGATGCGGTCGACAGCACCACCGCCTATGACGAAGGCTCGCGCGACAATCTGGGCGTATTCGCCCGTGGCCTGCTGCGACTTGGCGCGGTCGACGTCCAGCCGGCGCTGCGCGTTGATGACAATCAGGCCTATGGCAGCGAGTGGACGGGCGGGCTGACGCTCGGCATGCCAGTCGGGAGGAGCCAGCGTCTGCGTGCCAGTGTGGGCACGGGCTTCCGCGCCCCGACTTTCAACGATCTCTATTTCCCGGGATTCGGCAATCCGGAGGTCAAGCCGGAGACTTCGCGCAGTATCGAGCTCGGGATCAGCGGGCGCTCGCAGGCGCTGTTCTGGGATGTGGCGCTCTATCAGACCGATATCGATGACCTGATCGCCTTCACTCTGGTGGATGGCCGGTTCGCCGCCTTCAATGTGGCTGAGGCGCGGATCCGCGGGATCGAGGTCAGTGGTGGATTGGAGCTTTCCGGCTGGTCACTGGCCTTGGCCTGGAGTCATCTCGATCCGGTGGACCGCCAGAGCGAACGCCGTCTGCCGCGGCGCACCCGTGACAGTCTGCGTCTCGACGCCGACACCGGCACGGAGCGCTGGTCGCTGGGCGCGAGCCTGGTGGTGCAGGGGGATCGCTACAACAACCCCGCGGCCACCGAGCGGCTGGGGGGCTTTGGCCTGTTGAGCCTGCGCGCCGGCTGGGCGTTCACCGACCGGCTGTCTTTGCGGCTGTCGCTCGATAACGCGCTGGACAAGACCTACGCCACGGCCCGAGACAGCTTCAATGCCTTTGATTTCCAGGAGCCGGGCCGGACGGTGTTCCTGCGGCTGCGCTACGGCGAGCGTTAAGCCTCGGTTCGCTGCCAGAGGACGTTGCGCTGGTCGGGGTCCGCGGCGAGTTGTGCACGCGGGATCTCGGCCAGCGGTCCCGCCTCGGGTGTGCAGGGGGTAAATCCGCTGTCTGCCAGCAGCGCTACCAGCTCGCCTGGGTCGAGGCCGGCCTGACGCATGTAGCCGGGAGAATGTTCCAGCAGAATCCAGCGGGTGCGCGAGAGCATGCGCGCCGCGCCTTGAAGGGCGGGCAATTCGTAGCCCTCGATGTCCATCTTGAGGCACTGGACCGGGGTCTCTCCCAAGCCGTGGGTGTCGAGAAAGTCATCCAGGGTGACCACCTCGACCGGCACGGTTTCCCCGTCATGCAGCGGCAGCAGCGAATGGCGGCCGGTATTGCTGCGGCCATAGCGGTGTAACGCAAGCGTGCCGGGCGCGCTGCCCGCAGCGAGGCGAAAGGGTCGCACCCCGGCAGCGTCGTTGCGTTGCAGATTGTGCTGGAGCAGGGCGAAGTTGTCGGGGTCCGGTTCGAAGGCGAGGATCGATGCGCGCCCCTGGGAGAGCCGTGAGAGCAGCAGCGAATACCAGCCGATGTTGGCGCCGACGTCGAGGCAGAGGTCGTCTTTGCCAGGTCGGACATGGGCGGCCAGGGCGGCGGCCAGCTCGGGCTCGTACTCGCGATACTTGTACAGGTGGCGGCCAACCACATCGGCCGGTGTGACTCTCAGCTGCAGATCATAGGCAGGTACCCGGGCCTCGACGTGGCGCGAGCGCAGCAGCCAGCGGTGCACGAAGTGCATTATGCTGCGGACGTTGATGACGCGGGTCTCCTGTGGTCGCGGTCGGGTGAACGGCTTCAGGGGCCAGTGTAATGGATGCCGCCGATGCACTGGGGGCGCAGATGCGTGAGCTCATGCTGTTCGTGCCGGCCAGCGGGCCGACGGGTTCGGGAGAATACTATCGTTGCCTCGCGCTGGCGCGGGCGGTGCGCGGACATATGCCCGGGTGCGAGTGTCACCTGCTGGTGCATCGCCAGGCGGGGGTCGAGCTGGATGCTGAGCTGCCCTGTCACCTGCTGGAGGATACCCCGACGCGGCAGACGTCTCGGGTGCTGGACTGGATTGAGCGCCTCCAGCCCGGCTTGGTCCTGTTCGATTCCGCGGGCCGGCTGGGCCAACTGCGCGCCGCGCGCGCCAGTGGTGCGGCGACCGTCTGGTTAAGCGACCGGCCGGGAAAACGGCGCAAGGGGTTCCGTTGGCGAGCCATGCGCCAGCTCGACCTGCACCTGGTGGCTGCGCCGGGAGAGCGTCACCCGGCGCTGAGCACCCGCGAGCGCTGGATGCGCCGTCTGTGCCCGACGATGGCCGTGGAGTTCTTCAGCACGATCGCCCCGGGGGCGGATGTCAGGCTGGCGCAGCCCCTGCTGAGGTCGCTCAACGTCGTGGCCGACGCGTTTCTGCTGTTCGTCGCCGGCGGCGGTGGTTATCGTCATGCCGGTCGACCCATCCCTGAACTGCTCGTCGAGGCCGCCGGGCTGGCCCATCTGCAGTGCGGCCTCCCGGTCGTGGTGGTGCTTGGACCCCAGTACCGACCCGGCGCCGCCGGGCCGCCCACGGCGCCCGCCGGTGTGCATCTGCTGGACGCGCTGCCGACGGCACAGTTGGGCGCGTTGCTGTCCTGCGCGCGGGCGGCGCTCACCGGGGCCGGTAGCATGATGGTGGCGCAGGGCGTGGCGGCTGGCGTGCCGACGGTGCTTGTGGCGGCGGGCGGCACCGATCAGCCTGCACGCATCCGCGAGCTGGTCGATGCGGGCGCCGCCCTGACCGCGCCGCTTGAACCCCCTGTGATCGCCGAGGTGGTGTCGCGCCTGGCCGCCGAGCCTGCGTTGGGTGCAGGGCTGGCCGAGGCGGCTGCAGCGGTCGGCCTTCGCAACGATGTGGAGCGCGTGGCCGGCCGGCTTGCACGCCTGCTCGCAGCGCGGTGAACCGTGGCGCTACGTCAGCGACAGCGCCGGTGCTGAACGTCGCGTCAGCACATAGACCCCACCGAAGTTACCGCGGTTGATGCGCAGCTCCTCGTCGACGAAGAGAATGTCCGAGTAGAACGGCGGTGGCGGAAACTCTGCGCTCAGGCTCGCGTCTGCGGCGAGACCCAGCCCGGTGCGCACGGCGTCTTCTGTACTGCCATCTCGCGGCTGGACCTCGGCACGGTAGAAGCGTACCTGGTAGCGGATGGGGGCGTCCTCGGCGCAGCTGAATCGGCCGCGGACGATCAAGCGCCCGGGCGTATTGTCAGGGCCGCACTCGAAGTCGACGACGTTGTTGTACGCCTCGCCCTGTTCATCGATCTCCTGGATGATCGACAGCACCTGCATCGGCGCCTTGGGCAGCTTCCCCAGGCTGTGGATCTGCAGATCGGCGGCATGGCGCACGGTCTTGCCCGAGGAGTGCCGCGCCCCGAAAGAGGCGAACAGTGTCGCCCAGCTGCCGGCGACCATCTCGGGACGATCGCGGGCGATGTGACGGTTCTGGGCCGCGAGTGCGTCGATCAGCGCCATCAGTTTTTCGTAGTGGGGCTCGTCGAGCCCGCCACTGCCATCGGCGGTGTCGAGGCAGGCGTGCAGGTCTGCTTTGAGTGTTTCGGTATCGGTCATGGCTATGCTCCCTGAACACATGAATGTCGGCGTGGGGCGAGGGCGTGGCCCTTCGCCGGTCGCCAGGCGGACGCCGGGGGTGCGCGATCTATCCCCGCGGCAGCTGTCCTGCGCAGAATCCGCACACCAGCGGGTGACACCAGGAGACGCAGTATGATCATCGCATTGTTCGGCGCTACCGGCGGCACCGGCCGCCGCGTTCTGGAGGAAGGGTTGGCCCGGGGGCATGCTTTCCGGTGCCTCGTACGTCGCCCGGCAACCCTGGACCGGGCAGCGTACACCGAGACTGCCGAACGCCTGGTGGTGGTGGCGGGCGACACCGCCGACGACTCGGCGATCGCGGCGACCCTGGCGGGCTGCGACGCGGTGTTGATCACGCTCGGCAATGCCAACCGTAAACCGAACACCGAGCTCTCGGATGGCACGGATCGGATCGTGAAGGCCATGCAGGCGTGCGGACTTCGGCGCCTGGTCGCGATCACCAGTCTGGGCTGTGGGGATTCGCTTGCCCAGGTGCCGGGGTTCGTTTTTCGCGAACTGATCGTCAAGCGCCTGGCCCGCGAGATCTGGGCGGACAAGAATCGCCAGGAGGCGGTGATCCGGGCGTCGGGTCTGGACTGGACGCTGTTGCGTCCCGGCGGTCTGACCAAAGCGGACACGCACGACTGGCGGGCGCTGCCGGCCTCCGCACCGCTGGACAAGGCCACGCGCATGATCCCCAGGGCGGCTGTGGCGCGGGCCATGATCGACTGTCTGGAAGACGCGGCGCTGGTCGGCGAGACCGTGACTCTGGTGGCCGCATAAGGCCGACGCCTCCTCACCTCAGGCGTCCGGCGTCTCCGCCAGCAGCATGTCCACGAAGGCGCGGAGTTCACGCACATAGTTATCGTGTTCAAGGCCGGTGGCAGGGCCCGGAAAGGAGGTGTGGATCCGGCGGACCTCGCCACGGCGGTCGACGAAGATCGTGGTCGGAAACGCGAAGATCCCGTTCAGCGCCGGCAGCAGGCTGCCCCGGGTCATCCGACTGGCATCACCGGCGAACAGCATGTCGTAGCCGATGTCGTAGCGATCCCGAAAGGCTTCGACCTGGTCGCGGACGTCTTCCAGATCGTTCGAGTACTCGAACATCAGATTGACGATCGCCAGCCCCCGGTCACGGTGGGTCTCGTAGAAGGGGGCCATGAAGGCCGCCTCGTCATGACAGGACGGACACCAGGAGCCCGCCAGGACCACGATCACGACTTTCCCCTCGTAACGGGGGTCGCTGAGGGAGACCGGTTGGCCTTCGAGATCGGCGAACGTGAAGTCGAAACGCTCGACACCGTCCTGGAGCCAGGTTACCGAGGCCGGATCGACGAGTCGGGCCTGCGCGTTGGGTTCGGCCACCCAGCTCGCCTCGGCGTAGGTCGCGCTGTCGAAGCGGCCGGCAAGCCGGCCCTCTTCATCCATCTCGCCGAACCACAGCTGGGTGTAGCCGCCATCGTAGGCCGAGAGGTGCAGTTCACGGCCCCGCACCTCGCCGTAGAGAAATCTGAAATCCCCGACGTCGGTCAGGAACGTCCCATGCACGCGGTGGCCGTCCTGCTCGAGGATCGCGATCGCGTCCTGGTCGAAGCCGAAACCCGGATAACTGATCTTGGCCTCCCAGCGCCCGCTGACATCGATCTCGACCGGTTGCGGTGTGGCGAAGAATCGGTGGGTGGGGCCGGGCTCGGCGGTGAACTCGAAAGTCTGCACGCCGTCGCGGCGGACCAGTCCGATCTCGCCCTGCAGCTGCCTCTGGACGAGCTGCGCGCTGAGCGTTGCTGAATAGGAGGGGAAGTTCAGTTCGATCCGCCCGTCTGGATGCTCGATGACCTGTTCCACAGGCATCCGCTCGGGTCCGTTCAGATAGGTGACCGTGAGGGTGTCGTCGTCGGTATACGCCACCTCGAAATTGAACGGCAGCGCGTGTCCGAAGTGCTGGATCTCCCCGCGCCATGGGCCGGTTGTCAGGCGCTCGGCACGAGCGGGCTCAGTGAAGCTTGAGCCGGTGACGTCAGCAGGGTCGCCGCAAGCGGCGACCAGCAGCAGCAGGACAGGTGCGAGGAGTCGGTGCAGTGGGATCATCGGGCGATTGCGCATGCTGGCGTGTCTCCGTGCGTGCGGGTCGGTGGGTACGCGGCCGGTGATCGGCCGCGTACCCCCAAGCCCCATCAGTTGCCGAAGCGGTAGCTAAGATCGAGCCCCCAGGTGCGCTGCGCACCCAAGGCAACGACATAGCTGTTGCTGAAGCCAAGGAAGAACGAGTTTGCGGCGTACTCCCGGTCGAAGGCGTTCTTGACCCAAAGCTGCGCCTCCCAGCGCTCTCCGGACAGCGTGGCCGACGCGTTCACCAGCGTGCGCGATGGCAGCTCGCCTACGTTGAGGAACTCCGCGTACTGACTGGATTGGTAGGTGAGGTCGGCGCGCAGTCGTCCCTCCAGGCCCCCGCCAAGGCCGGCCGTGTAGACCGCGCCCAGCACGGCCTGGCGCCGGGACGTCCGGGAGAGCTTGTTGCCACCGATATCGCCATCCGCATTGCAACGCGGTTCGTTGGTACACCAGCCACCCCGCAGGGCTTCTTCGTAGGTGGTGCCGCTGTCGAACTCCGGATTGTTCAGCGACAGGCCATACAGCACGCTGAGGTTATCCGTGACCAGCAGCTGACCCTCGATCTCGACACCCAGCGACGAGGCCCCGCCGATGTTGTCGATCACCACGGCCGACAGCGGCGCGCCGTCGATCTCCGGCACGTTGATCTGCAGGTCGGACCAGTCGACATAATAGACGCTGACATTGAACAGCAGCCGGTTGTCCAGCCAGCTGCTCTTGTAGCCGACTTCATAGGTCCAGTTGGTCTCGGGCTCGTAGGTGAACTGCGCAGGCGTTGCCGTCAGGCGGTTGAAGCCCCCGGTCTTTTCGCCGCGGGCGATCGAGCCGTAGACGATGCTGTCCTCGGTCAGCCCGTAGTCGACGGTCAGCCTTGGGGTGAAGTTGGAGAAGCTGGCGTCAGGTAGCCCCGGCGCGCTGGGGCCACCGATGGATTTTTTCTCACGGGTGTAGCGGCCCTCAAGACTGACGTTGGTGCTCTCACCGAGCGTGAACCCGACCGCGCCGAACAGTGCGGTGACACGGTCGTCGCGCGTGGTGTCCGTCGGCGGGCCGAACGTCGGGAAGTCCGCGAACGGCTGGGTACTTTGGGCGGGGATCACCCAGCCGCGGGCGATGTAGCGATCTTCCACCTTCGAGTAGTAACCCCCCACGGTCCAGCGCAGCCCGGTACCCGCGTCCGACTCGAGCTTGAGTTCGATGGCATCGGATTCGAGCCCGCCATTGGGTTGCGAGTCGATGAACAGGCTTCCGGGGATGCCGAAGACCGGGCTGCCGTTGACCGAGTCTCGGGAGGCGTCACCCAGCGAGGTGACATTGGACTTGGTCCGGCCGTATTGCGCGATCAGTGTGTAGGTGTCGTTCAGTGCCCAGTTGGCGTTCAGACGGACGATCTCGTTACGGCCTACCGGGCCCGAGGCGCGAGGGTCGACCGCCGGGACGGCGCTGCGGGTATCGCCCTCGACTTGTTCGACCGTGCTGGGGATCGTGCCACAGAACAGCTGATTGCCGAAGATGAGCCCACTCTCGACGATGCTGAACGCCGCGCCCGGGCCGCAGTTCAGATCGTTCACCGGGGAGAGCCCGAAGCCGACGCCACGCAGGCCGGAGAGCACGATCTGCGCCTGGTGATCGTAGTTCATGTCCGTACGGTAAAAGCCCGCGTTGATTTCCAGCGCATCCGTGGGCGTGAAACGCAGCGCCAGTGACAGGCCTTCGTTGTCGTAACCGCCGAGGTTGTTGTCGCTCAGTGGATGCTGATTGCGCCAGGTACCGTCGAAGCGCGTGCGCCCATAGGTGGCGCGCCCGGCCAGCACGTCGGCGACGATCGGGCCGCTGATCGAGACCTGCCCGCCGCGGCGCTCATCGCTGCCGTAGGTCGCCCGGACTTCGGCTTCGAACGCCTCGCTGGGCGCGCGCGTGACGTAGTTGATCGCGCCGGCGAAGGAGTTACGCCCGTAGAGTGCGCTCTGTGGGCCCTTCACCACTTCGACACGCTCAATGTCGAGAAAGCCGATGTCGATCATGTAGCTGCGCTGCAGATAGATCCCGTCCAGGAAGGTCGAGACATTCTGCTCCGGATTGCTGAGTCGGGTTTGTGACAAGCCCCGGATCACCGGTGCGGTGAAACCGCCGGAGCCGAACTCGTCGATATTGAATCCCGGGGTAAGCGCGGCGATGTCAGCCAACGACTCGATACGTCGCGAGGTGATCTCGGCGGCCGAGAAGGCGGTCACCGAGACCGGAATGTCCTGCAGGCTTTCCTCGCGCTTGCGCGCGGTGACGACGATTTCTTCCAGGCCGCTGAGTCCGGTCTGGGCCTGCGCAGCCGTGGCGAAACTGCCAAGTGCCGTGGCAACCGCCACCGTGAGTGCGGCACCACGCCGCATGTTTCGTGCTGTCTTTTCGATCCCCATCATGTTTGAGCCCCTCTGTTGTTTATCAGTCACAAATTCGGCCGCCCCCGTACGACCGTCACATCCACCATATCCCGCAAGCTTTCAGCGTGGGCAAGTGATTCTTTGGCTTTGTCCAGCCAGTGGCCGTGAAGGCTGTTGCCTCGACAAGACAAAATGCGTCAGGGACGCTCGACCACCGGGCGTGTCGGAGCCGCCACCGGCGCGGCCCCCGCCACCTCCGGGGTGGCTGCCAGGGTCTGCTCGTCCAGCCGGTACCGCCACAGGGTCAGCAGGCTGAGCGCACCGACGGCTGCGGGGATCAGCGCCATCCCGAGCAGGATGCCGAACAGCACCTGGGGTTCCTGCACGGCCTCGGGCGGCAGGTCACGCTGAAAGCCCGTCCGGCTCAGGATCAAGCCGACCACCAGCGGGCCGAAGGCGCTCGAGAACTTCTCCACGAAGCTGTACATCGCCGCGTAGATCCCTTCGCGACGCATTCCGCTGCGGCGGGCGTCAAGTTCGATGGTGTCGGTGAGCATGGACATCGCCATCAGGATGTTGCCGCCCAGACAGATCCCGAGCAGTACCGCCCGCGCGAAGAACAGCAGCAGGGGTTCGCCGGGTTCCGCCAGCACCCAGCTGAGCGAGTAGGCGATGAAGACGGTGGTGGAAAAGAGGTACGCGCCCCGCTTGCCGATGCGTTTCGACAGGCGCACGTAAACCGGCATCATCAACATGGTCGCGACGGTGTTGATCACGCCGAAAATGGCAAGGTAGACCAGACTGAGCTTGAGGTAGGCGGTCAGGAAGAACAGTGTGGTCGCTGCTGCGCTGGCCACGCCGATCAGCTGCAGGGCCTTGGTGGAGATCAGCCACATGAAGGGCTGGTTGGTGACGAGCAGTCGTACCTGTTCACGCACATCATGCTCGGTCTGTGTGGCGAAGGTGAAGCGCGCCTCGCGGGTGCCGAGATAACACGCCACCATCGAGGCGAAGATGACCGCAGAGAACAGCACGGCAATGACGCGGTAGGCCTCGCGGCCCTGGCCCAGCACCTCGAGCAGGATCGGTGCGATGGTGCCCGCGATCGAGGAGCCGATCGAGACGAAGACGACTCGCCAGGAATGCAGTGAAGAGCGTTCGTGATAGCCGTCCGTCATCTCCGCGGGCATGGCCATGTAGGGCACATTGAACACGGTGTAGCCGATGGTGTAGAGCACGAGCACGGCCAGCGCATATACGGCCGTGGTGCTCTGGCGATCGAACTCGGGGATGGTGAAAAGCAGCGCGAAGGCCAGGGTGGAGATGAACGCCCCGGCGATCAGCCATGGGCGCCTGCGGCCGGTACGAAACCGGGAGCGGTCGCTGATGATGCCCATCAGGGGGTCGGTGGCCACATCGACCAGCTTGGAGATGAAGATGATGGTGCCGGCAATGCCGGGGTCCAGTCCGACGGCGCTGACCAGGTAGAACAGGATCAGAAAAGACACGCTGTTCATGAGGACGGCCACACCCAGCGCGCCGGATCCCCACATCACCTTCAGCCGTGTTGACAGCTGTGTGATCGTTTCGCTCATGCCAGCCCCCCGGCTGTGCCCCAGTGCCGACCATAGGGCTGTCGCTCTGCCCTGGCTCCGATCTTGCTGCGCCGCAACCACCAGGTGGCCGCAGGGCCAGGCGGGTTGGCGATCAGTCGGGTGTGTTCAGAAAATCGGCGATCACCTCCACGTACTCCGTCGCACGCGAGGGGAAATGAATCGGATGATGACCCTGGAACAGGTGGGTGCGAGGCGCGACGAGCAGCGCCGTGGCCGGTTCAAAGTTGCCGGCCAGGGAGTCTCGCTCCGCGCCGAGCAGCAGCACAGGCGGCGTCAGCCCGGGGAGCGCTTCGGCAAGGTCATAGTGCGCGGCGATTGGCCCGGAGGAGATGAAATCGGTCTCGAGGTAGTCCACCAGTGTCTCGTAGACCAGCGGCAGGGTCTCGTCGGTGACCTCGAAGCCCGGCAGGTATTCACGCAGCAGATGGACCGCCGTATCGAAGCCCTGGGAGGCGTGGCTGCCGTCCTTGCGGGTCGCCGGCCGCGGGGCCGCGCTCAGGCGCGCAAAGGCCGCGCGCAGCTCGGGCGTGAGCAGGGGCACGCCATCGAGTACCACCGCCGTGATGCGGGCCGGTGCCTGGCTGGCCATCTCGGCGGCGACCGAGCTGCCGTTGTGTCCGCCGAGCACGCAGGCCTGTGGATGGCCCAGCGCATCGAGCACCTCCAGCATGATGCCCGCGTAGTCGGGCATGCTCCAGCGTTCCGGACGCGGGTCGGAACGGCCGTAGCCCGGCAGGTCCGGTGCGATACAGGCGAAACCGCGGGTCGCCAGCAGCGGCATGATGTGGCGGTACATTCGACTGGAGAGCGGTGTCCAGTGGACCAGCAGGAGCGGGCGACCGTCACCGAGACAACGGCAGAAGACCTGACCGGCGGTGGTGTCGACGTAGAGTTTGTGGTGCGCGCTGTGCGCCTGTGTCATGTCCGGTCCTCCGGGGAGCAGCCATCATGTTGACCAGTCTTGCTGGCGTCGTCATCCAGAATATCGCGTTCATCGTCTTTGCCGCGGGTATTCTTCTCTGGGGACAGGCCCGGGTCCGCCATGCGCCGCCCTGGCCGGGACCGCGGCCAGTGGGCAAGGTGTTTCGCGTGTGGTTGCTGGTGATCTGGCTGGTGGGCTTCGCCCTGCCGGTGCTGGCCATGGTGGTGGACGGTGCGCTGGGCGGGCAGACGGTGGTCTGGCGGGCACTGATCCCGTACCTGCTCATGTTCATGGTCCAGATCGGCTTTGAACTGTTCGTGTGGAAGCGTTGGCGATCGGTGGTCTGGGTGCTGGTGCCCTGTCTGTTTCTGCCGTGGCGGTGTTTCCAGGTCTATGTCGGGCTTGTCACCGTCTGGCCATTGGAGGGCCTCGTGCTGACCAAGCTCACTCTCGTGGCGCTGCTGCTGCTCTGGCTGATCAACATCGGCGTGCATTACACCGGCATTGCCCTGAACCTGCGCTGGGATCTCCAGCGCGATGGTGACTTCGAGGCCATCAGTGGCGTCGGTGATCTGGTCCGTCCGAAAACCCTGGCGCCGCGTCCGTGAGTGCTGTGCTGCCGCCCGAACAAGCTGAGTTCATCGGGACTGTGCCGGTGCTGGTCATCGGTGCCGGGGCCTGTGGCCTGTCGGCGGCCCTGGCGACCCAGGAGGCGGGTGCAGAGGTGCTGGTGCTCGAGCGCGACGACTCCGCCTTGGGGACGACCGCCATGTCTACCGGCCTGATCCCCGGCGCCGGCAGCCGCTTCCAGCGCGAGCGAGGTATCGAGGACAGCCCGGAGCGTTTTGCCGCCGATGTCCTGGCGAAAACCGCCGGCCAGGTGAATCACGCGATTGTCGAGCACCTGGCCCGGGTGTCGGCCGAGACCGTGGAATGGCTGGCGGATGACTGCCATGTGCCGCTGTCGCTGGTGGACACGTTTCTCTACCCGGGGCATTCGCGCATGCGTATGCATGGCACGCCGAACCGGACGGGTGCCGAACTGATGGGTGCCCTGCAGGGCGAAGTGGAGCGCCGTGGACTGGACCTGCTGCTCGCGGCCCAGGCCACGACGCTGTTCGCGGATGGCGCCGGCCGGGTACACGGTGTGCGGGTCCGTCGGCCGGACGGCAGCCATGAGGACATTGGCTGTGATGCGCTGGTCCTGGCCTGCTGCGGGTTTGCCGGCAGTCCTGAGCTGGTGCAGCACTATATTCCCGAGATCGCCGCCGGTACCTTTTTTGGTCATCCGGGGAACAAGGGGGATGCGATCCGCTGGGGGGCGGCACTCGGCGCCGGCCTCGCCGACATGCACGCCTACCAGGGTCACGGGGGACTTGCGGCAGGCCAGGGGGTCCCGATCCTCTGGGCGCACATTGTGCTGGGCGGCTTTCAGGTGAACATGCTCGGTGAGCGCTTCGCCAATGAGGCGCGGGGGTATTCCGAGCAGGCCGTGGATATTCTTGCTCAGCCGGGTCACGTGGCCTGGAGCATTTTCGACGAACGGATCCACGCCTCGATGCAGGAATTCGACGACTACCGTGATGCCCTGGAGGCGCGTTGCGTGTTGCAGGCTGAGTCCCTGTCGCAGCTCGCCGGGTTGACCGGGCTGCCGCTGGCACCGCTCACCGAGACGCTTGCGGCGGTCACGGCCATGGCGCACGGCGAACGCGAGGATTCTTTCGGCCGCGATTTCACCACCGGCGGTCCACTCGTACCGCCGTATCGCGCGGTCCGGGTGACCGGGGCGCTGTTTCATACCCAGGGCGGGCTGGAGGTCGACGAGCAGGCCCGAGTGCTGCGCGACGACGGCACGCCGTTGCCGAACCTGTTCGCTGGTGGTGGCGCGGCACGCGGCATCTCCGGTCCGGGGGCCAGCGGTTACCTGGCGGGCAATGGCCTGCTGACCGCGACGGCGCTGGGGCGGGCGGCTGGCCGCGCGGCAGCCGGCTTGTCCCTGCGCTGAGGCTATCCGATCAGCGGACACCCCGACTTGCGAGGCTGGCCGTCGGCGCGACACCGGCGCATCGTGATGCGCTTGACCAACGTCTGAGGGGGCGTAGATGGATATTCAACTCAAGCAGCGCGGGCGCGCCGCCATCGATTTCATCGGTGGGCTGGGACTCGCCTTCCCACCGATCTCCGCGGCCGTGGATCAGCGAATCCGCGAGACCGGGCTCGATCGCGACGAGGGGCTGGCCGAGGATCTCGATGAGCGTGACGCACAGTTCGGACGCGCACTCGGCCCGCTGCGGGCCTTTCGTGTGGCCAACCTGCTTCGGGACTTCTATGCCGATGAGCATGGGCGCGCCTGCACGCTGGCCTACGACGAGCTTGCCGAAGATCTCGACCCGCGGTTACAGGCGCTGGATCACGGCCCCACAGAGCTGGTCCTGGACCCGGAGATGCCGCTGCCCGACTACTGGCGCAAGGTGGATTTTCATCGTACCCGTGGCGGCTGGGAAGGCCACCCCGAGATGGGTCTGATTCATGGTGAGCTCATCCACAAGCAACTGGTGAATCGCGCCTATGGCGGCGATATCTTCGGCCAGCGCCGGCAGGTGCTCGGTGAACTGCCGCGCACCGACTATGGGCGTATCCTGGAGCTCGGTACCAGCACGGCACACTTCACGGTGGCGTTGCAGGACAGCTTCCCGGACGCCGAACTCTGGGGCTGCGACATCAGCCCGACCTTGCTGAAACACGCCCGACGTGTCGGCAACCTCGGGGGTCATCACTGGCACCTGTTCCAGGCGCGCGCCGAGGCCACCGGGCAAGCGGACGCCTCCTTCGACCTGGTGGCCTCCTATATCCTGCTGCATGAGTTGCCGGCCGAGGTGGTTCGCGCCGTGTTCCGTGAAGCCTTCCGGGTGCTGCGTCCGGGCGGGGACCTGCTGATGAGTGATGTCACGCCCTACCGGGCGCTGGATCGCCTGGGCCAATGGCGGGCAGACTACGAGGCCACCCACGGGGGTGAGCCGCACTGGCGGGAGTCCGCCAGCCTGGATCTCGCCGAGGTGGCCCGTGAGGCGGGCTTTGTCGACGCCCGTTCCTACGGTCTGGACGGCGCCAAATACCCCTGGGTGACGACCGCCCGCAAGCCGGGGTGACCGCCATGACCACTTCGCAGGACAGCAGGGGCGACCATGCACCACAGCGTATCCTCGGCAGTCAGGACGTCCATAACCTCGGCCAGGCGATGCTTACCCTGGCGGCGGAATTGTGGATTGTGCGTGATCGTATGATGGTGCTCGAGCATGTTCTCGGTGAGCAGGGTATGGACGTCGCCGCGCTGGTCGACCGTCATGTGCCGGATGCCGCGCTCCAGGCAAAGCTTGATGCGGAGCGCAAGCGCATCATGAAGGCGCTGACCGACGCGTTGCTGGATGACGGCAACACCTCCGGAGTCTTCGAGCGTTGAACGATCGCAGCGCGTTGCCCGTGACTGCCGAGCACCTTCGCACCTACGCCGAAGAGGGCGCAGTGCTGGTGCCTGGTGCCTTCTCCACAGCCTGGGTCGAGCGCCTGACGGGCGCGATCGACCGCATCGTCGCGCAGGTCCGCGCCGAGGGTATCGAGGCGTTCGCGGGCAGTACGACCCAGAACGCGTTGTCCATGGATGACCGCGAAGGCGCGATCATCCTGCGTAACCTCATGCATCATGCCCCGGAGTTCGGTGAATGGCTGCAGGCGTCGGCGGCTGCGCGGATCGTCGCCACCGTGATTGGCGCCGACAACGTACGCTTCTGGATGGACGCCTCCTTTCTGAAAGAAGGCACTCAGCCGGGCACCGCGACACCTTGGCACAACGACGTCTGCACCTTTCCGTTCTGGGGGGAGCACATGCCCTCGTTCTGGGTGGCGCTGACCGACGTCCCCGAGGACAACGCGCCGATGCGCACGCTGACGGGCTCGCACCGCGATCCGTTCCGTTATCACTCCCCGCTCTCTCGTCAGGACATCCCCACGCCAGCCGGCTACCGGCCCTGGTCGGAGTTGCTCGAACGTGCCGAAGCCGCGGATGCCCCCATCCGGGTCTGGCCGGCGCAGGCGGGTGACGCGATGCTGATCCACCCCAAAACCATTCATTCCTCGCTGCCCCGGCGCAGTAGCGCCCCTGGAAGACGCCTGGCCTTCACCACGCGCTGGCTGGGCAGTGACGTCGTGTGGCAACCGGACGAACTTGCCGTGCGTATTCCCTCACTGGACAATCATCCGCTGATGCGGCGCGGCTGTCCGCCACCCGAGGAACTCTTCCCGGTGCTCTGGCCGCGCTGATCCGCTCTGGGGTGGCCTTGCCGCCCAGGCTCGAGGCGCCTCTGGCATGCATACCCTTCAGTTCGACAACCGCTTTGTCCGCGAGCTCCCGGGCGACCCCGACATCAGCGTGCGCCCCCGGCAGGTCACCGGTGCCTGCTGGTCGCGCGTTCGGCCCACGCCAGTCGCTGCACCCACGGTTGTCGCGCACTCCCCCGAGGTCGCCGCGGCGCTCGGCCTGACCGCTGAAGATGTGCGCGATCCGCGCTTCGCCGAGGTGTTCGCCGGCAATGCGCTGCTGCCGGGGATGGACCCATGGGCAGCCTGCTATGGCGGTCACCAGTTCGGTCACTGGGCCGGACAGCTCGGGGACGGCCGGGCCATCTCCCTCGGCGAGGCCCTCGGAGCCGATGGCCGCCGTCACGAACTCCAACTCAAAGGCGCAGGTCCCACACCGTATTCGCGCATGGCCGACGGCCGGGCTGTGCTGCGCTCGTCGCTGCGCGAGTTCCTCTGCAGCGAGGCGATGCATCATCTCGGGGTGCCCACCACGCGGGCGCTGTCGCTGGTGCTGACCGGCGAGGAGGTCATCCGCGACATGTTCTATGACGGCCACCCGCGTGCGGAACCCGGGGCCATCGTCTGCCGGGTGGCCCCGTCGTTCATCCGCTTCGGCAATTTCGAACTCCTTGCCGCCCGGGGTGAGCGTGATCTGCTCGCCCGGCTGGTCGACTTCACGATCTGCCGCGACTTCCCCGAACTGGACCCGGCAGCGCCCGATCGCATCAGCCAGTGGTTCGAAGAGGTCTGCGCCCGCACCGCGCGCCTGATCGCGCACTGGATGCGCGTGGGTTTTGTGCACGGCGTGATGAATACTGACAATCTCTCCATTCTCGGACTGACCATCGACTATGGCCCTTACGGCTGGCTCGAGGCCGTCGATGCCGACTGGACGCCGAACACCACCGATGCGCACGGCCGACGCTATGCCTTCGGCCGTCAGCCGGAAATCGGGCAGTGGAACCTGCTCTGCCTGGCCCGCGCCTTGGCGTCGCTGATGGAGGACCCGGAGCCACTGCGCGCAGCCCTGGAGCGCTACGGCGACATCTATGGCAATGAATACCGACGGATGCACGCGGCCAAGCTCGGCCTGCGGGAGATTGGCGAGGCGGACGTGGCGCTGGTCCAGCGGCTCTATCGACTCATGCAGGAGGCGGAGGTGGATTTCACCCTCGCCTTTCGCGCGTTGGCCGACGTGGATCCGGTGGAACCGTCGCTGGCCCCCCTGGCATCCGCGTTCTATCGCGATGACCTGCGAGCACGATACGAGGCGCCCTGGCAGGCATGGTTGCACGACTACGCAGCGCGCATCCGCGAAGAGGCCCTGCCCGAGACCGCACGGCGCGAATCGATGGGCGCGGCGAACCCCCGTTACGTGCTGCGCAACTGGCTCGCCCAGCAGGCCATCGACCAGGCCGAGCAGGGCGACTACGCCATGGTCGGCGAGCTCATGGAGGTGCTGCGCCGTCCGTATCAGGACCAGCCGGGTCGCGAGGCTTTCGCCACCCGCCGGCCTGAATGGGCACGTCACCGCGCCGGCTGTTCGATGCTCAGCTGCAGCTCCTGAGGCCGGCTCGTCTTATACCGGTAACGGACGCTGGTTGCGCGGCTTGGCCAGGACCAACTGGACGTCGCCAATGGCGCGCTCGAGGAAGCCGCCTTCGCAGTAACACAGGTACCAGTCCCACATGCGGACGAAGGGCTCCGGATACCCCAGGCGTCGAACCTCCAGCAGGTTCGCATGAAAGCGTTCACGCCAGTCTCGTAGCGTGCGGGCGTAGTGCGGTCCGATGTCATCGAGACCGACGATTCGCAAGTCGCTGGCGCGCGATACGGCGCCGGCGATGGCCGCGACCGAAGGCAGGCACCCCCCCGGAAAGATGTACCGCTGAATGAAATCGACGCTGCGGCGTGCCTGGTCGAACTGCTGATCGGCGATGGTGATGGTCTGCAGCAGCATCTGACCGGCCGGCTTGAGCAGCGTGGCGCACTGGCGGAAAAAGGTATCGAAAAACCGATAGCCGACCGCCTCGAACATTTCCACCGACACCAGCTTGTCATACTGGCCGTGGAGATCCCGGTAGTCGCGTTGCAGTACCTCGACACGATCTTCGAGGCCCGCCGCCGCCACCCGCTCCCGGGCGAGTGTGTACTGTTCGGCTGAGAGGGTGGTGGTGGTGACCCGGCAGCCATAGTGCTCGGCAGCATGCACGGCCAGTCCGCCCCAGCCCGTGCCGATTTCGAGCAGGTGGTCTGCTGGCCCCAAGTCCAGTTTGCGGCAGATCTCATCGAGCTTGTAGACCGCCGCTTCTTCGAGCGACGCGTCCTCGCGCGGATAGATCGCGCTCGAATACATCATGGTGGGATCAAGAAACAGTCGGAAGAAAGGGTTGCCAAGATCGTAGTGCGCGGCAATGTTGCGGCGGCTGCCGCGGTGGGTGTTGCGATTGAAGTAATGGGCGAGGCGAAGCAGCGGCATGATCAGGCGCGCCGCGCCGCCTTCCATGCGCTCCATGACCTCGCGGTTGCGCACGAACAGCCGCACCAGTGCCGTGGGATCGTCGCAGTCGAAGTCGCCGGCCATGTAGGCTTCGGCCACGCCGACCGTGCCGCCCAGGGCGATATCGCTGAAACAGCGCGGATCGTGGATGTCCACCCGTGCGACAAGTCCGGGCTCGGCCTCCGGGTCGCCGAAGACCTGCTCACCTCCCGCCTCCCGCAGGTGCAGTCGGCCTTCGCGCAGCTCGGCGAGCAGTGCCAGCACACCGGCGCGGGCGCGGCGCGCCAGCCAGCGGCCCCGCCGTCTCGCCACTGGTTGAATCCTGCCCTCGAGAATATCGTCATTCATCAGCGCTGACCTCCTTCAGCAGATCGTTTAGCGGGATGGGTGTGCACCGGGACGCCCTTCAACCACAGGCGAAGCGCCTGGTAGTGGATCAGCGCAACGACCTTGAGGGTCATGGCCGGCTGACGGGCGAGCGTGGCGGCCAGCCGTGGGCCGGTGATCTCTTCGCGCGTCAGGACCAGGCTGGCATCGAAGACCCGCTGTCCGTCGCGGCTGGCCTGCATGCCCGCCTTGAGCCTGTCGCCCGGCAAGGGGAACCGCCAGTCATAGGCCATGTCCATGGGCAGGAAGGGCGATACATGGAAATCCTTGCCAAAGCGGTAATGCGCGATGGCTGCATGGGCTGCAGGATTGACCAGCACGTAGCAGTGCCGCTCATGCCAGGGGGTGTTGGTGACCTCGAGGACCATGGCGTCGATCCGGGAATCGCTATCGTCGAAACAGTAATAGAAACTCACCGGGTTGAAGCCGTGGCCGAAATATCGCAGATGGGTCAGCAGGCGGACAGGCCCGGTGGGTCGGTGACCTCGCCGTGTTTCGACGAGGTCACGGACGCATTCGGCCAGTGGGCGGGCCGGATCGCCGAGATGATCGGCACGACGCAGCCAGGCGAGCGCCGGGCGGCGCGTCGACCACAGCCAGCGGCCCCGGAACACCTCATCGAGCTCAGCCAGGTCGAGATAGAGCATGAACAGCCGGTGGCGAAAGGCATGCGCTACCGGCAGGTGTCGCCGGTGTTCAAGCCGACCGCTGTAGATCGCGCTGTGCATAGCCGAAGCGGCGCTCGAAGTCGCCGACCGCGCGCTGTGCGCTGCGCAGTCCGTCCTCATGAAAACCGTAACCCCAGTAGGCACCGCAGAAAAATACCCGGCCTCCAGCGTGCAGCTCGCCATGCCGCGCCTGTGCGCTGACGCTGGCCGGGGTGAAGACCGGATGAGCATAGTCCATGCGTGCAATCACCGACTCCGCCGCCATGGCCTCGGCATTGTTGAGCGTGACACAGAACTCTACCGGTGCCTCGATCCCCTGCAGGATATTCATGTTGTAGCTCAGACACACCGGCTGGCCCGCGCCGATGACATGATAGTTCCAGGCCGCCCAGGCGCGTGACCGCCGCGGCATGACGCGGCTGTCGGTGTGCAGGATGGCTTCATTGCGCTGGTAGGGGAGCGCACCGAGAACCTCGTGTTCCAGGGCTGTCGGCTCATCGAGTATCGCCAGGGCCTCATCCGCGTGGCACGCGAGAAACACCGCGTCGAAGCGCTCCCAGCCGGAGTCATCGCTGTGGATTTCGACGGCGTCGCCCAGGCGTCGCACCCGCCGTACCGGACACCTCCGCCGAATGTTGTCGGCGAAGGGTCGTGCCAGTGGCTCGATATAGCTGCTGGAGCCGCCCGAGACGACCTGCCACTGCGGACGATCATCCAGCGTGAGCAGGCCGTGGTTCATGAAGAACCGGATGAAGAAGGCGGCGGGAAACGCCAGCATACGCGCCGGGTCAGTGGACCAGATCGCGGCACCCATTGGCACGATGTAGTGGCGGATGAAGCGCTCGCCGAAACCCCGGTGGGCCAGGTAATCGCCGAGTCCACCCTCGGCGTGGCCTGCCGCCAGGTCACGGGGCGCGATGCGGTTGAAGCGCAGGATGTCGCCAAGCATACCGAGAAACCGCGGCGACAGCAGATTGCGCCGCTGGGCGAACAGGCTGTCCAGGCTGGTGCCGGCGTACTCGAGGCCCGTGTCCTCGCAGCGGACACTGAAGCTCATGGGCGCGTCGCGACTCTCGACCTGAAGGGTCCGCAACAGCGTATGGAACTCGGGGTAGGTGCGGTTGTTGAAGACGATGAACCCGGTATCTACCCGGTACTCCCGCCCGTCGATGTCCACCGAATGCGTATGTGTGTGTCCGCCAAGTCGCGACTGCGCCTCGAAGACCACCAGTTCGCAGCCCCGCTCGGCGAGCTGGCGCGCTGCTGCGAGGCCGGAAATCCCTGTGCCGACGACCGCAACTTTCATCCTGTTGCCGCACGGCGCTGCGGCCGCGGCGGTTTCCCGTCAAACATGGTGCCCCCGATATCGCGCCTGCCCCCACCGGGCGTCGCGCGGACGACAAGTATACGGCCGAGGGCGTGATCTGGATTCAGCGCGGCAGGTCTGGGCTCTGCTGATGCTCGCGGACGTGACTCCAGGCCTGCAGGAGACGAGTATGCTCAAGATCGCCCCGCCCTGAATGGAGATAGTGCCCGACAGCGCGGTAAAGTTCGCGCAGTGCGGTACTCGCTGCCGCCGAGGGCACGGCGCTGGAGTGGGCAGCTGTTTCCGCGTCATCGCCGGTGTCCCGCGCGACGGGGTACACCAGCGTGTCGCGCAGCGCCTCGACCAGATCGGTCGAGGTGACGATCCCAACGAGCATGTTGCCCGGGGCAACTACCGGCAGGGCGTGGATATCGCCGCGCGCCAGGGCCTTGACGGCGTCGAGCAGCGTAGCCTGCTGCGGCAGCGTGATCAGCCTTCTCGCCATGATGGCTGCCACCCGTCGGGTCTCGAGCAGCGCCTGACCACTCCGCGGGTGATCAGGTTCCAATGGAGAGATGAGCGCCTTGACGAGGTCAGCGCTGCCAAGCATGCCCACGAGCACGCCAGCTTCGACTACTGGCAGGTGATGGCAGCGGGCGGTGCGCATCGCGGCAAAGGCCTGAGCGGCAGTCTCTGTCGGCGTCACGGTGACCGGGTCGGGCGTCATGATTCGGCTGATGGGCTGGTCTCTCACGGCTGTTCTCCGGGGGCTGGTGCGGTGGTGCTAGCGCTGGCTGACCGCCAGCACCTGGGCAAGATCGGTCTGTCCGGCCAGTATCTTGAGGATGCCGTCCTGTTTCAGGGTCCGCATGCCCTCCGCCTGGGCCAGCTGAAAGAGCTCGGCGGCGCCGGCGCCGCGGATAATGGCATGGCGAATATCATCGCTGCCGGGCATCAGCTCGAAGAGCCCGAGCCGCCCCCGGTAGCCCGTGCCTCGGCACGCTTCGCAACCCCTGGCCTGCTGCAAGGTAATCTGGCCGTCCGTGCCGAAGCTCTCGCGCCACCGAGCGATCAGGGCGTCCACGCGGGCCTGCGGCGCCTGGTGGTCGTTGAGATACTCCCGCGCCAGCTGATCCAGCAGCGCTGGATCAGCTGGCCGGGGTTCCCGACAGGTTCGACACAGGCAGCGAACCAGTCGCTGGGCCAGGATACCCAGCAGGGAATCGGCGAAATTGAAGGGGTTCATGCCCATTTCGAGCAGTCGCACGATGCTTTCAGGGGCCGTGTTGGTATGCAGCGTGGAGAGCACGAGATGACCCGTGAGCGAGGCTTCCAGGGCGGTCTTGGCGGTTTCCGGATCACGGATTTCACCGACCATGATGACGTCCGGGTCGGCTCGCAGGAAGGCGCGCAGCGCGGCCGCGAAGGTCAGCCCCGCCCGCGACTTGATTTCCACCTGTCGCAGCCCCGGTTGGGTGATTTCGATGGGGTTTTCCGCCGTCCAGATCTTGCGTGCGCCGTCATTCAGATGGCGCACAACCGCATGCAAGGTGGTGGTTTTGCCGGAGCCGGTAGGCCCACAGACGAGGAGGATGCCGTAGGGTTTCTCGATGATGTCACGCAGTTTCGCGTGATCGTCGTCCTGCAGTCCGAGCGCGACCAGCGGCAGCGCGGTCGACGAGGCGAGGATGCGCATCACGACATCCTCCACCCCCCCGGCAGTCGGCATTGTGACGATGCGCAGTTCTATCGGCGTCGCACCGGCGCGCCGGAAACGGATCTTGCCATCCTGCGGCAGTCGGTGATCCGCGATATCCATGCCAGCCATCACCTTGAACCTGGAGACCAACGCATCGCGATAGGACCACGGGATGCTGTGGCGCAGGTAAAGTCGCCCGTCGACGCGAAAGCGCACGAGCGTCGGTCCGCGGCCCGGCGAAGGCTCGATGTGGATATCCGAGGCGCGCGCCCGATAGGCCTCGGCGATGATCTGGTTGGCCAGGCGGACCACCACGTTGTCGGTGATGGCGGCGGGCTCCTCGCGGGTATCCGCCAGGGCGTCGGTCTGCGCGCATTCTGCGGCGCGCAATTCCTCCTCGCTGAGCGGCACCACCGCCTCGGCGAAGTAGTGGTCACCGAGGGCCCTGTCGATGTCGGTCCGGGGCGCATAGACCGGCTCCACGCCGCAGGAGGAGCGGAACCGTAACGCCTCCAGGGCGTCTCGGTCGAGCACATTGCTCATTGCCACGTAGAGTGTGCCGTCCTGCTTGTACAGTGGCACGACGCCATGACTGCGGGCCAGTGAGGCCGGTACGCTGGCCAGCAACGACGGTTCCAGCGGCCAGTGTGCCAGGTCGACGGGCGGGATGCCGAGTTGCAGGGCCAGGCCCGCGCGGATGCCCTCTTCGTCAACATGGCCGAGTTCGTGAAGAATGGCGCCCACCGGTCGCTGGGGCTGGTCGGCCTTGCGGGTCGCCGCGGCTGCCAGCTCGGCCGGCTTGACCAGTGCCAGAGCGAGCAGCGCCTCGCCCAGCGAAATCGGGCCGATACGTCGCAGGCGGGCGCGGATGGTGTTCAGGGATGCGGGGTCGCGCGCGGGCACGATGCGCTCGAGTTGCCGGGGGGTGCTGGCGGCCGCCGGGCGGGCGGGGCTGTAGGTGTCCTGCAAGACGGCGGTCCTGGTGTGGCCATTGGGCGTTACAGTCTAGATCGCGCTGACGTGCAGTTCCGTGCGCCATTGCCTAGACTGGCAGACCGACCCGCTGCTGGAGCACCCCGTGCGTGTCTTCGCGCTCCTCGTCTTTGCCGGCCTGCTGGCCATGGTGTCGCTGACGGGCCCGGCTCAGGCACAGAGTCTTCGCTGCGACGGGCGCCTGGTCAGTGTTGGCGATCGCCGATTCGATCTCATCGCCGCCTGCGGTGAGCCGGATCTCAGGGTCCCTGTGCGCCTCGAGCTGCTCGGTGCGGTGCCGGTGCTGCCCTACGAAGAGGTCTGGTACTACAATTTCGGTCCGCATCGGCTGATCCGCGAGGTCCGTCTGCGCAGCGATCGCGTCATGGCGATCGAGAGTGCCGGCTATGGCTTTACGCCGGCAGCGCCGGGGTCGTGCCGCCCTGAGGATCTGCGACGCGGCATGACGGTGTTCGAACTGCTCGCGCGCTGCGGTGAGCCTGCTGATCAGGCACAGCGGTTGCGTCAGCGCGGCCCGCGCACGCGCTACCCGCTCGCGACCGCGAGTGTCGTCCTCGAAGAAGAGTGGATCTATGATTTCGGCCCGGCGCGGTTCTACCGCATCGTCACCGTCGTCGACGGGCGCGTGGCCGACGTCGACACCGGCCGGCGCGGCCGCAACCCCTGAGCGGGTCGGTCAGTCGCCATGTCCATGCGGGTGGCGATGCACCCGCTTGCCATGGCGGTGCCGATGGACATGCGCCAGTCCCTGGTCTGTCAGTAGCTTGAGATCGTCCAGGCCCTGGTCGATCGGCCCGTCGAAGACGACTGTGTGATCCTCGCCAAGCACGACCAGCCGCTCGCCGAGTTCGCCAGCCATCGCCAGTTGATGGGTCGCCACCACGCTGGTGATCTCGCGCGTCGACAGCCAGTCGAGCAGCCAGCCGACCGTGCGCGGATCCAGATTGGCCGTCGGTTCGTCAAGCAGCAGCACTTCGGGCTCCACAGCCAGCAGGCAGGCCAGGCACAGCCGTTGCTTTTCACCCCCCGAGAGCTCCGACGGTGGGGTATCGAGCCGGGCGCTGAGCCCCAGCTGCGAAGCCCAGTGGGTGACGCGCGCCCGCCGCTCGTCGATGGGCAGGTGACGTAACCCGTAGGCGATCTCTTCGCCGACGCTCGGATTGAACAGCATGGCTTCGGGCTGCTGAAACATCAGCACGACCCGTTGTCGGAAGCTGCGGACCGAGCGGGCCCTGTCGGCGCCCGCGTGCGCCATGGCCCGGCCTTCGAAGAGGTAGCGGCCGTGTGTGGGGAAAACCAGGGCGTCCAGCAGCTTCAGCAGCGTACTCTTGCCGCTGCCGTTAGCGCCGAGCAGCACGACACGCTCGCCCCGCCGGATATTCAGATTGATGCCAGCCAGCGCAACCCGTCCGTCCGGCTGGACGAGATGCACGTCCTCCAGTGCGATCAGGGCGGCGGCGCTGTCAGCGCGGGCACGGGGTTCATTCATCGAGTGCTCCGCGCGCCCGCAGCGCCTGCGTAACGGTCTCGGCGTTATGCACCGCCTTGTCCAGGGCCGCCAGCGTCAGGCTGCTCGCACCGAGATAGCGCTGGCGCAGGGTCGGAGCCACCGTGCTGCGGCTGCGGCGGGCCAGCCGGTAGTCCTGGGCGAGACGTCGAAACAGGGTGATCTGGGCCTGGACGATGAGCAGCCAGCGCTGGGCCGTGGGCCACCCTGACAGCGCGAGGAGCAGCGGCACCTCGCGCAGCATCCACGCGGTGAGCACGGCGATCAACAGCACCCGCAGGTTGAACCGCAGCAGGACATCGACCGCGAAAGTCGCGGTGAGCATGCTCATCGCGACGTAGCCTGCGCTGATCAGCAGCAGGACGGCCGCCACGGCGCCCGTGGCGCGGCGGATCAGGCCCAGCCGTCCGGTTCCGGAGACGAACAGGGCGCCCACTACGGCGGCAGTCAGCATCGCGGGGTCATGGATCAGGGTGCTCGCCACGACCGCCGACGCCCACGCGAGCAGTGCAAGGCGCGGTCGCTGCGCGCTCATGCGGGGTGGGTGAACCAGTGTCGGCGCCGCGCATGGCGCCAGACCAGCAGGGTCAGGGCCGCTTCGCCCACCGCCAGTACTGCGTGGGGGAGCAGGATGGCCGGCAGGGTCACGGCCGGGCCGAAAGGAAAGAACAGCGGCCCGCCTGTGGCATCCTGGGCGATCAGCGGTTGCATGCCAAGCACCAGGGCCACCAGGGTGGCTGACACCATCACCGACAGCCAGGTGGCCAGCACGACGGCGCCAGGCGCATGCAGTCCGGCGAACAGTCGATAGGCGCCGGTCGCCACCAGCGCACCGACCAGCCCCATGCACAACGCATTGACCGGCAGGGCCGTCAGGCCGCCGGCGCCGAGCGCCAGCGCCTGGAGCACCAGCACCAGCGTGTAGGCGAGAAACGCCAGCGGGACGCCAAAGCACAGCGCCAGCAGGGCGACGCCAAGTGCGTGCCCCGACGTGCCGCCAGGCAACGGCAGCATCAGGGTGGACAGTACGAAAGCCACTGCGGTGAATACGGCCAGGCGCGGCAACAGGCTGTCATCCAGCTGCCGGCGCGCGCGCCGGATCGCCCACCACCACGCCGGCACCGCCAGCGCGAAGGCCGGGAGAAACGTCTGGGGTGACAGCAGGCCGTCGGGAATGTGCAAGGCAGGGGCTCCGCTTCAGCTCGCCCGTGTCGAGCGGTGCAGCCGCCACAGGGCGAGGATACCGAAAACGCCCAGCAGCCAGCCCAGCCCGGTGACGACGCCCATCGTCCAGCCGGACGCGGGTGCCGTGGTCGCGTCGAGGGTCAGGTCAGCATCGACCTCGACCACTACGCGTGCACCGTGCCCGTCCGCGGTGGTCACCTGTACCCGCCACTCGCCCGGTCGGTCAGGCCTGAAGGTCAGCTCACCCAGTGCGTTGACCCTGCCCGTCTGGAAGGGCCGTTCACTGTCCGGCGCGAATACCTGGTAAGGCTCGAACAGCGGGCGATCGTCATCGGGAAAGTACAGCCGCAGCGTGATCGCACGGCCTTCATTGACCTCATGCAACAGGGCGTGAGCGTGCGCCTGGGGCGTCGCTCCCCATAGCCACAAACTCGCGAGCATGCTGCCCGCCACCAGCACGCCGTCTCGATGTGCGCACGCCAACACCGGCCTCAGCGCAGGGTGAAGCTTAAGGCGGCGTTCCACGCCTGGCGGTCACAGACCTCGGGGTCTGGATGATCCGCCTGCGCGTTGGCGTGCACCAGCCAGGTGCCGCCGCGCGAGAGCTCCAGCACCGCGCGTCCGTCCGGGCCCGTGTCGAGGTGGACGGGGTAATCATCATCATGCGCCGACGGATAGCCGGCCCAGGTGGCGCGCAGTGTTCCCTGCCAGGGCTGGCCGTGGAGCAGGACGCGGAGCGTGAGGCTGTCGCCCGCCGAGAGCCTGGTCGGATCCGTCTCCGGCATGATGTCCAGCGGGTGCCCCACGGGCCGTGTGACTGCGGGTGCCGGGTCGCCGTCGACCCGGGCTGCCACGATGGTTTTCATCGTGTTGTCCGAGACCCGGCAGCTCAGCGCATCGGGATATTCCCGCCGTGAGCCATTCCGGCCCCCTTCGACAGTCCGGCTCCAGAAGCTGGGATGCTGGCGGGCGACCACCACGTGACTGCCACCCTCGCCGAGTTCGCCATGCCAGCCCGTGTTGTCCGCCACGGCTGCGCGGCGGTTGCCATCGGGCGCGATCACGTCGACCCCCACCACGCGATCCGGGGGCAGGCGCCGATCGCCTGGAGGGTGATGGCCGAAGACCACTTCGACCTGCACCTGGCCGGCCTCCGTGTCGACCAGCTCAAGCCATGAGAAATGGGCTTCGGCAGCCGGGATGGTGGCCAGTATCAGGCCGGCCACGATGCCACCGTGTCGCGGTCGGTGGTGACGCACTGCCGCGGGTGGCGGTGGGGCTGAGGCCTGTTTCGGCATGGGGGACTCCTCGTTCATATGAAAATTTTTCCATAATTCATACGCTGGGCCAACCGCTGTCAACAGCCACCGCCCCAGCGGGCCAGTCACTTGCGGCGGTGGCCTGGCGGGGTGTCGCGGTCGGGCAGGGGGATGCGATGCAGTCGCCCGTGCTGGATGCCCGGTCGCGACATGACGGTTTCGCCAAATGCCAGTACATCGCGGGCCCGACCACGCAGCAGGGCGGTCTCCACGCAGGTGTCGTGGTCCAGATGCATGTGCAGTGTCGTGACACTCAGGGTGTGGTGATCGTGCTGGACTTCGGTCAGGCGTTTGGAGAGCTCGCGCTCATGGTGGTCGTAGAGGTAGCTGAGTATGCCGACGCAACCGCCCTGCGGCGCCTGTTCCAGCCGCTCCCGCGTCAGCGCCTCGCGGATGAGGTCACGAACGGCTTCCGAGCGGTTGTCATAGCCCTTGCGGGTGAGAAACGCCGAGAACTCGGCGGCGAGGGCGGGTTCCAGCGAGACGGTGAACCTGTCGGTCATCGGCGATTCCTCTAGGCGATCTCGCGGCCCTGCGACGTCGCGCCCGACGAGCGGCGTGACGGGCGCCAGGGACGGCGTTAGAGTTGCACGCTGTCCCGCGGGCCGGAGTGTTGATGGGTGATCAGCAGTGTAATCAGAAACCCCAGGGCGCTGGCGCTGTTTGCGCTGGTCTGGTTGGCCGGCTGTTCGGGGGAGCCCCCGGACGGGGACGAGGAGACCTTGGTCAGCATCAGCTTTGCGACCGACTGGCGAGCCCAGGCCGAGCATGGCGGGTTCTACCAGGCGCTGGCGCGCGGATTCTACCGGGAGGCCGGACTCGACGTGCAACTGCGCCAGGGAGGTCCGGCGGTCAATGTCGCCCAGCTTATTGCCACGGGAGCGGTCGATCTGGGCCTTGGCTCGAACGCGTTCATCAGCATGAATCTCGCCGCCGAAGGCGCTCCGGTGCGCGCCGTGATGGCCGTCTTCCAGAAAGATCCGCAGGTCATCATCACCCATCCGCGCGATGACGTGCGCAGCCTGCAGGATATGCAGGGACTGCCGATCATGCTGTCCGATGCGGCCATCGGTGCCTTCTGGGTCTGGCTGCAGGCGCGCTTCGGTTTCGAAGACAGCCAGATCCGTCGCTACACGTTCAACCTCGCGCCTTTCCTGGTCGATCCCGGGGCCATTCAGCAGGGCTACGTGACGTCGGAGCCCTTCGCCATCGCCCAGGCGCTGGGTGAGCCCCCGCAGGTCTTCCTGCTCGCCGACGAGGGTTATCCGGGTTATGCCGCCATGGTGCTGGCGCACCAGCGGCTGATCGACGGGCGCCCGGAGGTGGTGCAGGCGTTTGTGGAGGCCACGGCACGCGGCTGGGCGGAGTACCTGCGGGGCGATCCCGCGCCGGGCAACGCGCTCATCCTGCAGGACAATCCCGAGATGACGCCCGAACTCCTGACCCACGCCATTGCGCAGATGCGGACGTTCGGGCTGGTGGACTCGGGTGACGCCGAGCGCTGGGGAATCGGAACCATGAGCCATGCCCGCTGGCGGGCGTTCCACGCCACCATGGCCGCGGAGGGCATCTACAGCGATCAGCTCGATCCCCGGGGTGCCTATACGCTGGCGTTCGTCGCTGGCCCGGATCGCGAGGACTGAGTCCTGGTGACCCCCGTCGTCCCGGTGCTCGCGCTGCATGAGGTCACCCATCAGTACCCTGGGGGTGTCGTGGCGCTGGAGCGGGTGTCACTCACGCTGCATCCCGGCGAATTCGTTGCCCTGGTGGGGCCATCGGGTTGCGGCAAGAGCACGCTGCTGTCACTGCTCGCCGGACTGACCACACCGGCCGCGGGTCGGGTGAGTTCGGTGGTCCGGTCGCCCGGGGAGCTTGGGATGGTGTTTCAGGACCCGACCCTGATGCCCTGGGCCAGCGTTGCCGAGAATATCGCCCTGCCGTTACGACTGATGGGCCGTCCTGCCCGTGACATCGCCGATCGAATCGCCGAGGCGGTCCAGCAGGTCGGTCTGGCGGGGTTCGAGAGCAGCCTGCCGGCCGAGCTTTCGGGCGGCATGCGGATGCGAGTGGCGATCGCACGGGCGCTGGTCACCCGGCCCCGCCTGCTGCTCATGGATGAGCCGTTCGCCGCGCTGGACGAGTTGACCCGTGAGCGGATGAACGAACAGCTGCTGGCCCTGTGGCGAGATCTCGGCATCACCTGCGCGTTCGTCACCCACAGCCTCTACGAGGCGGTGTTCCTGGCCACGCGGGTGCTGGTGATGGCGCCTCGGCCAGGTCGCATCATCGCCGATGTGCCGGTGCCTGCGGGCTATCCCCGCGGGGATGCCTGGCGCGCAGATGCGGCCTTCGCGGCGCTGCGCGGCGAGTTGGCCGCGCAACTGCGTCAGGGTGCAGAAGTCGCGTCGCCATGAGCGACTGGCCTTGAACGGCAAGCTGATCCCGGCGAGCGGGTTGCGCTGGCTGGCCCCGCTGGGGCTGGGTGTTGTGGCGCTGCTGGCCTGGGAAGTGGGGGTGCGTATCGCGGCCGTGCCGGTCTTCGTCCTACCGGCGCCCAGCCGGATTCTGGTGGCCGGTGTCGAGTCCGCACCGCTGTTGCTGTCCTCCGCCGGATACACCCTGCGTCTGACCTTGATGGCGTTTCTCGCCGCGGTCGCCGGCGGTGTGCTGATTGCGGTGATGTTTACCGGCAGCCGCCTGATCGAGGCCGCGCTCTATCCCTATGCCGTGGTGTTGCAGGTGACTCCGGTGGTCGCAATCGCACCGTTGGTGCTCATCTGGGTCGGCGTCGACAATGCCAGCACCGCGGTGGTGCTGCTGGCCTGGATTGTGGCCTTTTTTCCTGTTCTTTCGAACATGACGCTCGGACTGCGCGCGGTCGATCCCGGGTTACGGGCGCTTTTCCGGCTTTACGGGGGCAGCCGCTGGCAGGAAGTGTGGCGCCTTCGGCTGCCGGCCGCGCTGCCCTATCTGCTGTCCGCGATGAAGGTCTCTGCCGGGCTGTCGCTGGTGGGCGTGGTGGTCGCCGAGTTCGTCGCCGGGTCGGGCACCTCGCCCGGGCTTGCCTGGCGGATCATCGAGGCCGGAAATCGTCTGCAGACCCCGCGCATGTTCGCTGCGCTGTTGCTGCTCGCCGCCATCGGGGTCGGCGTGTTCGCAGTCCTCTCATGGCTGGAGCGCCGGCTGCTGGCCCGGTGGCACGACAGCGCCCGCTAGGCGGCGGTATCATAGTCAGTCCGATTCGGCAGACGGCAGGACAGGCTGCGATGGAACAGCATCTCGACACCCATGAAGATACCGCCCGGGAACTCGTCGAACTGGGTAACCGGCTGGCGGACCTCAGTCCGGAGGCCGACCTGAGGGATATCGCCGACGGTCTACTCGCGGGCGCCGTGCACTGGTGGCTGTATGCCCATCAGCCCTGTGAAGACCGCCAGTGCGAGGAGTGTGGGCCGATCAGTACGGCTGATCTGCGGCTTGCGGAGCTGCGTCGCCTGTTGCAGGAGTTTGCGCGGAGCAGCGACTACTATCACTCTCCCACCGATCACGACGTCGCCCACGCCTGAGCCGGCAAAAAAAACCCGCCCTCGGCGGATCTGGTCAACGCTGTCTGCGGGCGTGCCGGACGCTCCGGCACGCCCACAGGACTAGTGAAAGAGCTCGTCGTCGTCCAGGTCGCTCAGCTGCGCACGCAGCCAGCGTTCCTCGTTTCGCCGTTCAATCATTTCCAGTGCTGAACGGCCCGCACGCGAGCGTGCAGGTCGCCGACGCAATGGCGCTGTATCGGCCATGGCGTCCAGAAAATCTTCGGCGTCGAAGTCTTCGTCGTGCAGAAAATCGTTCTCGTCGCCTTCTTCGTCGTAATGCTTGAAGTCGCTCATTGCCCTTCTCCGACTGACCCCAGACCTCCGGTGGGATAAACCCCGGCGGCTCCTGCTTCGGGGCTTATGTCGTCCCGAGGCGAGTTCATCTTGGGCTGCGGAAATCCGCTTTTCAATAAGCAGACAACGAAAAAAACTGCGGAATGAGACCTGGCTAACATGCCAGATGCGGGAGTCGTGACGCCGGTCACACGGGGGCGAGGGGTCGCCCCCGTGTGGACCCGTGTGGACCCGTGTGGACGCGCTCAGCGCGCGGCTTTCTCGCGCTCTACGAGCTCTTCGGCGACGTCCAGCATCTGGCGCAGGCCGCCGGCCGAGCGGCCGTCAACGGTGTACTTGCCGTTGACCACAATCATCGGCACGCCGGTGACCCGGTAGCGCCGAGCCATCTGCTCGGCCCGCTGGAGGCGGCTCTGGACATTGAAGGAATTCCAGGCACGATCGAAGTCCTCGCCGCTCACACCCTGAGATCCGAAGAACTCCCGGATCCGGCCTTCGCTGTCGAGCGGGTTACGCCGCTCGTGGTACTCCCGGAAGATGGCCATGTGCAGCTCGTCCAGCACGCCAAGGTGTTCTGCCGTGTAGTAGGCGCGCGCGTGCAGCAGCAGCAGGGGGTTCCAGGTGGCCGGGATACCGACCACAGTCACGCCCTCGGGCGCATTCTGCTTCCAGTTGCGGACGAAAGGTTCGAACTCGTAGCAGTGCGGGCAGCCGTACCAGAATACCTCCGCCACCTCGATGGTGTCCGGCCCGCTGGAGGTCGGCTGCGACGGCGACAGCCGCTGGAAGTGTCGGCCTTCGCGGAAACGGCCGTTACTCGGCGCTGTGCTCGCCTGCGCGAGCTGCAGCACCCCCGGCGCGCTGGCGCTGGCGGGCGCCGGCTCGTCGATGGCCTCTTCGGTCACCAGCGTGCCGGTGGCCGTGCCTTCCATGTCCTCGGGCGCCTGCTCGATCACCTGCACGTCGCCGCGGGCCATGGGCTCCACAGGCGTGGTGGCGTACAGCATGTCCTCGCCGGCCTCCGGCGCGGGCTGGTCCACCTGAGCGGGAGGGGCGTCCTGGCTGCAGGCGGCGAGTGCAAGCCAAGCGCCGGCGATGATGATCATTCTCATGGCGTTCCTGCCTGTCTGTTGATGCGTGTGGTTTAGTGCCGCAAACGACTGCCGGAGTTCCGTGAGCGCCTGGCGACCGACGGTACCGCCGTGCCCTGGAGCGTTACTGCAGCCCCTGCATGAAAGCGGCGACGGCGTCGATCTCCTCGTCGGTCATCCGTCGGGCAATGCTGCGCATCATCTGTGCCATATCCTCGTCGGACTGGCGCTCACCGGAGCGGTAATCCCGCAGGGTGTCGGCGAGGTAGCGCGCGTGCTGGCCCCCCACACGAGGATAGTCTTCCAGCGGATTGCCGAGACCGCGCGGGCCGTGGCAGGCAATACAGGCGGAGACGCCGGTCTCGGCGTTGCCGCCGCGATAGATGCGCTCACCGAGTTCGAGGTCGCCGGCGCCGGCCGACAGCGGGTTTTTCGTCTGGGCTTCGTAGAAGGCGGAGAGATCCTTCATGTCCTGTTCACTGAGACCGGCCACCTGACCCAGCATGAGCACGTTGTTCCGGAGTCCGGTCTGATACGCCCTGAGCTGACGCACGCTGTAATTGGCATGCTGGCCGGCCAGCGACGGCCACTCGGGATTGACGCTGTTGCCGTCGGCCCCGTGGCAGGCCGCGCAGACCAGCGATTTAGCCTGGCCGGCATCAGGATCCCCTTCGGCACGTGCGACGCCCGTCGCTGTCAGACCGATCACGGCACACGCGATCAGTGCGCGGCCAATCCCGCGGCCACCCTGGCCGCCGATGCGAAAGAATTTGTCGAACATCCCGGAGTGCTCCCAAAATCCCTGGGCAGGTGCCGGACAGCACCACTGCCACTGTAGCGTCCATTCGTGCAGATTGGCCGCGGATTGTACATTATCGCCGGGGGCAAATCTCCCCGCCAACCCTGAGAAGTGGAGTCATGTCAGCCTATCCCGCCGCATGCTTTCTGACGAGCGCCCATAGCCCGGGCCAGTTTGTGCCCGACGAGGGCATGGAAGTCGCATTCGCCGGGCGGTCGAACGCTGGCAAGTCCAGTGCGCTCAACGCCATGGTCGGCCGACGCCAGTTCGCGCGCGTCAGCCGGACCCCGGGGAGAACCCAGCTGGTGAATTTTTTTGCCCTCGATGACGCCGTGCCAGGAGGGCGCAGGGTGGTCGATCTCCCCGGTTACGGCTTCGCCAGGGTGCCGGAGGCCATGCAGCGCCACTGGCGCACGCTGATGGAGGCCTATTTCAGCGGACGTCGCGCCCTGACCGGCCTTGTTCTGGTGGTCGACAGCCGTCGTGGCCTCATGGATTACGATCGCCAGATGCTGGCCTGGGCGGCGGGCGCGAGCTGCCCGGTCCATATCCTGCTGACCAAGGCTGACAAGCTCAGCCGCGCTGCGGGGGCACGCACCCTGGCCGAGGTGCGCCGCGAGTTTGGCTCGAGCGCTGGAGGCGTGCAGCTGTTCTCGGCGCTGACACGCCACGGGGTCGAGGAGGCTCGCCTGGCGCTGGAGAGCCTCATGCCGGTGCCGGAGGCCAGGCTGGCCACCCCGCGGCCGGCGGACTGAGGCATTGATTCGCGGGCTTGCAAACCCCCGGGGCATGCCGCAGTGTCGACGCAGCAAAAAAAACCGCCCCGGGGGCCAGCGGCACGTCGCCGCACCGAGCCACTCCGGGGCGCAATTCCCAGCGTGGGGTTGCTGGGCAGCGGGCCCGCACAAGGGAGGGTTGCGGACCACGAGTGCAGGGGTAGCACTCAAGCGTTGAGACTTTTGCCGGCGGGCCGAGTTCCCGTGCGGCGGGAATGCTCGCGATCGGGTGAGAACACAGGGGGGGGTGGCATGCGCAGATGGCAGTGGCTGGGCGTCCTGGTGATGTCGCTGACGTTCGTCACGGCGCATGGCGCGGACCCGACCAACCCCCCGGAGCCGGTGATCGCGGCAGGTCCGGTGGTGCTGGTGGCGGGCGCCTCCGGCAAGACCGGCCGGCAGGTGGTCTCGCAGCTGCTCGACCAGGGTTATCGCGTCCGTCCGCTGACCACCAACGCCTTCCACGCCCGTGAGCGCACCGGTCTTGAAATCGACTGGCTGGAAGTCGACGTGCGCGATCCCGAGGCCGTGGTGGCCGCCATGGTCGGGGCCGAATACGTGATCAGCGCCATTGGCGCACGCGAGTGGCGCGGCGAGAACAGCCCGCGTTTCGTGGACTATGGCGGGGTCCGCAACCTGGTGGACGCCGCGGCTGCGGCAGGCGTGCGGCATTTCGTGCTGGTGTCTTCCGCCGCCGCAGGCCCCCACCGCGACCATCGCGACAATCCGCGTCTCGGCTATGTGCTGTTCTGGAAGACCAAGGGTGAGGCCTACCTGCGGGCCAGCGGTCTGGACTACACCATCATCGGCCCCGGGGGGCTGGTGGACGGTCCTGCCTTGCGCAGTGGCATCCGCCTGAGTCGCCGCGAGGACTACCGCAGGGCGGCGATTTCCCGCGCGGATGTGGCGCGGCTGACCATCGCGGTGCTGACCGAGCCGGCGGCTCGCAACAAGAGCTTCGCCGCGGTCAATGACGATGAACTCGGGCAAGACGACTGGGTGGTCCAGCTCCGGCGCCTGCCGGCCGACTGAGCCGCCTCCCGCTCGGTGCGCCTCTGTTGCGCAGCAGCATCGCGCCGGGGGTCGCCTTCGCCTGACCCGCGGTGGTCGCGGTCGATCAGCAGGCCGTAGGTACCTTCCGAAGTTCATGTTATTTCGACTGAATTCAGCCTTGTCGCCCTGCTCGATCAGGTTTACATTGAGCTTCAGGGGGAGATTGCTCTGCGCTCATCCGGTGTTGGTTTACCGCACCGGGCCGTCTCGATTACAGGGGAGAGTCACATGTCTGTCACACCGAACATCATCCGCAGGTCGGTCCGCCGTCTGCTGGCCGTCTCGGCCGCCGTCGCCGTGCCGCTCGCCGCCCTGCCTGGCCTGGTCCAGGCCCAGCAGGCCGGTGCCCGTGGCCTGGAAGAGATCGTCGTCACCGCCCGTCGCACCGAGGAGTCGCTGCAGGAGGTGCCGCTGTCGATCAGCGCGTTCACAGCGCAGGACATCGAAAACGCCGGATTGCGGTCGGTGGAAGACCTCGCCCAGCAAACCCCCGGTTTCTCGTTCCGGTCGGCGTTCGGGCGCACCGGTGACCGGCCGGTCATTCGCGGCCAGTCGAATATCCAGGGGGAGCCCAATGCCTCGTTTTTCATCGATGGCATCTTCGTGTCGGGCTCGATCAGTGGCTATGACCTCGACAACCTCGAGCGCGTCGAGGTGATCCGTGGGCCGCAGGCCGCACTGTATGGTCGGCGGACCTTCGCGGGCGCGATCAACTATGTCACCCGCCGGCCGGGGGACGAGCTCAGCGGCCGGGTCACCGGGACCGTGGGCGACAATGGCTGGCTGGAAACGGCCGCGAACATTGGCGGCCCGCTGATCGGCGATCAGCTGCTGTTCCAGGCCAATGCGCGTTTCTTCGAGCGCGATGGCTACTACCGCAACACCGTCACCGGTCGGAAGGATGTCGGGGGCCAGGAAACGCGCTCGGCAGGCGCCACGCTCTACTGGCTGCCCACGGAGTCTTTCGAGGCCATGCTGCGCTTCAACTGGACCCGCAACGACGACGAGCACTTCCCGATCACGCTGTTCGGCAGCGACAACAACAACTGCTTCCTGCCCACCCAGGTGGGCGTCTCCGGCCCGCCCTTCACCGGCACGCCGATCTACTCGACGCGCCAGCGCGGGTATTTCTGTGGCACCCTCGGCGCGCCGACACCGCTCGCGCTGAACACCGACGGGTTCGCCGAGGCGGGCTTCGACGCCGGGCTGACGCGCGAGGCCTTCCGTTACAGCCTCAGCCTCGACTGGGACCTTAACGGCTATCAGCTGAGCGCCGTCTCCGCCTACAACGACACTTCGCTGTACAGCGCCGTCGACCAGGACTACTCCGGGATCCGCGGCGCCGGCGGCGGATTCGAGACCATCAGCCGCGAGAAAGGCGCCCGGGATTACAGCCAGGAGCTGAAGATCCTTTCGCCGCGCGACGAGCGTCTGCGTTGGCTGGCCGGCCTGTATTACTACAACGAAAAGGACGGCGATCGCTTCTCCGGCGATCTCTCCGGGACGGTGGCCACCGGCGCACCGGCGGAACTCACGCCGCAGCAGGGCGGCGCGAAAGTCGAGAACCAGGCCCTGTTCGCGATGGTGGAATTCGACCTCAACGAGCAGCTGACGCTGACCGCCGAGGGCCGTTACGCCCGCGACAAGGTCAGCGCCAACGGGGTCTCCAACTTCAACCGGGCTGCACCGACGCCGACGCCCGGCAGCGAGTTCTGCACCAACACCCCGCTGTTTCCCGGTGCGCCGGTGTTCAGCGTGAGCTGCAGCAATCCGTTCGATCTCAGCGAAACCTTCAGCAGTTTCCTGCCCCGCTTCACGGTCACTTACCTGCTGAATCCGGACGTCACGCTCTATGCGCTCTGGGCCCGCGGCAACAAGCCGGGCGGTTTCAATTCCGGGGTGGAGAGCGCGCGGCTGACGCCGCAGGCGCGCCAGCTGCTGCGCGAGCAGGGGTTGTCCAGCTTCGAGGAAGAAGAAGCGGACACCTGGGAGATCGGCCTGAAGTCGACCTTCGCCGAGGGTCGTGGCCTGTTCAATCTCTCGGCGTATTACATCGACTGGAGCAATCAGCAGCTGACCGAGAACCAGGCCACCGCCCAGGAGGGTGGCGGTCAGTTCGTCACCTCCTACACCCGCAACCTCGGCAAGAGCGAGGTCAAGGGCTTCGAGGCCGAATTCCGCTACGTGCTGAACGAGTTCTGGGACGTGCGTGCGACCTGGTCGGTCATGGACAGCGAGATCAAGGAGTTCTTCAGCCTCGACCAGGCCGACCTGATCTTCACCGACTATCCGGCCGGGGCCCCGATCGTGCCCTGCGTCGGGCCCTGTCTGGAGGCGTATCTGGCGGCGGGGGACGTGTCGGGTAACCAGCTGCCCCGCGTGCCGCGGCACTCGGGAACGCTCTCGGCGACGTTCCGCAACCCGGTGAATCTGATTGCCGGCAATCCGGAGTTCTTTTTCCGCGCGGACTACAGCATCGAGGGCTCACGTTATGTCCAGGTCCACAACCTGGCAAAAATGGGCAGCAGCAACCTGTGGAATTTCCGCGCGGGCCTGGACGCGGATCAGTGGACCTTCACGGTGTTCGTCAACAACGCCTTCAACGACCGCACGCCAGTGGACGTGCTGCGGTACGTCGATGCGGGCCAGCCGGGCCTGCCGCCCGGGCAGCCCCCGCTCGGCGGCAGTCCCTTCGCCGGCTTCAACCCCTTTTTCATTCGTGATTTCGGGGTAACGCTGCCGAACCTGCGCCAGGTGGGTGCGACGGCGACCTGGCGGTTCTGAGCTGACGCGCCGGTGCTGCCTCGCCGTCCTGCGGCGGGGCAGCACGGTGCCCTCAGTGGGCCTCGTCCCAGTTGGCCCCGTGCCGGGCCTCCACCCGCAGCGGGACGCGCAACTCGGCGGCAGCCTCCATCCGCGCCGCCAGCGCCTGCGCAAGCTCATCGGCCTCGTGCTCTGGCGCCTCGAGCACCAGTTCGTCATGCACCTGCATGATCAGTCGTGCCTGGGTGGCACCGGACTGCAGCCAGACATCGACCTCGATCATGGCGCGCTTGATGATGTCGGCGGCAGTGCCCTGCATCGGCGCGTTGATGGCTGAACGCTCGGCGTACTGACGCCGCTGGGCATCGCGCGCGTTGATCTCGGGTAGATGCAGCCGACGGCCGAACACGGTTTCCACGTAGCCGTCCTCGCGGGCCTTGCGCCGCGTGTCTTCCATATAGCGTGCCACGCCCGGGTAGCGCTCGAAGTAGGTGTCGACGTAGTGCTGCGCCTCGTGCCGGGGGATGCCGAGCTGTCGGCCCAGGCCGAAGGCGGACATGCCGTAGATCAGCCCGAAGTTGATGGCCTTGGCCGAGCGCCGTTGCTCAGCGGTCACCGCCTCGAGCTCGACACCGAATACCTCGGCTGCCGTGGCCTGGTGGATGTCGCGGTCCAGGGCGAACGCCTCCAGCAGGGCCTCGTCCCCGGACAGATGCGCCATGATCCTGAGTTCGATCTGCGAGTAGTCGGCGGCGATCAGGCGCAGGCCTTCCGGGGCGACGAACGCCTGGCGGATGCGCCGGCCCTCCGGTGTGCGTATCGGGATGTTCTGCAGATTCGGGTCCGACGACGACAGCCGCCCGGTAGCCGCCACCGCCTGGTGATACGACGTGTGGATGCGCCCGGTGCGCGGGTTGATCATCTCGGGCAGCCGGTCGGTATAGGTGGACTTCAGCTTGGCGAGGCTGCGGTACTCGAGAATCAGTCGCGGCAGCTCGTAGTCCTCCGCCAGTTCCGCAAGCACGTCCTCCGCCGTGGAGGGTTGGCCCTTGGGCGTCTTGCGCAGCACGGGCAGGCCCTGACGTTCGAACAGGATCTCCTGGAGCTGCTTGGGGCTGCCGAGGTTGAATTCACCGCCGGCCGCCGCCCACGCCTGTTCACCCACAGCCGCCATCTTCTCGGCGAGCTCGCCGCTCTGGCGCTGCAGGCGCTTGCGATCCACCCGCACGCCGAAATGTTCCATGCGCGTGAGCACCGGGACCAACGGCTGCTCGATGTCTCGATAGACGTCGGCCAGTCGGCCCTCGGCCTCGAGTTTCGGCCACAGCGCGAGATGCAGCTGCAGCGTGATGTCGGCGTCCTCGGCGGCGTAGGGCGCGGCCTGCTCCAGCGCCACCTGTTCGAAGCCGATCTGCTTCGCGCCCTTGCCGGCGATGCTCTCGTAGCGGGTCGTCTGGACACCGAGGTAGCGGCCGGCCACCGAGTCCATGTCATGGCGGGTCGCCACGCTGTTCAGCACGTAGGACTCGAGCATGGTGTCATAGCGCTGGCCCCGGAGCTCGATGTCGTAGTGGGCGAGGACGTGCGCGTCATACTTGAGGTGGTGACCGACTTTGGCAGCCTCGGCATTTTCCAGCCAGGGCTTCAGCCGCGCGAGCACGGTCTCGCGGTCGAGCTGATCGGGCGCACCCGGATACCGGTGGTCGAGCGGGATGTAGCAGGCGGCATGCGGCGTCACCGCCAGCGACAGGCCCACCAGCTCGGCCTGCATGTAGTCCAGGCTGGTGGTCTCGGTGTCCAGTGCCGTGAGTTCAGCGACCTCGATGCGCTCGAGCCACGCTTCGAACGCTGTCATGTCGAGCACTGTCTCGTAGCGACGCTCGACATCCGCATGGGAGGGCGCAGCCTCGCCCGCCGCCTCCGTGGGTAGACGCCGCAGCAACGAGACCAGTTCCAGGCGGCTGAACAGTTCCCGCAGCGTCGCGTTGTCCGGCTCACCGCGGCGCAGGGCCTCCGGGCCGAGGTCGAGCTCCACGTCCGTGCGGATGGTGGCCAGCTGCTGGGAGAGTTTCAGTTGTTCCAGGTGCGCGCGCAGGCTCTCGCCGACCTTGCCGCCGATTTCCCCCGCGCGCTCGATGAGCTCAGCGACACTGTCATATTCGTTCAGCCACCTGGCCGCGGTCTTGGCTCCGACCCGGGGTACGCCCGGGATGTTGTCCGAGCTGTCGCCGACCAGCGCCAGCCAGTCGATCACCTGGTCGGGCCGGACACCGAATTTCTCCACCACGCCGGCCTCGTCCAGCACCTTGCCGGTCATGGTGTTGACCAGGCGTACGCCCTCGCTGACCAGCTGGGCCATGTCCTTGTCGGCGGTCGAGACCAGCACCTCCCTGCCCTGTTCGCCGGCGCGACGCACCAGCGTGCCGATCACGTCGTCGGCCTCGACACCCTCGACGCGCAGCAGCGGCAACCCCAGCGCGCGCACCGCCGTCAGCAGCGGTTCGATCTGCGCGCGCAGCTCATCAGGCATCGACGGCCGGTTGGCCTTGTACTCGGCGAACAGCTCGTCGCGGAAGGTCGGCCCGGGCGCATCCATCACCACCGCGAGGTACTCGGGCGAGTAGTCATCGATGAGCTTGTGCAGCATGTTCACGACGCCCAGCACCGCACCGGTCGGCGTGCCGTCGGCGGCGCTAAGCGGCGGCAGGGCGTGGAAGGCGCGGTAGAGGTAAGAGGAGCCGTCGACCAGAATCAGCGGGGCATCACCGCTGTTCACGGTGGTGGGTCCCGCGTATCGTCACGATCCTCGTCTTCGTCGTCTTCCTGCACAGCATCGTTCTCGCGAGCACCGATTTCGATGGGTGTGCGCTCGGGTAGATACAACGGCCCCTTCTGGCCACAGCCGGCGAGCAGCATCAGCCCGGTCATGAGCGTCATAACAACGAGGCCGCCGGACGCCGCGCGGCCCAATGCAGTGGCACGAGTCTCAGTCATTGCGCGGAGGATACACCAGCCGCTGCGGCCGGTCGGTCCAGGACCGCCATCGTCAGCCTGGAGATGCAGACCAGTCGATCCTCGTCATCCCGCAGCTCGATGTGCCAGACCTGGGTTTTACCCCCGATATGGAACGGGCGGGTGACCCCGGTGACGCGACCTTGCCTGGCGCTGCGGATGTGGTTGGCATTGATCTCGAGACCGACACACCTCTGGCGTTCAGGGTCGACACACAGGGTCGCCGCGATCGAGCCGAGTGTCTCTGCGAGCACGCAGGAGGCTCCGCCATGGAGCAGACCGGCAGGCTGGAGAGTACGGTGGTCGACCGGCATCGAGGCCTTGAGCCAGTCGTCGCCCACCGCCTCGAGCACGATATCGAGGTGGGCGGCGAGGGTGTCTTCCAGGCGCTGCTGCAGCGCCGGCAACGAGGGCGTGACTTTCCAGATGGCCATGACGAATACTCCGGTGGGCCTCAGCCGCGCTTCAGCGTGGCGCCGACCCGTCGATAGGCTTCACGAAACGGGATCCCCTCGGCCAGCACCAGGGCGTTGGCCCGCTCGGCGGCATGCAGTTCTTCGATGAGGCGGATCTTCTCGGGGTGGAAGACCACGCCGTCGAGCGCCACGGCGGCGATGGCGAGCGAGTCGGTGGCCAGGTCGATGCCGCGGAACAGCGGCGCCTTCAGACGCTGCAGGTCGCGATGGTAGCCGGAAGAGAGCTTGAGCACGATACCCAGGGCTTCGTTGAGCGCGCCCAGGCCGGTGGCGACGGCGCCGCGCAGCAACTCGAAGACATCGGGATTACGCTTCTGCGGCATGATCGACGAGCCGGTCGTCATGCTTTCGGGCAGGCTGACGAAGCCGAACTCGTGGGTGTAGTAAAGCAGCAGGTCGGCGGCGAGACGGGCGAGATCATTGAGCGTGAGGGTGAGCTGGAACAGCAGTTCACTCTCGGCCTTACCGCGCGAGAGCTGTACGGCGGTCACAGGGCTGTGGACGGCGTCGAAACCGAGTGCTTCGGCGGTCATCTCGCGGTCGAGGGGCAATCCCGGCACACCGTAACCGGCGGCGGACCCCAGGGGGTTGAGACCGGCGCGGTGCCGGACCCGGCGCAGGGCTGCGGCGTCATCGCGGAATTCCGTGGCGAAGCCGCCGGCCCACAGGGCCACGCTGGAGGGCATCGCCGGCTGCATGTGGGTGTAGCCCGGCAGGGCGACCTCGCCCTGGCGGACGGCGAGCCGATCCAGCGCGCCAGCGACCTCCTCGGCCTGCGCGGCCAGCCCCTCGAGCGTGTCCAGCAGGTAGAGCCGCAGCGCCGTCAGCACCTGGTCGTTGCGTGAGCGTCCAAGGTGGACCCGGCCGCCGGCGTCGCCGATCCGCGCGGTGAGACGGGTCTCCAGGGCGGTGTGGCAGTCCTCGTCCTCCAGACCGATCTGCCAGGTGCCGGCTGCGTGCGCCTCGCCTAGCGCCTGCAGGCCGGTGACGATGGCGTCGCAGTCCTGCGGGCTGAGCAGCTCACAGGCGGCCAGCATGCGCGCATGGGCGATGGATGCCGTCACGTCGTAGCCGACCAGCCGCTCGTCCAGCCTATGGTCCTCACCGGCGCAGTAGCGGAGAATCCGCGCGTCCAGCGGCTCGCCCTTGTCCCACAGCCGGCTCATGCGCTGCCGTCTCCCTGTTCCTCCGGAGTGAGCGCCTCGATGTCGTTCACCACCAGCGTCCCCGTGCCCTCGTTGGTGAACACCTCAAGCAGCAGGGACTCCGGCGCTTTCCAGGAAATGACATGGACGCGGTTGACACCGCCGCGGAGCGCCTGCTGGATGGCCATGGCCTTAGGCAGCATGCCATCGGCGAGACTGCCGGCATGCAGCAGTTCCTGGAGATCCTCAAGATCCATGTAGGACACCAGTGAGCCCGGGTCTTCACGATCCCTCAGGATGCCCGGCGCCGCGGTGGCCAGCATCAGTTTCTCGGCGTTCAGGGCGATGGCCAGCGCCGAGGCGACCGTATCGGCATTGATATTGAGCAGGGTGCCGTTCTCATCGGCTGACAGGGGACTGACGACCGGCATCAGCCCGTTGTCGAGCTGCTTGCGGATGATGTCGGCATCGACCGCGTCGATGTCACCGACGAAACCGTAGTCCACCGGTGCCTCGTTGCCCTCGACTTTCACGGGCGGGCGTTTATGCGCGCGGATGAGGCCGGCATCGACCCCGGAGATGCCGACTGCAGGCACATCGAGATCGCGGCAGGCGGCCAGAATACGCGTATTGATCAGGCCGTTCAGCACCATGGTGGCGACTTCCAGCGCCGGCTGATCGGTCACCCGACGACCCTCGACGAACTGGGTCGCCAGCCCGAGGGATTTCGCAAGCTCGGTGGACTGAGGGCCCCCACCGTGGACCAGCACCACACGGATGCCCACCTGGTGCAGCAGCCCGACCTGGGTCATCAGTGCGTGGGTGTCCTCCGGTGTCGCGAAGACCTCACCGCCTGCCTTGAGCACGAAGACCTTGCCCTTGTACATGCGGATGTAAGGTGCCGCATGTTTCAGTGCGCTGACGACGATCGCGCGTTCCTGATTGTCTCTCATCTTGTGGTGTCCCCTGTAGGTGCTTTGCTCAGCTGCCGCGCAGCATGCGGTATACCACTGCCATCTGCGCGACCATGCGATTGCGGGCTTCCTGGATGACCACACTGCGCGGGCCATCGAGCACCCGGTCACTGACCGCCACGCCGCGGCGCACCGGCAGGCAATGCATCAGTCGGCAGTCCTCGCGGGCCGGCTGGAACCAAGGGTCGTCGATGCACCAGTCGACCAGTTCGCGACGAAGCTTCTCGTCGCCCAGGCGATCACCGTAGTGCCGGGTCGATGACCACTCCTTGGCGTACACCACGTGGGCGCCCTCGATGGCCTCGTGGCGGTCGGCCGATTCCTGCAGGCTGCCGCCATTGGCCTCGGCGGCCGCGCGCGCCTTGTCCATGATCGGCGTGGGCAGCTCGAAACCCTCGGGGCGCAGGACTGTCACGTCCATGCCCCGCTGGCAGGCCATGTGCACCACGGCCGACGGTACGGCCAGCGGCAACGCCTTCGGGTGATAGGCCCAGGAGAGCACGAACTTGCCGCCCTGGCGCGGCACGCCGAGCTCGTCCATGGTCTTCCAGTCGGCCAGCGCCTGGCAGGGATGGTTGATGGCCGACTCCATGTTGATCATCGGCTTGTCGATCAGCGAGCGGAAGGTCTGGAATTCGCTGTCTGCGAGGTCATCCTCCAGGCGCTGGCGCTGAGCGAAGGCACGAATGCCGATCGCGTCGCCGTAAGAGGCGATGACCGGGACCGCCTCGCGAATATGTTCTGCGGCGGCACCGTCCATCACGATGCCCGGCCGGGTCTCTAGACCGTGAATCGACATCTCCGGGGAGATCACGAAGGCGCTGCCCCCCAGTCGGATCATGGCAGCCTGGAAGGAGGACATGGTGCGCAACGAGGGGTTCAGGAACAGCAGCGCCAGCACGCGACCGGCCAGCGCCTGGGGTTCGGGATGCTCGTCGAGCCGGCGGGCGAGTGTCAGCAGATCGTCGATCTCCTCGACGCTGAAATCGGCGAGGTCGTTGAACAGCTTCATGCGGATATCTCCTCCAGGGCGGCGGCCAGCCGCAGGACGTGGTCTTCTTCGAGAATGTAGGGCGGCAGCAGCCGCACGATGTGCGGATCGGCGCTGCCACCGGCCAGGATGTTGCGGGCCAGGAGCTCGCGGTTGACTTCGCGTGCGGGTCGGCTGGTGCGCAGGCCGAGCAGCAGGCCGGCGCCCTGCACCGCGGTCACCGGACCGACCTGGCAGTGTTCGCGGATGACGCGTTCCAGCACACCGATCCGCGCGAGCAGGCCGGCCTCCTCGATCACGGCGAGCACCGTCTCGACGATGGCGCAGGCCAGCGGCCCGCCGCCGAAGGTGGTGCCGAGGTCACCGACCTGCAGCCCGTCGGCCACGCCGGCCCGCGTCACCAGCGCGCCCACCGGGAAGCCGCCGCCGAGCGACTTGGCCAGTGTGGCGACATCCGGCGTGACGCCGGCGCGGCTGATCGCCAGCGCCATGCCGCTGCGCCCCATGCCACTCTGGACCTCGTCGCTGATCAGCCAGGCGCCGGCCGAGTCACAGGCCTCCCGGGCTGCACGCAGCACCGCCAGGGGCAGGTCATAGGCGCCGGCGACACCCTGCACCGGCTCGAGGATCACGGCGGCGGTGCGTTCGTCGACCGCCGCGCGCAGCGCTGCAGGGTCATCCCGCGGGACAAATACCGGCTCGAACGGTCGCTGCGGGAAGCCATACCACTTCTCCGCCCCCCAGGTCGCCGCGGCCGCCGCGGCGGTGCGGCCGTGGAAGCCGTGTTCGAGCGCGACGACCCGCGGCCGGCCGGTGGCCTTCAGGGCCAGGCGCAGGGCATTCTCGTTGGCCTCGGCGCCGGAGTTGACGAAAAAGACGTGGCTGAGACCGGCGGGCATGAATCCGGCAAGCCGGCGCGCGGCCCGGGCGCGGACATCCAGCGCCACCGCATTGCTCTGGAACAGCAGCGTTGCGGCCTGGTGGGCCAGCGTGTCAAGCAGCCGCGGGTGGCCGTAGCCGAGGGCGGTGACGGCATGGCCGCCATAGACATCCAGGATCTGTCGCCCGTCGGCCGTGTGGATCCAGACGCCCTCGGCGCGGACCGGTTCGATGTCGAGCTGAGCGTAGACCGGCAACAGGTGCTCGGCTTCGCGGGCGATGGCGGTGAGGGCATGCATGGCGGTGGGGTCTCCGGGCGGTCGATCGGGCGTGCGTGGGGCGGCTCAGGTCCAGCCGGCACCCGACGCGGTCAGGCCGGTGTGTTCGGGCCAGCCCAGCATGCGATTCAGCCACTGGAGACTGCCGCCCGCGGCGCCCTTGAGCAGATTGTCGATGACCGAGAATACGGCCACGGTGTCGCCATCGGTGGCGACGCCGAGCTGGGCATAGTTGCTGCCCACCACGTCTTTCAGTTTCGGCGTCCCCTCGACCACGCTGACAAAGGGCGAGGCCACATAGAAGCGGCGCAGCGCATCGCGCAGTTCGCTCACGGGCACGGGTTCACGCAGGCGTGCCTGCAGCGTGGCCTGGATCCCCCGGGCAAACGGTCCCGAATGAGGCACGAAGTGCAGGCGGGGCCGATGACCGGTAACCGCTTCGATCAGCCCGGTGACCTCCGGTGCATGCCGGTGGCCCAGTGGTGAGTAGGCATACAGGTTGGCGTGGCGCACGGGATGGTGGGTGGTGGCCAGCGGTGTGCGCCCGGAGCCCGTGGACCCAGTGATGGCGGCGACAAACAGGTCGTCCTCGACCAGCCCGAGCTTCACCAGCGGCACGGCGGCGAGCAGCATGGCGGTGGCAAAGCATCCAGGGTGGCCGATGTGTCTCGCCGGCACGCCCTCGAGGTGCTCGGGCAGCCCGCTGGCGAACTCCGCCAGTCGGTGGGGCGCACCATGCGGGTGGCCGTAGATGTCGGCGTAGGTCTCGGGGTCGCGGAAGCGGAAGTCGGCGGACACATCGACCAGGCGAACGTCGGTATCGACCTGCGCGGCCGTGGCCAGCAGCTGGTCGATCATCGTCGCCGCGGCCCCGTGAGGCGCTGCGCAGAACACGGCCATGCGCGGCACCACCGCCAGCAGTTCCGCAAGACTCTCCGGCGCGCTGAAGCGCGTGTCGCGATACAGCGGTGCGAGGTGGCCGAAAGTCTCGGCAATCGGCGCGCCAGCCTGACTCTCGGAGACCGCCGCCGCGAGATCGAGATGGGGGTGACCGGCCACCAGGCGCAACAGCTCGCCGGCGACATAGCCGGTCGCACCGAGGACGGTCACGGGCCAGGTCTCGTTCACGCCAATGCCTCCTCATTGCTGCGGCGGATCGGCAGGCCGAGCCGTGTCTGCAGGAGATCGCCGAGCTCCGCGCCATTGGCCAGCGCGTTGACGGCGGCGACTCCGAGGCGATCGCGAATGATGTCGATGCCCACCTGGTTGTCGGTGGCCGGGCCGGTGACCACCGCCGGCTCGATGTCGAACTCCTCACGCAACAGCTTCACCCCGCCCCAGGCGGCCACGGGGTCGTTGGCGCAGAGCACCGTGCAGGTCAGGGCCTTGCGGATGGCCGGGTCGCGCAGGATGGCATCGACACCATAGGCGCCGAGCAGTCCGTCGCCGAGTTCGAAGACGATGACATCAGGTTTCTCGCCGGCCAGGCGGGTGAGCAAGGTGCGCGTCAGGGCGGGGCCGTTGGCCGCCGTGGTGGCGACGATGCCGAAGTCGGAGAACAGCAGGGTATTGCGCGCGCCGGCATCCTCCATGGCCAGCACGTCGCGGCGCAAGGCCACCCCCGTGGCCTTGAAGCCGTCGACCACCAGGCCGTAGTGGCGGAAGCGTCCGATGATCGCCGAGGCGGCCGCCGTCTTGCCGGCGTCCATGCTGGTGCCGGCAAGTGCCACGATCGGAATGCCGTGTGTCTCCAGCGGGGGCGCCTCGGCGAGCTTGCCGATGCCCATGCGCGCGGGCACCCCGATACGCTCGCCCAGGTAGGGGAAATGCAGCACGGTGCCCAGCACACGGCAGTCGAACGGCCGGCCGTAATCAGGGTTGGCGGAATCGCACAGACCCAGTACCCCGCCAAGGTTGAGAATCTGCACGACATCACCGGGGACAAGCGTTGTCGGCAGGTGTCCCGAATACCCGAACAACGCCTTGCGGTGGCCGAGCGCGCCGACGATGACATCACCGCGGCGGAGCTTCGCCATCCGCCCGCTGGTGAGTTCGAGCGTGTTATAGGTGCTCTTGGAGTTCAGCACCTCGACGGCGACCAGCACCCCCTCTTCACAGGGAATGCGGTCACTCACGCGTATTTCGCGTGAGAGGTTGAGGTGATGGGCGACCGAGGCGATCTTGTCGACGATGACGGTACGCATGCTGGAATCCTCCCGCGCGCTCATGTGGGGTGGCTGCCGGCGCGGGTTTGCAGGATGCCGGGCAGGCTGAGCACCCGCGAATAGCCCAGAGCGTCGGCCGGTGTCCATTCGCCGGCGGCTTCGCCGTAGACGCCACGGGTGGCCTTGAGCAACGAATGCGGCGAGACCACGCCTTCGACAAACACCCCGCCCGGGCGCAGCAGCAGGTGCGCCTCGCCCGTCACCCTGCGCTGTGAGGAGCTGAGCAGGGCCTCGATATCCGCGCACACGAGGTCGAGCTGCTTGCCCTCATGCACCAGGTCACCGTAGATCGTCGCCACCTGCTCTTTCACGCGTTGCTGCAGCGCGGAGAGCACGAGTTTCTCGAGTTCGCGATGGGCGGTGATCAGCAGCTCGGCGGCCGGGGCCTCGAAGGCCACCCTGCCCTTGGTGCCGAGGATGGTGTCACCCAGATGGATGCCACGACCGATGGCGTAGTCCGCGCCAATCTGCTCAAGGCGCTCGATCAGCGCCACGGGCGTGAGGCGCTCACCGTCGAGGCTGACCGGGATGCCGGCTTCGAAGCCGATGACCAGCTGGCGGGGGGGGCGGTTTGCCTCGAAGGCGCCTGCCGAGAGGACCCAGGCGTCTTCGGGGATACTCTCGCGCGAATCCAGCGTCTCGGTGCCGCCAATGGTCACGCCCCAGAGACCTCGGTTGATGGAGTAAGCTGAGCTCTTGGCCGGCACCGGTAGCCCGCGGTCCTCCAGATAGCGGACCTGCTCGACGCGGACAAACCCCTCATCGCGCACGGGTGCGAGGATCTCGAGGGCGGGGTCGAGCGTCTTCAGCGCGACTTCGAAGCGGACCTGGTCATTGCCGGCCGCGGTGCAACCGTGGGCCACCGTAGTGGAGCCCAGTGTGCGTGCCGCCTGCGCCAGCCGGGAGGCCTGGATGCCGCGCTCGGCGCCGACGCACAGCGGGTAGAGCTGGCCACGGCGGACGTTACCGAAGATCAGGTGGCGCAGCACTTCGTCGAAGAAGGCCTCGCGGGCCTCGACCAGCAGATGCTTGCGGGCGCCGAGGGCGCGTGAGCGTTCCTCCAGCCGCCGGATGTCTTCGGCAGCCAGGCCACCGGTATTGACGGTCACGGTGACCACCGGGCGCTGATGGCGTTCGGCCAGCCAGGGGATACACATGGAGGTGTCGAGACCGCCGGAGAAGGCGAGCACGATAGGGCTGTCGGTGTCGGCCATGAAACGCAAATCCTTCGAGGTCAGGGTGAGGGGCGAATGCCGAACACGGCGTTGAGCCGTGCCAGCAGCAGTTTCTGTCGGGCACGGTCGGCGGTCGCCACGAAGATCGTGTCGTCGCCGGAAAGCGTGCCGGCGATCTCCGGCCAGCCGCTGCGATCGAGCGACAGGGCCACGCGCTGCGCGGCGCCCACCGCCGTGATCACGATGGTGAGGTTCGGCCCCGCCGGGCGCAGCGCGCGCACGAAACCGGCCACCGAATCGAAATCCGCTTCGGCCGCGGCGCTCGCCTGTGGCAGGGCGTAACCGGTTTTCTGCTTGATGACGCCCATGTCACGCAGATCCCGGCTGACGCTGGACTGCGTCGCTTCGATTCCGGCGGCCTGCAACAGAGCGACGAGTTCGGCCTGCCGGGTGACGGCCTGAGAGGCAATGATTGCGGCGATGGCCTCGCGGCGGCGGGCCTGGTGTTCGGCTTGGGCTGGCATGGGTGCAGAGTCTCTATAATTGCGCATAAGAATAAACTGATGCGCATGAGTATGCAATCCTGATTCACGTTAATATCGCTGCGCTCGCGGCCTCATCGGCCGCGTCGGGTTGCGATGTGCGTCAGCCCGTCGGTCAGCAAGGAGATCAGGACATGAGTGACACGGAAGTGCTGCCGACCGTCGAGGTCGAGACCGGGCCGTCGCCGGAGCGCGCGGTGATCTGGCTGCATGGCCTGGGTGCCGACGGCCACGATTTCGAGCCGATTGTGCCCGAGCTCGGTCTCCAGCTTGCGGTGCGGTTTGTGTTTCCGCACGCGCCGGAACGCCCGGTCTCCCTGAACCAGGGTTACCGCATGCGCGCCTGGTACGACATCACCGGGCTGGACCGGCGCGCGCTGCAGGACGAGGTGGGCATTCGCCAGAGTGCCGACCAGGTCGAGGCACTGATCGCGCGCGAGATCGCTCGGGGGATCGCGGCTGAGCGGATCGTGCTCGCCGGCTTCTCGCAGGGCGGTGCGATCGCCCTGTATGCCGGGCTGCGGCGGCGAGAGCCGCTGGCGGGTGTGATGGCACTGTCGACCTACCTGCCGCTGGAGCAGGCGTTTCAGCACGAACGGGCGTCCGGAAGCACCGCCGTGCCGGTCTTCATGGCCCACGGGTCGGCCGACCCGGTCCTGCATGTGTCGCTCGGTGAACACTCGCGCGACCTGCTCCAGCAGCTTGGCTACGCCGTCGAGTGGCGGGCTTATCCGATGGGACATCAGGTGTGCCTGGAAGAAGTCCGCGCCATCGCCAACTGGCTGGCCCGGGTGCTGGGCTGAGGGGGCGATGAGCGACGCCCGCGAGCCCGACGCGCCGGTCGACGAGCGCGCGCGGCAATCGCTGCGATATCAGGCCGGGCTCTCCGCGCTGGTGCTGCTGGCCTGTATCCCGGCTTTCGCCTGGGTCATACTCACCCGTGAGCTGTCGTTTGCCGGTTCCTTCGGCCTTTTCGGCGGCCACTGGATGCTGGGCGTGCTGATGCCCATTGCGGTGCTGGCCCTGGTGTCGCTGGTGCATGCGCTGCAACGCCTTGGTGTGAGCGACGCCCAGCCCCCGTCCGATCAGCCTACAGATGGAGATGCCCCGTGATCACGCGATCTGTCGCACTGATGCTGCTGATGAGCTTCATGCTGGCTGCCTGCTCGCCTGCGCCCGACCCCGATGAGCCACGCCCGGGCGCCGAGCCGCCCGCATCAGGCCTCCAGTCTCTGCCTGCGGTCGGTGATTCGGTCATGGTCCAGGTCCCGGAGCGGCATCCCTGGGAAATCATCCACATCGCGGGCTTCGAGCTGCCCCCGGGGGCCAGACGCCCGACCCTGACGCTGGATGCCGAGACGGCCGAAGCCTCGGGCTTTGCCGGGGTCAACCGGTTCACGGGTTCCTACGAGCTCGGTGCGCAACAGCTGGCCTTCGGCGCGCTCGCAAGCACCCGCATGGCCGGGCCACCAGAGGCCATGGCGATGGAGCAGATCTACCTGGAGGGCCTGTCGCGCATCGACGGCTGGCAGCTGCGCGAGGACCGGCTGGAATTGCTGGCGGAGGGTCAGCCGCTATTCCTGTTCCGGCCAAGGGCCGATTGAGGAAGGCGCCGGTGCGATTCAGCGTTCGACGGTAAACACCACATCCGCCGATGACTGCTCGCCCGAGGCGGCCTCGAGCGTCCAGCGGTTGCTGAGCCGGTAGCGTAACCGCAGTTCGTTGACCGCATCGAACAGGCCGACACCGTAGCTGACGAACAATCGCGGCCCGAGGTACTTGCCCACCACCAGAGATGCCGAGCCGGGTTCTGCACCGGCGGCAACGCCGACCTCGTCGAAGCCCAGACGCCCGCCGATCTCGCGTGCCAGGAGATTGCCGCCCGAGAGGGCCAGCGAGTTGGCGGCACTGTTGAGGCTGGCCTGCTCACCGCTGTCGAGTTCGTTGATGCTCTTGCCGATGGTCAGGTAGGACAGTGCCTCGGCCCGCGGCATGGGGGGATCGGAGAACACGCTGATCTCCGGTTCGGACAGCGTGCCGCGCACCAGCGCGCCCGCCGTGATGTCGTCCACCTGCCGCACCGCACGGATATCGAGTCCGGGGTTATCGATCGCGCCGCCCGTGAACAGCAGACGGCCCTGTTCGATCGTCAGTCGCTGGCCGAACGCGCCGAAGCTGCCGTCCACCACCCGCAGCTCGCCTCGTCCGGTGGCCACACCATCGTCGCCCTGCAGCGCCAGCAGGCTGCCCTCCACGCGCCCGCGCAACCCGGCCACGTCGAGACTGACCTCCGGCCCGACGTTCACCCGCACGGCGTAGCCGACCGTGAGCTGTTCGGCCTCACGGCCCCGTTCGCCAACGATCATCGTGTCCGGACTTTCAGAGATCGCACCGGTGCCCTGAACCAGCCCGGTGACGCGTGCGACCGGGATATCCACCGTACCGTTGACCTGCAGATGGTTGTCCCGGAAGGTCAGGCCGATCTCCGGGCTCGCGAGCACCCGGGCCTCTGGCAGGTCCACCATCAGGAGTTCCCGGCCACTCAGGCTGGCCATGCCCGCAAATCCTTCGACGAAGCTGAACTGACCCTGGCTTTCAAGCCGTCCCTCGCCGGTCAGCGCGCTCAGCTCGAAGCGCAGATCATCGGGCGCCAGGTCAACCCGGGCGTTGATCTCGCGCGGGGCGATCCCCAGCGCGGGGACCTGCGCGGCCCCGTCGCGCCAGCTCAGCTCGCCGCGGGCGACCGGTGCCCGCAGGCTACCGTCGATATCCATGCGTGCTGACAGGCTGCCCTCCAGCCCCGCGAGGTCTGGCAGCAGCTCGGCAACGAGTGCGAGCTGCCCAAGTTCCGCGGCGAGGTTCGCCTGCAGCGGCAGGTCCGGATCGTTCCAGCCCACGGTGAACTCGCCCTCGACGAGGTCATCGCCAGCCAGTGCCACGGTCACGCGGCCGCGTGCCTCCTCGCGGTCACCGCGCAGCGATACCGCGGCCGAGGCCCAGCCCAGCAGGTCTTCATCAGGCCGTTCTGCAAGAAACAGTACCCCATCGTTCGCGGCCAGGCCGCCGCCCAGGCTGGCAAACCCGTCCTCGTCGGCATCCACGACAATATTGCCCGCGACCCTACCCGTGGCCACCAGACCGTTGCCCAGCCAGCGGGTGAGCCCTTCGAGGTCCAGTGCCGAGACGCCGAGCTCGCCACGCCACGCGGCTCCGCCTCGCCAGTCGCCGCCCAGACACACCCGGCCAAGGGTGCCGTCCATACAGGTGGTGTCCACCCGACCGGCGTTCCGGCCAAGCACGAGCTCACTGGGCGTCTGGAGTGCCCAGACAATTTCTTCTGCCAGCACCAGCGTCAGGTCGTCCAGCCGCGCCGCCCACTGGCCGGCGGTCTGGTCGAGTCCGCCATCGATCTCCAGCACCAGGCTCGAGTCGCCGCGGCGGGCGTCAAGATTGACCCCATGACTTCCCGGTGTCCCCGCGCCGTCGAGGCTGAGGACATCGACGAGGGTCTCCTCGCTGCGCAGTTCGGTCAGCCGGATGGCCACCGTCGAACGGTTGGCGTCGTCAAGGTCGAGCGCGAGGTCTGCAGCGAGCGTACCGAGAAACCACTGCGCGTAGCGTAAGCCCGCCGCCTCGAGATCCAGCGCCAGTGCGGGCAGATCCTGTGACCCCCCCAGCCGACCGGTCAGTGCGACCCGCCCGCCGGCGCCAGGCATCAGGTCGTTGAGGTTGTCGGCATTCAGCGAGAACCCGAGATCGAAGGTCTCGCCAAGCTCACCCCCGGCGGTGACCTGCGCGCCGCCGACTGCCAACCGCAGCGTGTCGATCCGCAAGGTGTCTCCGCGCAGCGCTATGCGAGCCTCGCCGTCAACATCGCGATTGCGCAGGCGGCCCTCGATGGGGGTGAGTTCAACGACCAGATCGGCGTCTGCGCCGAGCTGGCCGCGTAACGCCAGCGCGGCCGCCAGCCGCCCGGACCAGCCGGGGTAGTGGCTGCCGGGATCGATCTCGCGAAAGGCCAGGGTGAAATCCATATCCGCCCCTTCAGCCCAGGCCACGCGTCCGCCACCCTCGGCGCTGCCATCCAGCAGGGACAGCCGCAGCCGGCTGAACTCCGCGTGCCCGGCGTCGCCGCGGGCTTCGAGGTCGAGGGTCAGCGGCGGTTGCGCCGGCAGCTGCGCCGCGGCGTCCAGGGTCGCCGTCCAGGTCAGCGCATCCGCATCCAGCAGCGCCCGCGCGTTGCCGCGCAGACGCACCTGGCCCTCTGCGTCATCGGCCGCCAGTCGATCGAGCCAGAGGGTGCGCTCCCGCAGCCGACCTTCCACTGCCAGGTCGACTGACGGCAGCTCGCCCGCATGCCCGCGCGCCGCCAGCGTGAAATCGTAGGCCTGAGCCGCGCCGTGGGCCTCGACGGCCAGCCGCTCGAGGTCGAACTGGCGCGGACTGCCGTCGAGCGGCCAGCCGAGATTGTCGGCTTCCAGAACCAGCCGCGCCGCAAGCGCCTCGCCAGGCGCCACCTCGCCGCGGGCTCGCAGCACGCCGCCTTCAGCGGTCTCCACGCGTGCGGTCTCGACCCGCGCCAGCCCATCCTGCCACCCGGCGATGAGATCGATAGCCATCGGACCTGCGATCCAGCCCGGCACGGCCACCGAGCCCTGCAGCCGGCTGCGGGCCACCTCGCCTCGCAACACCAGTTCGGCGCGGGTCCCGTCCAGCGTTTCCGGCCAAAGCCCCCCGTCAGGGGCGAGCGGTGCCAGGGTCAGCTGCAGTGACCACGCGGGGGTGTCCGGCAGGCCCTGGAACTGGCCGGCCATCCGCCCTTCGACCAGCCCGTCGAACCTCTGCTCGACTGCCAGGTCCGCGAGCGGGCCGCGCAGTTGGGTGGTGCCCGTGAGCGCCCGGGTGGCCTCGGGGAGCTGAAGCTGCCAGTTCAGGTCCAGCGACTGGGCGTCGGCGAACGCGGTCGCAAGCCGGCCCTCGGCGTCGAGCCGGGCCCAAAGCTCCCCACTGCGCAGCTCGAGCGTCAGTTCGCGCAGCGATACCCGCTGGCCCCGCCAGCCGGCGGCGAGATCCAGCGACAGCGCCTCGAGCACGCGCGTATCGCCCGTGAACAGTCGACCGTCACGCACGCTCAGCTGGTCGAGCTCGACGCGCACGGGCAGCTCAACCGATGCCGGCCAGCCCTCACCTTCGTCAGGAAGGGGCGCCGGCGGTGGATCGTGGTCGTCGCGCAGGGTGACCGTAGGCGATTCGATGGCGAGTGCCAGCACGCGGATCTCGCGCCTATACAGCAGCCGCCAGGGTCGCCAGTCCAGCGCCAGGGCGGGGATATCCACTTCGACGGCATCGAGTTCCACCCGCAGGCCTTCGAGCGTGAGCGGCCCGGCGAGACGCCCTTGTGCGGACTCGATTCGAACGGGCACCGCGTCGAGTGCGGTGAGGCGTGCCACGGCGAAGCGCAGCCCCGCCTCGGTGCTGAGCAGCCAGGCCAGCACTGCGCTCAGAGCGACCAGCAACACCGGCAGAGACCAGACAAGTAACCGGCGCAGGAGGATCACAGGTCCGGCCTGATGCTGATGTGGAGTCGGGGTGAGCGGCTCTCGGTGATCGACTGGGCCACTTCCACGCGGATCCTGCCGATCGGTGTGAGGTAGTGCAGACCCAGGCCGACCGAGACCGCCGGGCTGTCATCGAGGCGGTCCAGGGCGCCACCGCTGTCGACAAAGGCGGCAACGTTCCAGGGGCCGTTGATGCGTCGCTGGACCTCGACGCTGCCGAAGACCAGGTGGCGACCCCCTATGCTCCGGCCTTCTTCATCGGTCGGACCGAGTCGGTTGAAGCCGTAGCCGCGCACACTCTGATCACCCCCCGCGAAAAATCGTTGGGATGCCGGGAGCTCACCGAAGCCGTCGACGATCCCCAGTCCGAGCTCCGCGCGCAGCGCCAGGCGCCAGTCGTCGCTCGGCGAGAGGATGCGGCTCACGCCTACATTGAGACGCAGAAAGTCGGTCTTGGCGGCCAGCAGCCCGTGCGAGCCGCGCAGCTCGGCCCGCAACCGATGGCCCTCGGTCGGCACCAGCGGATCGTCAGCGATCAAGCGTTCGAAGCCGATCCCCGGCACCACCAGGGTGTCGGCAAAGCGTTCTCCGTCGGGCAGGCGGGTGCGTTCATCCACCACATCGGCGAACAGGTTGCGCTGCCAGTTGCCAAGTACGCGTCGATGGTTGACGCCAATGGTTGCCCGCTGGCTGCGCACGTCCGCCAGATCTTCTGACGCCAGGGTGCTGCGAAAGGACAGGCGCTCGCGCAAGGGATCGCCAAAAGGGACGATGTACTGGGTGGTCAGCTCCGCGAGCGGCTGAGAGAGCTGCAATTGCATGTTGGCACGGTGGCCGCGCCGGTTGATACGCCGCCAGTCCCAGCCGACGCTGCCGCGGGCCCGGGTATCGGTGCCGTAACCCAGGCCGAGCCGGATCCGTTGGCGCCGCGACGCCACGGTCTCGATGTTCACGGGAACCGAGCGGGTCGCCTGATTCCGCTCGCCGGTCTCGACGACCACGTTGGCGAAGTACTGGCTGTCGGTCAGCGCGTACTGCGTTCGCAGCAGCCGTTCGTTGTCGAACGGCTCGCCCTCGCGGGTGAACACCAGGCGGTCGATCAGCGCCTCATTGAGGATGTCCTGGTCGATCGACACCTCGCCGAAGCGGTAGCGCGGGCCGGTGTCCATCACCAGCACGGCGCTGGCCGACAGCGCTGCAGGGTCGACTTCCAGTCGTCGCTCGGGGAAGCGGCGGTCGAAGAAGCCGTAGGTGTTTGCCGCTCGCTCCAGGCGGGCGCGCAGCTGATCGAAGTCCGGGTGGCGCAGCGGCCTGCCCTCAACCAGCGGCGATTCAGCCAGCAGTGTCCTGAATCCCGGATGGTCGCGCCCTTCGCCGATCACCTCCAGGCGTACCGAGCTCAGCCGCACCGGTTCCCCTGGCGCAATCTCAAATCGCGCGATCCACTGGTTGCCTTCGCGAGTGAGGCTGCGTGAGACCACCCTGGCGTCGTAGTAGCCGAAAGGCCGCAGCGCCTGGCGGATCTGGCGCGGGGCGCGATCGTGCAGGCGTCGGACAGCGGTCTCCGACAGATCCTCGCGTTCGGCGAATCGGACAAGGTCCAGCCAGGCCCGCACGTTGGCGGCGGCTTCGCCTTCCACGCCTGTCAGCTGTACCCGAATACTGGCATCCGCACCGAGTGAGAACAGAGCGAGTGCCAGCAGCACCAGCGGGGCCAGGGGGAGGCGTCGCTGGCGCGCGAGGGGCGAGGCATCGTGTTCGGCGGCTGGTCTGAATGCTGTGGGTGACATCGAACGGACTCAGCGCGGCAGGTTGTCGATCGCCAGCGGCGGCAGCGGATCCGCCGGGGCCAGACCGAGAATCCGCGCATAGAAGCTGTATTCGGCGGCGATGCAGCGCGACAGCGTCTCCGCCTGGCGAAAACCGTGGCCTTCCTCCGCGAAGGTCATGAGGCTGACCGGCACGCCCTGCGCACGCAGGGCGTCGGCCATGCGACGGGACTGCTCAGGCGGGACGACGCGATCCCGCAACCCCTGGAAGAACATCACCGGGCGACGCAGTCGGCTGGCGTGATGCAGTGGCGAGCGGGCGCGCATCAGCGCGTGCCTGTGCTCGCCGTTGCCGACCAGTGCGCGGTCATAGCCCGCCTCGAAGCGGTGGGTGATGGCGAACAGTGACTCCAGGTCGGCGACCCCATAGTAGCTTGCCCCGGCGGCGAAGGTCTCGTGGAACGTGAGGGCGCAGAGTACCGTGAAACCGCCGGCGCTCGAGCCCGAGATCAGCAGCCGCCGCGGATCGGCGAGCCCTTGCTGGGCCAGCCACTGCGCGCCCCGGCAGCAGTCCTCGGTGTCTGAGACTCCCCAGTGACCGTAAAGTTTGCGCCGGTAGTCCCGGCCGAAACCGGTGCTCCCGCGGTAGTTCACATCGAGGACTGCGAAGCCGCGGCTGGTCCAGAACTGGATTCGCGCATCGAAGCCGGGGTCTGCCGCGCCCGTCGGGCCACCATGGCAACGCACCAGCAGGGGCGGGCGCTCGCCGGCGGGCGCGGTCACGCTCGGGTTGACCGGGGGATAGTACAGGCCGTGCGCGGTGTCGCCGTCGCCGGTCGGGAAGCTGACCGGGCGCGCGGCAGAGACGTGCTCCGGAGCCAGTTCGTCGATGCCTGTCCGCCGAAGTGCCCGGACGGTGCCATCGCGCCAGCGCAGCACGGCGTTTCCGCGGGTCGGCGAGGCGGCCAGCCAGGTGGCGCCCTCGCCTGGACGCGCCGAGAGGTGGTCGATGGACACCCAGTCACCGGCGATCACTTCACTGCGTCCGGTGGCGAGGTAAATCCGTTCGACCTGCCAGAAGCCGTCCCGGCATACCGAGCACAGCACGCTCGCCCGGTCGGCGAACCCGTAGGTGGACATGCCGAACACCCATTGCGGCAACCCGAGCTCGGCCCGCGGGCGGTAGACGGGCTCGACCGTCTGGCCGTCGAGGCGGTAGAGCTGCCACCAGCCGTCGCGATCGCTGATGAAATAGAGTCGGCCATCGGGACCCCACTGCGGCTGAAACACCGACTCATTGTCGCCGCCGGCGACCACTCGCGGATGTCCGGTACGCCCAGCGCCATCCACCTCGGCCAGCCACAGTCGGGTCGCGTCCCACGGCATGTCAGGGCTGTTCCAGCTCAGCCAGGCGAGCTGCCTGCCGTCGGCCGACGGACAGGGATTCGAGTAGAAATCCTCACCCTTGGCGAGCACGGTCATATCGCCGCCCGCCAGGCTCACCGCAACCAGCCGCTGGTGGACACCGGCCTCGTCCTGGCGTTCGTGCACGGCGAGCAGCCGAGCATGGACCGGGTCGGGGACGAGGTCGGCGAAATCGTCTCCCTCTCCACCGCATAACCGCGCAGGCGGGCCACTGTCGATGACATAAATCGAATGGTCGGTTGCGTTCACGAACCACAGGCACGCGCCCTGCACGGTCCAGGCGCCGCCCCCGTACTCGTTGACGGCGCTGCGCACGCTGTATCCGGAGGGGATGAGGTCACGCCGTTGGCCGTCGGGCTCCGCAGCCACCACCACCCCGCGGCCCTGCTCAGCCGGACGCCCCTCGAGCCACAGCGTACGCTGGCCCTGGACCCGTGGCGCGGAGAGGCGCAGGCCTGCGCGCGCGACCATGGCCGGCGAGATCGGGGAGGGCCAGCTGCCGTGCCCCAGCATGGGGTGGGTCAAGGCCATCGATCAGCGCCCGTAGGCCAGTTGCAGCCGACTGCTGCCCGCGGGTCGGGCGTCGGGGCCGAACCGCCGTTCATGCCAGTGCAGCGTGCCCTCGCGGTCGACCACCAGGACCGTGGAACAGCGCGTCCCGTAGTTGCTCCCGATGACGAAAATGGCGGACAGCAGGCGCTCGCGCGCAGCGGTCAGTCCGGTCTCGGGCAGCTCGCGATCGTCCGCTGGCGCCGGGTCGGCGAGCAGTGCGAAAGCCGCCTCGATCAGGCCCTCCAGCGTATCGCCATTGTCCGCCAGGCCATGGCCCAGGATCTGACGGGCCCGGCGCGTCTTGGGCCAGTCGACCCCCGGCGGGGCATTGCTGACGGCATGGATGCCCGGGCCGGGCGCCACCGGTCCTGTGCCGCGATTGGATGTCAGGAGCAGCGCATCGCCGGTGACCAGCAACAGATTGAAGCCCCGGTACGTGGCCGCCGTGTCAGCCAGGTCATGGACGAAGGCGGCGGGTGAGCGGCTGTCCGCGAGAAACGCGACCGGCAGTTCACCGCGCGAAGGCGGGGCTGCGGACCGACCCGATGCCGGTTCGCGTACGTTGGTCAGTGCCGCGATCCGGCCGCCCGGACCCGCGCCCAACCAGGTGCCGCCGGCCTCGAGGTCGCGTCCGGCGACGAGACCTGCCGGTGCGGACCAGCGGTGCACCGCCTCGGTGGGTCGCGAGTGGAATTCGTCGCGATTGGCGGCGAGGACCAGCGGAAAACGGGGATGGCATTGCCAGGCGAAAGCGATCAGGCACATGCGCCCATTATAGGGGCCTCGGAACGCCGACCGGGCTGGCCTGCCTTCAGCCCGCGACGCGATGCTGATCGACCGTGCGCGCGGGCGTCTCGGGCTCGGGCTGCGCGTCGCGCAGGTGCGAGATGGCGTTGGCGTAGTAGGCGATCAGTTTCGCCTCCTCCGGGTTGGCATGGTAATGGCCCGCGTCTTCGAGCACGATCCGCCGCAGCCGGAGCATCCGCAGGCCCACATCGATGGCGTAGTCGTCGCTTTGCCGGGGTAGATAGACTTGGGCGTTGCGGCTCATCAGGGTCTGCTGGCGCTCCCGTGCGGCCGCCCGAATCTCCTCCACGCTGAAAGTTTCGTCGGGATGTTCGTCGAACAGCGTGGCAATCAGGCTGACCGGCAATACGGGCATCAGCATGCCCACCTCGCGCATGAGATGCTCGGCGAGTTCGACCAGTCGCGTCGCCCGGCCCGGGGCCTGCAAGTCGCGAGGGTCCCAGTCTCGCTCCGCCAGGTAGGCGCGCAGCGAGACCGGCCGGCCGAAGTTTGCACACGCATAGCCGTAGCGATACCAGCGTTTGCGCAGTCCGAGCCGCAGGTTGTGGAGCAGGAAAGCGCTCGCCTTGCGAATGGCAGCCCAGCCGCTGCGCCGTGGCGCGCCGGGCTGGAGTTCGCCGATCAGCGTGCGATCCTCGAGCACCCGGTCATAATTGATCGCGATCGGCAGGAAGACGATGTCGCGTTGTCCCCGTGGATCGAAATCGCGCAGCATGTAGTCGATGAGTCCGACCCGCGGTTCGCGCAGGGCCCCATCTCGACTCAGGCCACCCTCCGGGAAGACCACCTGCGTGACGCCGCCTTCCACGGCCATCTGCACATAGCGTTCGAGCACGCGCCGGTACAGTGGATTGCCGGAGCCGCGGCGCACGAAATAGGCGCCGACGGAACGGATGATCTGCTGCAGGGGCCAGACCCGCGCCCACTCGCCGACTGCATAGGACAGCACTGTACGGGTCATGGCCAGGTAGGCGACCAGCACGTAGTCCATGTTGCTGCGGTGGTTGACGACGAGCACCAGGCTGGCATCCTCCCCGACGCTGGTGATGGCCTGCTCGTCCAGAAATCCCAGCCGCACGCGATACAGCGCGCGCACGAGTTTTCGCGCCAGCCAGCCGCCAAAGCGGAAATACACGTAGGCGTTGAAGGCCGGGACGATCTCGCGGGCGTACCGCTCGACCCGGTCCATCGCCACCTTCCGGGGTTCTCCGGTGGTTTCACAGTGCTCTGCGACCGTGCGGGCAATTCGCGGATCGTAGACCAGCCGGTCGATGAGCACCTGGCGCCGGGTCAGCGACAGGGGTGGGATCTGCAGATTCAGGCTGCGGTTGACGCTGTCGATCAGCTGGTTGGCCTGGCGTCGAAAATACCAGCGCGCCGTCGGCAACAGCAGCCGGGACACCAGCAGCCACAGCGCAATTGCGCCGAAGATCAGCGCGAGCCACAGTGGAATGACCACCGGTTGGTTCAACACGCGGTCTCCCGGGATGCCTCGGTTCCCATCAACCTTACTACCCGGCTGCGCGCGCGCCCAGCACCGTGGTCAGCGATGGCCCGTCCCAACGGTCGAACCAGGTGGCGATCAGGCGACGGGAGATCGACAGTGCCGGCGGCAGTCGGACGTCGCCATCGGCAATGTCCTGGCGGCTGAACCATCGTGCATCGGCAAGTTCGCCGTCGTTCAGATGAATCGCCGTGGTGGCGGCTTCGGCGTGGAAGCCCAGCATCAGCGACGAGGGGAACGGCCACGGCTGGGAGCTGTGATAGCGCGGGTCGCGGATGCGCACGTCGGTTTCCTCTTCGACCTCGCGCGCGACCGCGTCCTCGAGGCTCTCACCGGGCTCGACGAAACCGGCGATGGTCGAGTAGCGGCCGGGTGGCCATTTCGCCTGGCGGCCGAGCAGACAGCGGTCACCGTCGCTGACCAGCACGATGATCGCCGGATCCACCCGCGGAAACAGTCTGCGACCGTCGGGTGCAGCCAGGACATGTCCGCCGGTCGTCGCGGCCAGCGGCGCGCCGGTTTCGCTGCAGTACCGATGGCGGCTGCGCCAGCCCACCATCGCCTTGGCATAGGCCAGAATGGCCGCCTCGGCGGGCGCAAGGCGCTGGCCGACCTGCCAGAGGTCGACGAATTCGCCGTCCAGTGGGTCAGGAGTCCGCGCCAACGCGAGGGCGAATACGGCGCGCGCCTCGTGCAGGCCCAGGAACACCGCGTCTGCCGGGTCGATCGCCGGGTCGAGTTCCGTGAGCTGGGCGCGCGTCAGGAATCGCGCCCGCGGCGCCTCGAGGCTTGCGATCAGGCAGCGTTCGGCGTGCACGGGCACGAACAGGGTGTCCTGCGCGCCGATCGCGGCGCTCAGCCAGGCAGGGTCCTGGCGCAGCCGACTGGCGCGGTCGAGCCACGGTCCACCAAAGTGGTTGGCGACTTCGGCGCCGTAGGCCATCTCAGTCGACGAGCCGGCGTTCGCAGAGCACCACGCCATCGTCGTCGGCGTACAGCCAGTGGCCGGGCACAAAGCTGGCCCCCGCAAAGCGCAGCGGCACGTCGACCTGGCCTTGATTCTGCTTGCGGCTCCGGGCGGGGTTGGTGGCCAGTGCCAGCACCCCGATGGGCATCTCCGCGAGCGCGGCGCTGTCGCGCACACAGCCGTGCACCAGCAGGCCGGCCCAGTGGTTGTCGATCGCAAGTCGACCCAGCTGGTCGCCAACCAGCGCAACCCGCAGCGAACCGACACCGTCCACGACCAGCACATGTCCCTCACCCGGCGTCTCCAGCAGGCGGCGCACCTGGGTATTGTCCTCGAGGGTCGAGACCGTGCGGATCGGTCCGCAGAACCGGCGACGGCCGCCGAAGTGGCGGAACAGGGGATCGGCGACCTCGAGTTCTTCGGCAAACTCGTCGTAGAGGTCTGCCGTGGCGAAACGGGGGGGGGCAGCGGTGCTCATGGCGGCTCCTCGGTGGGGCGCAGGTCAGGCGCCGCAGTATGGCAAAAAACGCCCGCCGTTTGCTGGCAGCGCCTGAGCCGGGGTCGGGTCAGGCGAAGCCCGCGCCGAGGGTGTGCCCGGTGTGGGCGTGATCCCGTGATTTCCGGCAGCGGCCATTCGGCATCACCAGGCAGCTCGGGCACTGCTGTGCCTCGATGCTGAGCAGGTCACGCACATAATGCACATCGCACTGTTCGCAGACGTCCAGCGCGAGCTCGTCCCCCGCCTGGAGGCTGCCGAGCAGCGCCCAGGCCCACTCGATGGTCAACAGCGCGCCGTCCTTGCCGCCATGCAGCGCGAGATAACGCTCATAGGCCAGGCACAGCCGTTCCCCCGTATCCAGTTTGCAGTCGCCACAGACCGCGCGCGTTTCCGGATCGAACAAGCCCCCGGCCACGAAGGCGGCGGCCAGCGACGCCGCGTGGCGGCGATGGCGGGGCGTCTTCAGGAACATCGAGACCTGTGAGGGTGTGCGGCCGCGGCGTCGGCGCACGGCATTGCCTGGCTGGTGCTTGAAATAGCTGCCAAAGAGGCGGCGGATGCGATCGTCGGACAGGCCGGTAAGTTGGCGGATCGTGCCCGTGCGCGCCTCGTGGGCGATCAGGCGCAATGCCAGATCATGTCGTGCCTGGTCACTCCGGTAGCGGTCGTCGGTACTGCGCATGGGCCCTCCCCGCTCGCGCTTCTACTTATAGCCAAAAAGCATAGATACTCTACTAGACCCCCTGGATGAAAAAAAATAACCATATTTGCCGGATAAGGTCAAAAAAACGACCGCTATACGGACAGGAGGCGTTATGCGAGGGACCCTGTCGGACCCGTCACCCATGGTTCAGTTCGCCGAGCTCAACCGGCTTTTCCTGCGGATCATCGGTCCGTTGGCGCAGTCCGGGGATGCCCGGCCGGCGTTCCGTCGGATTGGTCTGGAGGGCGCTCCAGGCCGCGCCCTGAAAGCGCTGGGTCCCTGCGCGCGGGAGCAGCTGGCAAATGCACCGGTCGCGCTGTTCCGGCTTCGCCTGGAGCCTGGTGGCGTCGGTGATCGGGCGGCTGCGGACGCCTGGCTGGCGGTGGAAACTCAGGATGCGCGGATGGCCTTCACGGTCAGTGCACTGCTCACCGCCTGGCATATGCTGCGCACGGCGCCGGACTGGGCGCGTCTCGGCTTCGGGCTCACGCCGCGGGAACTGGCCTGGCTGGCCGAGTTGCCGCTTTCCGCGCTGCCGGCGCTGGCGGTACCCGCCGCCGAGGCCCTGCGCCTGCGCTTTCTCCGTCGCGGCCTGTTCTGGGAGCGGATCGCGGACTGCGCCGCCAGCGGAGACCGGGAGGGTTTACGGCTGACCCTCTGCACCGCCGTGTACCTCGCGAGTGCCGAACAGCATGTCTGAGGTCCGCAGCGTTACAATGCCTGCCTGGTCGTGCAGCGGCGCCGGCCCGCCGCTTGCGGTGGCGGAAGTCGCCTGCGCGAGGCCATTTCAGGATATCCCCGGCAGCCATGGACGCATTGCGACTAGAACACCTGCGCAAGACCTACCCGAATGGCGTGCAGGCCCTGCGCGGCATCGATCTGGTCGTCGAGGAGGGGGACTTCTTCGCGCTGCTCGGTCCCAATGGCGCAGGCAAGACCACCACCATTGGCATCATCACCTCGCTGGTCAACAAGACCGCCGGCAGGGTGGTCGTGTTCGATCGCGACATGGATCGCCAGCGCGAGGCCGCCAAGGCCTGTATCGGCGTGGTGCCGCAGGAAGTCAATCTGGCGATGTTCGAGAAGCTGATCGACATCGTCATTCACCAGGCGGGGTATTACGGGGTGCGGCCCCGGCTTGCGCGCCAGCGGGCTGAGAGATATCTCAAGGCGCTGCATCTCTGGGACCGTCGCCATGACATCGCCAGGAACCTGTCCGGGGGCATGAAGCGACGGCTGATGATCGCCCGGGCCCTGATGCATGAGCCGCGGCTGCTGATTCTCGATGAGCCCACCGCGGGGGTGGACATCGAGATCCGCCGCTCCATGTGGGAGTTCATGCGGGCGATCAACGATGCCGGGGTGACCATCATCCTGACCACCCACTATCTCGAAGAGGCCGAGAGCCTCTGTCGGAACGTGGCCATCATCGACCACGGCACTATCGTGGAACACGATCGCATGTCCCGCGTCCTGCGCAAGCTGCAGTACGAGACCTTTATCCTGTCACTCGAACAGACGGTCGAGGCCGCGCCGGTGCTGGACGGCTACCCGGTGCGGCTGCGTAACGAACATGAGATTGAGGTCGAAGTCTCGCGCGAGCAGAACGTCAACCGGCTGTTCGCCCTGCTGAGCGAGCAAGGCATGATCGTCCACAGCATACGTAACAAGGCGAATCGTCTGGAAGAGCTCTTCCTGCGCCTGACCGAGCGCGCTGGCGCCTCTGAGACCCGTCCATGACGGTCGGCCGCGGAGAGCTCGACAGCGACGCGCCGCAGTCGGAGATCGAGGCCGCGCAGCAGTCCGCGCGGACCGACGAGTTCGGGTGCGTGACCGGGCCGGCACCGATGCAGAGTCTGCTGGCGGTCAACCTGGTCGGCCTGCGGACCATCATGCGCCGGGAGATCCGGCGCGTGACGCGCATCTGGGTGCAGACCATCGTGCCGCCAGCGATCACCATGACGCTGTATTTCGTGATTTTCGGCAGCCTGATCGGCCGGCGCATCGGCGAGATGGACGGCCTGCCCTACATCACCTATATCGCGCCGGGCCTGATCATGATGGCGGTGATCACCAATTCGTTCTCGAACGTGGTCTCGTCGTTCTTCAGTGCCAAGCTGCAGCTGTATCTCGAGGAACTGCTGGTCTCGCCGTTGTCCACAGCGACCATCGTGGTCGGCTACATGATTGGCGGGATTTTCCGCGGGCTGGCCGTCGGCGTGCTGGTGACGGTGGTGGCGTTGCTGTTTACGCGTATCAGCGTCGAGCATCCGCTGATCACGCTCTCCGTGGTGGTGCTGGTGGCCGCGGTGTTCTCGCTGGCCGGCCTGCTCAACGCGATCTTCGCCAAGACCTTCGACGACATCTCCATCGTGCCGACCTTCGTACTCACGCCGCTGACTTACCTGGGCGGGGTGTTCTTCTCGATCTCCCTGTTGGCACCCCCCTGGCAGGCTGCAGCGATGGCCAACCCGATCCTGTACATGGTCAACGCGTTCCGCTACGGCGTACTGGGGGTGTCGGACATTCCCATCGGGGTGGCTTACGCACTCATCCTGGGCCTGCTCGTCGCGCTGTTTCTGGCGAACATGTGGCTGCTGACCAAGGGCCGGGGCATTCGCAGCTGAGTGCCGCGGCGTCAGTGGCGTCGCAAGGCCGTCGCCCCAGGCGCGGACAGGACGCAGGAGCGTCTCCCGCATCCGCTGTTCAGGCCATTGACTGGCGGATGTCCGTTGCAGCCGATGCGAGCGCGACCTTGCTGAGGATGCGCGCGGGAATTCCGATGGCCACCGCACCCGCAGGCACGTGCTTAACCACTACCGCGTTGGCACCGATCGTCGCATCGTCTCCGACGATCACCTTCCCAAGAAGTTTTGCCCCGGCCCCCAGATTGACTCGATCACCGACAATCGGTGCGTCGAACGGTGCGTCGAGCGACTTGTTTCCCAGCGTGCATCCCTGGCGGATGTAGCAATCGTTACCGATGACGCTGTTGCCATGGATCACGATGGAGTGAGAGTGTTCAAGGGTGACCCTGCGACCCAGCTGCGCAGAGAACGGGACTTCGATGCCATAGCGGTTCCGTATCCGGATGAACAGTCGGCGATACAGGAAACTCAGCGGGGCGCGCAATGCCCTGCTCCTGATCCGCATACGCCAGACGCCAAACCGATACACCGCCAGGGCGCGGAAACCGGGGCGGGTCCAGTCGCAGTGGTGCCGAACATGATCTTCACGAATCAGTGTCAACAGGCTCAGATGGCGGGTGTGAACGCTTTCGACGATTTTGTTCATGGGCGTCCTCGCAACAGGACGCTGTGATGAGGCTCGTCTGGCTGGCGGCGCGACGTGAAGTCGGGCGTGATCGCGGGTGGACCGGAGTCATGAATGACGACAAGGTGCTTCATCTGCTGGCCACCACCTTAAGACGCCGATGTCTCCCCCGCCAACCGGCAAGTGTGCAACCGGCAGGCTCGAAGCTCGCACGCAGGAACGGACGGATTCGGTGCGGTAACGAACTTACCGTGGCCTGGCAGGGTCGGCGGGCCGGCACCGTCGCCGGGGTGCCTGGGTTCCGACGCGGTGCGCACGGCGACAGGCTTGGCGACCGGCGCAGCATCCGCCCGTTGGCGACCTTTTGGAGGTAAAGTATCGCCATGAACAGCGATTCCCGCGCCATCCGCGCACTCATCGAGGCCTACGCGGATGCCGTCTTCCGGCGTGATGCGGAGGCTTGGCAGGCCAATTGGCATGAGGACGCCCGCTGGGACCTGATGGGGACCCTGATCGAGGGGCGTACGGCCATTGTCGCCGCCTGGCAGCAGGCCATGGCCGGCTTCGCGTTCGTCGGCTTCATGTGCCAGCCCGGCCCGATCGAGGTCGTGGGCGACGCCGCCTCCGCACGGGTCTGGGTGCGCGAGACGCTGGTCGATACCGACGGTCGCCGCCGCGAGCTGTTCGGACGCTATGACGACGAGTATCGTCGCACCGCCGAGGGTTGGAAGATCGCCCGGCGAAGCTATCGCATCATCCAGGAACTCTAGGGGAGAGAAGGATGGCCATCATCATTGCCGGCACCGTCGATGTCGCCCCCGAGGCGCGTGAGCAGACCCTGCTGGAGGCTCGGCCGCTGATCGAGGCGGCCCGTGCCGAACCGGGCTGTATGGCGTATGCCTGGACGGCGGATCTCAGTGAGCCCGGGCGGATTCACGTGTTCGAGGAGTGGGCCTCGGAGGCCGATCTCGCCTATCACTTCACGGCTGAGCCCTACCAGCAGATGCTGGCGCACCTGCACGGGGCCGGGATCGTTTCGGCCGTGACACAGAAATACCGCATTGACCACGCCGAGCCGGTCTACGACCCGGAGGGTCGGCCGCGCGCGGATTTTTTCAGCGCCTGAACTCGGCGCGGCGGCGGCTGCGTGCCCTCGTCTCCTCGAAGTGCCACGCAACCTGGGTGCCGCCCGGCGTCCGGCTCTTGAGGGTGAGCCGCCAGCCATTGCGGAGACACAGGTGGTTGACGAGGGCCAAACCCAGTCCGCTGCCGTCGCCCGCTGCCATGCTGCCCCGGACGCCGCGCTCGAGGATTCGTGGGAGCTCATCGGTCTCGATGCCGACGCCGTCGTCCCGGACCTCGAGGCGGTCTGCGTACACGGTCACCTCTATCCTGCTCGCGCCGGCGTGTTCCAGCGCGTTGCGCACGAGGTTCTGGGCAATTGCCGTCACCACCACCGGTGGCGCTATCACGGTCGGTGTTGCCTGAATCCGGCAGCGGACCAGTGGTGCGGCCTCCACCTGCGCGTCGGTGAGCTCGTCCACGCTTCTGGCGACCAGCGTGGCCACATCGACCTGCTCATCGGTGCGCCGGTCTGCAGGGTCCCTGGCCAGCGTCATGAGTACGGTGATGGTATCGGCCAGTCGGCGCGTGGCCGAGACGATCCGGGTCGCGGCGTTTCGGGTCTTGGTCGAGACGCCCGGGTCCAGTTCTATCAGCTCGGCGGCGTTCTGGATGATCGTGATCGGGGTCCGCAGTTCATGGCTGACATTGGCGGAGAACTCCCGCTCTCTGGCCAGGCTTTCGTGCATCAGGCGCGCATATTGATCCAGCGCATGTCCCAGGGTACCGACCTCGTCCCGGGCGAGGCCCTCGACGGGGGGGCGGGGGGTGCGGGAGCCGCTCGCATGCTCCGCCCACTGCGACAGGCGCTGCAAGGGCGCGAGCAGCCGCCGGGACATGTAAAAGCCGAGCCAAGAGGCGATCACGATCGCGAGCGCCGTGCCTGCCGCCACAGTCGTCAGGATGAGATCTTCACGTTTATCCAGCGCGGTGATATCCGCCAGCACCGCGTAGCGTGTGCCCGCCCGGCTCTCCAGAGCGATCACCCACGCACCCTGGTCGCTATGGTATTCGTGGGTGCCGTCTGCCAGCGCCAGCATGTCGTCGGTCATCCCGGCGGCCTCCGGGCTGACCAGGACCTGCACTCCCGGAGGGCTGCCCCTGAGCTCGAGCTGATAGGCGGCAGGGTCGCGGACGACCGCACCGAGGCGCTCGGTGGTCATTCGCAGCACCGCGCGCTCTTCAAGCTGATGGGTGATCCAGAGCAGACTGCCGGCGACCAGTGGGCCCAGGATCGCGCCGACGGCGACGAACGACAGGAGAATCCGGAATCGCAGGCTGTCACGGTAGCGCGTCATTCCGGTGCGGCCAGGCGATAACCGGTGCCGTGGACAGTCTGCAGCAGCGGCCGGGGGAACGGTCGGTCGATCAGACGCCGCAGAATGTGGATGTGGTTGCGCAGGGCATCGCTGCGCGGGGGCTGGTCGCCCCAAAGCTCGCGCTCCAGCCGTGTCCGGGTGACTACCGCCGGGGAAGCCCGCATCAACAGCCGCAAGAGCTCGAAATCGAGTCTTGCGAGGACGATCGGCTGTCCTGCCCGCGTGACCCGCACGCAGCGTTCATCCAGCTCGAGGTCTGCCACCGTCAGAATACCCTCGTCCAGGCCCCCTCGCGCCCGGCGCACGTGAGCGCGCAGGCGGGCCTCGAGCTCACGCAAGGCCACAGGCTTGACCAGATAGTCATCCGCGCCGATCTCAAGGCCCAGGATCCGGTCGTCCAGTTCCGCACGGCCGGTCAACATGATGATCGGGGTAGCCCGCCCGGCAGCGCGCAGCTGCTCGCACAGCTGGGTGCCGCCCAGGCGTGGCAGACCCAGATCGAGCACGATGGCATCGAAGTCGCCCGACAGCGCCAGCTTCAGCCCCGACGGGCCATCCATGGCGGCATCGACCGTGTGCCCGCAGGCGTCAAGGTACTCCACGAGGTTGGTGGCCAGGTCGCGGTTGTCTTCGATGATCAGGATCTGCATGGCGGCGCGGTCGCGGGCCTCCTCGTTTCACATCCATTTCATGTTTACACGACATTTACGTGACATGTCGACGGCCATACTTGCCGATCATCGTTTACACGCGGCGAGTGTCCGGGATGAGGAACGGAACCAACGGCATTCTTGGCGCCATCCGGCTCGCTGCGTGGCGGATGATGGCCAAAGGCCTTGTCCCGGCCCGCTGGATAGAACCCGATTTGCCGGCCGTCGAGGCCAGGTCCGCCCGGACGGGTCGGCTTGCCGTGGAAATTGTGTCCCACTGCTGGAATTACTCGCACCTTCTGGTGTACCAGCTGAGTTCCCTGGTGCGCCATCCGCCGCGTGAGTGTGCCGTCACGATGACGGTGCTGTATTCCGACAGTGATGTCGAGACTGTCCGCGTGCTCGAGTATTTCGCCTCGCTCGAGGTGGAGAATGTCACCTGGCAGTGGCGTGAGTTTCCGCCAGAGCAGCTGTTTCGACGGGGGATCGGCCGCAATGCCGCGGCGCTTGCCTCGACGGCGGACTGGGTCTGGTTCACGGATTGCGACGTGCTGTTCGAGGCCGGCTGTCTGGATACGCTCGCGGCAGCGCTGCAGGGGCGCCGCGATGCGCTGGTCTATCCCCTCGAAGAACACTGTACCCCGCTGCTACCGGACGATGCGCCACTGCTGGCCGCAGGTCGCAACGCGCCGGCAGTCCTCGCCATCGGCGATATGCCTCTGCAGGTGCGTCCCCGCAAGCACGCTACCGGACCGTTACAGATTGCCCATGGGGATATCTGCCGGGCAGTGGGCTATTGCCGGGCCATCCCGCTCTACCAGGCACCATCGCCCGTCTGGACCAAGGCGCATGAGGATGGGGCCTACCGTTGGTTGGTCCGCAGCAAGGGTGTGGGCCTGCCGATTCCCGGTGTGGTGCGCATCCGGCACCTCTCCAAGGGACGCTACACAGGCAGCGAATTCAACACCCGGTTGCGGGCGCGTATTCGCGAGTCGCAGATGCGGCTGCGAGAACCCGAGGCGCTCGCAGCGGTGCGCACCAGAGACGAGCTGAAGTGACAGTGCCCCCGGCTCAGCGCCAGTCGAGCCGGAACTGGCTTGCCTGCAGCTGATCCAGGCGCTCGCGCAGTCTTTGCGTCGGTTCGCGAAGTGCCGCCACTCGTCGGTCGTGTACCTCGACGAACGCAGCCTCGATGCGCGTGTGCAGGCCGCGGTCGAGAAGCTGATTGAGCACTTCCACCTCCGCCCCCTCAATGTCCATCTTGAGCAGTCTGACCGGGCCATCGAGCGACTCGATGAAATCGGCCAGCACCATCCCCTCGACCTCGACGTAGCGGTCTGTTCGGATGTTGTTCTTGCTCTCCAGCAACGATGAGCCGGTGGACCAGTACACGGGATCCTGCTCGGCCCACTTGTGCAGATAGAGCTTGACCGGGCCAGGCCGCGTGGTGACCGCGGCCTGGTAGACGGTGACATTCGGCAAATCGCCTGTCGCCTGCAACAATCGCGCATGCGCTGCGGGGTCTGGTTCGAAGGCGAAGACCCGTGCGCCGTTGGCCGCCATCTTTGCCGTATACAGCCCGACATTCGCCCCGCAGTCGATAGCGATGTCACCGTGTCCGAGGGCCGCCGCCGCCAGGACGAAATCGTTCACCTCGGGCCGTCGGCGACGATCGCGCCGCGCTTTGGCGAGGCGACTCAGGCTGGCGAGCAGATTCATGCGATGGGCCTCCATGACCGATATGGGCGCGATGTCCGCAACCCGCGAGAGCGTTGATGGTATCCCAGTCGCGGGCTAGATGCCGCTGGTGAGCAGGGCAGCCGCGAGCAGCCCCACCAGCCACGCCAGGCAGAGCTTAAGAAGACGCAGGCAGGTTGCCCCGTAGGCTCTCAGCAGCGGATCCTCCACCTGCAACCAGCGCCCTGCGATCAGCCATTGCAAAACGTCGGGAATCGCCGGTGGTGCACCGGGCCTGCCCCCGAGTTCGCTGGCCAGCTCCCCATGATGGTCCGCGATCAAGCGGCGCAGTGAGGCAAAACGCCGCTGGAGCGCGACGCCGGTGACGATCAGACCGGCCAGCGCGATGATCCAGAGGTTGGCGATCAGGGCGTCCATGTCGTTGGCCTGCCGAGTGTTCGACTGCCGGACACCCTCGACTCCCGAGAGAGGGCTTCAGGCATGCCTTGGATCCAGCATCGCCGGGTCGCCATCCGCCGCCTGCAGCGAGACGACCAGTGTGCCTGGCCCGCCGTGAACGCCAAAGGCCGTGCCGAGGGGAGCACGATAAAGTGTTGCGAGCTTCGGCAGCCGTTGCGCCAGCGCGTCGGCGAGGAATTCGGCCCCCTCCGGATCCTGGGCATCGCCCACCGAGACCCGCCAGGGGCGCGATGTATCGATGCGCTTGAGGATATAGTCGACGAACTTCGGTAGTGCGTGACGCCGCCCCAGGATGACACCGTTGGCCACCACCATGCCCTCTGGTGTCGTCGACAGCACCGGAGTGATCCGCAGGAGATCGGCGACGACTTTACGCGAACGCGGCACCCGTCCACCCCGTACCGCGTAATCAAGGTTGCGCAATAGCCCGAAGGAGAAGGTCTCGCCGGCGACCCGCTCGGCCTCGCGGACCACGGCGCTGGCGTCCATGCCGGCCTGGGCGCACCGTGCCGCATGCATCACCACCAGTCCCTGACCCAACGAGACGTTCCGCGAGTCGACCACCGTGACGCGACCCCGCGGCTCCACACGACTGGCCGCGGATTTCGCAGCCTGCAAGGTACCGCTGACGCGTGTGCTCAGGTTGATCGACACCACGTGTTCATAATGCGAAGCGAGAAATCCGTAGAGTCTGCGGAAATCGCCAGGGGCCGGCTGCGAGGTGGTCGGATGGTTGGGATTGGTGGTGAGCTCCCGGAAGAACTCGGCGTTCGACAGGCTGATCTTGTCGAGATAACTCCGGTCTCCGAACATCACCCGCACCGGCACCATTTGCAGGTTCAGGCGTTCGAACTCCTCGTCGGGAATGTCCGCAGCGGAGTCGGTGATGACCGCCACGCGCTGGCCCGACCGGTGATGGGCGCTGGCCTGCTGGCGAAACATGTCGTCGGCCTTTTCTCCAGAGACTACGCCGAACTGTTCGGCAAGCCTGAACACCGCCTGAGGTTCATCGACATGGATATGGATCTTGCACTTCGCGTGGGTGCCGGCGAGCACCAGACTGCTGCCGAGTCGCGCCAGTTCCTCGCGTAGCCGGCGCCGGTCGATGTCCTCGCCGGTGACCATGCATTCCGTGCAGTAGCGGTGAGTCTCCTCGCCATGATCGATGGCCAGTTCCTCTTCGCTGGCGAGCAGCACGGCCGCCGGCGGCTCGGGCCGCTCACGCAGTGAGCCGGCGGTCAGGAAGCGGTGCATCCCGGCCAGCAGCAGCACAAAGCCTTCGGCTCCGGCGTCGACGACGCCAGCGCGACGCAGAGCCTCCAGCCGCTCGGGCGTCCGGGCGAGCGAGTCGCGCGCACGCTCGAGGCCGCGGCCCAGCAGTTCGCCGAAGTCGCGGGCGCCGTCGCCAACCCGTTCCTGCATTTCGTGGGCGAAATCGCCCAGCACCGAGAGGACGGTGCCCTCGCGAGGTTCAGACAGTGCCTCGCGCGCATACTGCGCGCCGGTGGCCACCGCCGCGGAGAAGTCGCTCGGACGCAATCGCGACAGGTCGACGGTTGCGTCCGAGAGGCCCTGGAAGAACTGCGCAAGAATGGCACCCGAATTTCCGCGTGCGCCATCGAGCGCCGCATCGGCAATGGTGCTCAGCGTGCGGCCTGCATGGCTTTCCCTGCAGGTCTCCAGCGCCTGCAGCACCGAGTGCATGGTCAGCGCCATGTTGGTTCCGGTGTCGCCGTCGGGGATCGGAAACACGTTGATCTTGTTGAGATGCTCCTGCCCGGCCATCAGGCGTGCGATCCCGGCGCGCAGCGCACGGCGGAGTCGTGCACCATCCAGATAGGCAATTGCGCCCACCTGTCGGGCGCCAAAGTCTTCGAGATCGAGAGAGTCTGCGGTTGTGCTCATGGTCATCCATCGTCAGGTGAGTCGGCCGTTGGCGGCGTTGACGGGCTCAGTCACGCGGCAGCACGAAGCGTCTGCCGTCGTGCTGCAGGATGACGCCGTCGGCGAGGATCTCCACAATGCGCACGCCGCCCGCGAACTCATCGCCGTGACGCAGCCGTTGCCCGTTGATGAAGACGAACCGCTGGGCCGGATCGGTGGCGTAGACGTGCAGGTCCATGTGCAGACCCGGCACGCTGAGCTCCCCTCTGGCCATCAATTCGTCGAATGAGGGCAGATCGGATGTCGCCGCCGGTGGCGTGACCGTGGTGCCGGCGGGTGCTGGTGAAGATGGGGGCGCGGCGGTGGGCGCAGCCTGTTCTCCTGGCCGCGGGGTGTCGGTGGTCGGTGCAGGCGGAATCTCGCGCGCGAGTGGGCGCGCCGCCGCCGCCGGGGCCTGCTCCTGGCGCTGCTCCAGGCCTGCCCGCGCCCCGGAGTCGTTGGTCTGATCCGCTGCCTGGTGCGCAGCTGTCGGCATCCGGCCGCCGGCCGAGCCCGCGAAGTGCCAGAACGCGACGGCCAGGACGACAACCAGGGTTGCCAGGACGCCAAGTATCGTGAAGACCCAGCCCGGCATCGCCGTACCGGCCGTGACCGGCGGCAGTTGGCTGATGCTCGGGCGTTCCTGTCGGCGGCGTTCGTTGTCGGACTTGCGCAGGGCGTCGAGGATGATGGACATCTCAGCCGCCTCCGGCCAGTCGCGGTGAAGGCCCGTCGTCGAGTTCGCTCTGCAGGATGATGAGCGTTCTGGGACCGACCAGCCCGTCAACCGCCAGTCGACGGCTGCGCTGATAGTCGCGCACGCGCGCCTCGACCGATTCATCGAACAGCGGGGAATCCGCGGGGGGCAGCGGTTCACCGGTCAGTTGCGCCAGCGCCGCGCGCAGCCAGACCACCCGGGGGTCCCGCATCCCGACGCGAAGGGTCTGACGCGGATCACCCTCTGGCCGCCACAGCAGCAGGTAGTCCCCGAACCAGTAGTCGGAGAGTTCCGGCACGCTGATCCAGAAGCGTTCACCGTCGATGCCGACTTCCGCCGCGTCCCCATCCACGGAGGTCAGTACGATCTGGTGTGCCGCGCCATCGGCATCCACGAGATTGAGAATCGAGGGCCGGCCTAGTTTCATCAGGTGGCTCAGCGAGCCCCGCTGGAACAGGCAGGCGAGCCCGTGCCGGTCGGCCTGTTCGCAGGCCAGGCCTTCGCCGCGGCGATAGGGTGTGTTCCAGAGGCCGAAGAGCGTCTCGAACGCCCCGTCGGTGCTGGTGTCCATCCCGAGCGACAGCAGTTGCTCGAGCGTGACGAGATCGACGCCGGGCGGCGGTACCGGCGCGGCGGCCGGGGCCATCCCGGCGAGCCGGATAGGGTGGATGGTGTCTGCGTTTGGCGCCTCATCCAGGGCCGCGGGACGGTCCAGCAGCTGCCACGCGGCCGCCGTTGCCAGGATGATTGCCAGCGCGGCAGGGGCGGCGAGCCAGCGGCGTGGGCTGCGGCGGCTGTCGCGGTCGAAGACCTCACGTGCCGCTTCCCGGACCAGACGCCCGTCGACCTGGGGCAACTCCCGGCTGTAGGCGCCCAGCAGCGCCCGATCGGCGAGGATATTGATCAGGCGCGGCACCCCGCCCGAGCGCGTATAGAGCTCACGCAAGCCGGCTGGCGTGAACAATTGGGTCGGCGCCCCGGCTACCCTGAGCCGATGGTCCACGTAGCGCGTGGTGTCGTCTCGATCGAGCGGTTCGAGGTGATAGCGTCCGGTGATCCGCTGGGCCAACTGGCGAAGATCGTGGCGGTCGAGCAATTCGCGGAGTTCCGGTTGCCCGATGAGGATGATCTGGAGCAGTTTGTGCCGCGCCGTCTCGAGATTGGTCAGCAGCCGGACCTGTTCGAGGACCTCCGGGCGCAGATTCTGAGCCTCGTCGACCACCAGTACCGTGCGCCGCCCGCGGGCGTGGGCCGCCAGCAGATGGGTGTTCAGCGCATCGACCAGCGCCTTGGTGCTGCCGGGAGCCTCGGGCGGCGCGATACCGAGTTCGTCGCCGATCCCCTGCAGGAACTCGATGGCCGTCACCTGCGAATTCAGGATCAATGCAATGTCGGCGTTTTCCGGCGTCTGTTCCAGCATGCTCCGGACCAGCGTGGTCTTGCCGGTGCCGATCTCGCCGGTGAGCTGGATGAAGCCGCCGCTCTCGGAGATGCCATAGAGCAGGTGCGCGAGCGCGTCCGCATGCCGCGCACTCATGTAGAGGTAGCGCGGATCCGGGGTGATCGCGAACGGCTTCTCGTTGAGCCCGAAGAACTGTAAGTACATGTTGAGCGTTACATTAGCATGCGGCCGCGTCGCCCCAAACCGGAACCTGTCGTGGCGCCGGTGCGGGGGTCACCGGAGTGTCCGGGCCCGGGTCAGCGCCGCTGTGCCAAAGCGCTCGCGGATGCTGTCGGTCGCTGCGTCGACCTGCCCGCTCGAGCTCTCGCCGAAGAGCCCGAGCTGACTGGCGGCGACGAGTCCGGTGACGCCGACGCCGACCAGGCGAACGCGAACCGCAGGCTGCGCCGCACCCCATGCCTTGAGCAGCGCTCGTGCTGTGGCACTGATCACGGCGGTTTCGCAACTGGGTACCCCTAGACCCTGTTGCCGGGTGCTCGTGGTGAAGTCGGCGCGGCGGATCTTGAGCACGACCGTGCCGGCAAGCAGGCGCTTGCTCCGGAGACGGCTGGCGGTGCGGTCGGCCAGGCGGGCAAGCTGGCGTTCCAGCGCCGGCCCGAGGGGCAGGTCCTCATCGAAGGTCTCTTCGCTGCTGATGGACTTCTCTTCGCGGTGTACCACGACAGGTCGGTCATCTTCGCCGGCGGCACGTCGTTGCAGTGCGTCCGTCTGTCGACCGAGGACCGCGCGAAGGCGATCGGCAGCGGCGCTGCGCAACTGTCCGAGGGTACGAATGCCCAGCCGCGCCAGCCCGGGTTGACTGCGAGGTCCCAATCCGGGCAACACGGCAACCGGCAGCGGATCGAGCACCGCGTGAAGCCGCTGCCGTGTCACTTCGCACAGACCATCAGGTTTCTCCAGGTCCGAGGCGATCTTGGCCACCAGTTTGTTGGGTGCGATCCCCACCGAGGCGGTCAATCCCGTCTCCCGGTGAATGTCGGTCTTGAGTCGCTTGGCCAACATCAGCGGCGAGCCGAACAGTGCGAGGCTTGCGGTCACGTCCAGAAAGGCTTCGTCGAGTGACAGCCCCTCGATCTCGGGGGTATAGCGCGAAAAGATCTCAAAAATCTGCACCGACACCTGTCGATAGAGCGCCATGCGCGGCGGCACCCGGACGAGTTCGGGGCAGCGCCGGAGCGCTTCGCCCACCGGCATCGCCGAGCGCACACCGTAGCGTCTGGCTTCGTAGCTGGCGGCCGCCACGACGCCTCGTTGGCCCGTGCCGCCGACGGCGACCGGGCGGCCGCGGAGTTCGGGATCATCGCGTTGCTCGATACTCGCATAGAAGGCATCCATGTCGACGTGCAGGATGCAGCGCTCGCCGTTCATAAACTCAGCGCCGTATAGCTCAATGTGCCGACCGTCATCAGGCTCAGCAGCAGCAGGTAGGTCATCAGCAGCAGCACGTATTTGACCAGCGCCAGGGCCCGTCCGTTTCCATAGACTCGCCGCATCGCGCGGTAAGGGTAATAGAGGGCATAGAGCCAGGCCGCGAACAGCCCGACACCGCTCACCCAGGCCGGGATCGACAGCAGTCCCAGCAGGCGAGACATCCCGAGGACCAGCATGACGAACAGGAACAGGAAGCTGTGGTAGTGCACGAAGAACAGCAGGTGTTCGACGTAGTAGCGGCGACTGAACGCATTCAGGACCTGCATGACCAGTGCCAAGGCAGGCAGCGCGAGCAGCAGCGCGACGGGGAGGGCGTCGAGGACCCGTCGTCCGTACTCCTCCGGGCGTTCGACGATGCGCAGACAGCGCTCTCGCAGCAGCTCAGGGGTGAGGTAGGCCAGCAGCCAGTCCGGTCCGATGAGTGTCTCGTCCTCGAAGCGGCAGTTCTCGTCAGCGAACGCGCGCCGGTCCTGGCGGTCGCCCCACGGTTGACCACGGAGGGTTTCGGCCACGAGCGTGTCATCCACGTTCATACGCACGGGCGAGCCGCTGTAGCCGAGGGTCACCAGCAGGAAAAACGCCAGTGACAGCACCAGATACATGCGAAACGGCGGCATATGGCGTGCCTGGCGGCCCGCCAGATAGTCGGCGGTCAGTCGACCGGGGCTGAGGAGCAACGGGCGAACGCTGCGCCACAGCCGTGATTCGAGCTGGAACAGATCGGTGGTCAGGCCACCGACCAGCTCGGCCATGGTGATCATGCGCTCGCGCACCCGCTGGCCGCACTGCCAGCAGTACTGTCCGGTGATCGGGGCCTCGCAGTTACGACAGTGTCGCGGTGCACCGGTGCGCGGCGGTGCATCGCCTGACAGCCAGCGCGTCTTGACCGTGACCCCGTCGCCCCGATGCCGCCTCAGGGTGTGTTCGGCCTCGATCAGCGCGCGCGCCAGCGCGCTGTTGTCCGAGAGTGCCTGATCGGTCAGCACCAGGCGCAGCAGGGACTGCCCGACCGTGGCGGCGGCCGACTCGCCGTCCATGGCGCCGCCGAGGGCATCGCCGGCTACGCCGTCGGCTGTGTCCTCGGACGGCGGGCCGACGAGGCGATAGCGCCGGATGGACAGGACCTCGGGACAGGCCAGCAGGGTATCCAGGTAGTCTTGAAGGCTGTCCTCGTCCATCGGTGCCGTGGTCGATGCCAGCTCGACTTCAAGCACGGGTTGCAGCGGCATCGCCGGCGCCGGGGTCTGGGCCTCGGACGCGACCACGATGGCAGCCTCAGTGCAGGCTGCCCGCGGCGCCCTGTCGTGCGGCGGCACGCTCGACCGCTGAGGGTTGATCCGCTGCATGTGGCGGTCCCGGCCGACTGGCGGGACGGGTGCCGAGCGCGTCGTGCGGGAAGTCGTCTACCCCGATCAGTTCCAGCACCTTGTGGTCGAACTCGCGGACCCGCGCCGCCTCATCGGCCGTCAACACGCCGAGACGTTCGGCCTGGTCGATCTGCGAGGGCACCTCCTCGGCGGTGATCCGACCGTCGCGGATCGCATCGAAGACCTTGCGTTCGAGATCGCGGACCGAATAGGCCAATTCGAGGGCTTCCTGCAGCAGGCCGAGCGGATTGCCGGGCTCGACCGTGCTGTAGATGCCCGAGCACAGGCGCTCGCGCGTCTCGCTCGGGCTGATCATCAGCTCGACGATGTCCTGACCCAGCTCGTCGGCCGGGGAGGAATAGGTCCGTCCGCGCGGGAACACCAGCACCCGCAGGATCCAGGCGACCCAGCGCACCGGGAAGTTACGCAGGAAGCCGTGCAGCTGTTCCTGCGCCCGGTAGAGCAGGTGGCGACAGGCCCACTCAACCAGCGGCAGATCGGCCGCGCGCCGGCCCTGATTGTCATAGTGCTTGAGCACCATGGAGGCCATGTAGATGCTCGCCAGCACGTCGCCGAGACGCGCGGAGAGGAGTTCCTTGCGTTTCAACGCGCCGCCGAGGGTCAGCATTGCGGCATCGGCGGTGAGCGCGAAGGAGGCACTGTATCGGGTGATGTGCTGGTAGTAACGGCGCACGGGGCCGTGCGCCGGAACATCAGCGAAGCGTGCGACGGTCAGGGCCATCACCAGCGAGCGTGCGGCGTTGCTGATGGCGTAGCCGATGTGGCCGAACAAGGCGCGATCGAAGTCCACCAGGCCCTGCGTCGTGTCGGGATTGGCGGCTGCCTGCATCTCGTCGAATACCCAGGGGTGGCAGCGGATCGCGCCCTGGCCAAAGATGATCAGACAGCGCGTCAGGATATTCGCACCCTCGACGGTGATCCCGATCGGCACCCCCTGGTAGCCCCGTCCCAGATAGTTTTTCGGCCCCATCATGATGCCCTTGCCACCGTGGACGTCCATGGCGTCGTTAGCGACCAGGCGGCCCATTTCAGTGTTGTGGTATTTGAGGATCGCCGAGGGCACGGCGGGTTTCTCACCACGGTCGATGGCGCCGGCGGTGACCTCGGTGTTGGCGTTCATGATGTAGGTCATCCCCGCCATTCTGGCGATCGCCTCGCCCACGCCGTGGAACTTGCCGACCGGCAGGCCGAACTGGCGGCGGATGCGCGAATAGGCTCCCGAGGCGTAGACCGCGGCGCGGGCCCCACCCATGGCTGAAGCCGGCAGCGTGATGGCGCGGCCCACGGACAACTGCTCGACCAGCATCTTCCAGCCCTGGCCGGCCATCTTCGGCCCGCCGATGATGGCATCGAGAGGGACGAACACGTCATGGCCCTGAGTCGGGCCATTTTGAAACGGGACATTGAGGGGGAAGTGCCGGCGACCGATGGTGACCCCCGGCGTCTTCGCCGGCACGAGGGCCGCGGTGATGCCGTATTCGTCGCTGTCGCCAATCAGGTGATCGGGATCGTAGAGCTTGAAGGCCAGCCCGATGACCGTGGCCACCGGTGCCAGCGTGATGTAGCGCTTGTCCCAGTTCAGCCGGATGCCGATGGTGTCCTCGCCCTGCCAGTCGCCACGGCAGACAACCCCGGTGTCGGTGATCGCGGTGGCGTCCGAGCCGACGCGCACGGAGGTCAGCGCGAAACAGGGAATTTCCTCACCGCTCGCCAGGCGCGGCAGATAGCGGTCTTTCTGGGCATCGGTCCCATAGTGCAGCAGCAGTTCCGCGGGACCGAGCGAGTTCGGCACCCCAACCGTCGAGCCAAGCACCATGCTGCGGCTGGCGAGTTTGGCGAGCACCATGGCGTTGGCCAGCGCAGAGAATTCGAGTCCGCCGTATTTCTTCGGAATGATCATCGCGAAGAAGCGCTTGTCGATGAGGTAGTCCCAGACCTCTTTCGGCAGATCGGCGAGCTCGTGAGTGACCTGCCAGTCGTCGACCATGCGGCAGACCTCTTCTACCGGTCCATCGATGAAGGCCTGTTCCTCCTCGGTGAGGCGAGCGGCCGGCTGGTCGACCAGTTTTTCCCAACGCGGGTTACCCGAGAACAGTTCGCCTTCCCACCAGACCGTGCCGGCCTCCAGCGCCTCGCGCTCGGTGCGCGACATCTGCGGCAGCATGCGCCGGTAGATCTCCAGCAGCCGCCGCGTCACGTGCTCGCGCCGCTGATCCTCGAAGTTGAGAAAGACCATTCCGCCGAACAGCACCCAGAGCGCCAGGATCCAGAGCACAGCGCCCGAACCGAACACGGTGTAGGCCAGCAGGGTCGCGCCGAGGACGATGGTCGCGGAGCGCAGGTCAACCCGGCGGTACGCCAGGGTGGTTGCGACGACAATGAAGGTGAACAGCCAGAACAGACTGTCAAGCATGGGATTCCCCGCGGAATTCAGTTGGCGTGAGTGTACGCCAGGACCGCGGGTCAAGCATCCCGACTGACCGCCTGCAGGACACCTTGGGGTGTCTGCAGGCGGTGGTGGGCTTACAGCAGGTGGGCGACGCCCTCGCGTTCCTCGCGGAGCTCGGCGTCGGTGGCATCCAGTTTGGTGCGGCTGAACTCGTCGACCTCCAGGCCCTGCACGATCTCGTAGCCGCCGTCCCGGCAGATCACCGGATAGGAGTAGACCACGCCCTCGCCAATCCCGTAGCTGCCGTCGGAGGCCACCGCCATGCTCACCCAGTCGCCGTCCGGCGTGCCAAGCACCCAATCATGGATATGGTCGATCGCCGCCGAGGCCGCGGAAGCCGCCGATGAGGCGCCGCGCGCCTTGATGATGGCGGCGCCGCGCTGCTGCACGGTGGGGATGAACTCGTTGCGGTACCACTCCTCGGCGACCAGGCTGGCGGCCGGCTTGCCGGCCACGGTGGCCTGCGAGATGTCGGGGTACTGCGTGGCCGAGTGGTTGCCCCAGATCGTCAACCGGCGGATGTCCTGCGCATGACTGCCGGTCTTCGCTGCCAGCTGAGCCAGCGCGCGGTTGTGGTCGAGCCGTGTCATGGCAGTGAAGTTCCGCGGATCGATATCCGGCGCATTCTCGCGGGCGATCAGGGCGTTGGTGTTGGCCGGGTTGCCGACCACCAGCACCCGCACGTCGCGGCTGGCCTTGGCGTTCAGGGCCTTGCCCTGCGCGGAGAAGATCTTGGCGTTCTCGGTCAGCAGGTCTTTGCGTTCCATGCCCGGTCCGCGCGGCTTGGCACCGACCAGCAGCGCGACGTCGGCATCCGCGAACGCGATCTCGGGGTCGTCGGAGAGCACCAGGCCGGCCAGGGTCGGGAAGGCGCAGTCATCGAGTTCCATGGCGACGCCGGACAGGGCACCCAAGGCCGGCGTGATCTCGAGGAGCTGCAGGATCACCGGCTGGTCGGCGCCCAGCATCTGACCGGAGGCGATGCGGAAGGCCAGCTGGTAGCCGATCTGGCCGGCGGCGCCGGTAATGGCGACTCGGACGGGTTTCTTCATGTCGTCTTTCCTTGCAGAGCGTGAGCCGGTGTCGCGCGCCTGCGCGACCGGCGCGGATTGTAGCACCCGGCCGGCGCGGCTCGCGGGCCACGCCCGGACCCGCGGCAGGATTTTTCGCACGCGCCCCTTGCAATCTGCGGTTTTGGTGTTATAGTTGACTACAACACCAGTTCAGATACACACGATCGCACTAACTGATGACAGGAGACCGACATGAACACCCGCACCTTTTCGCTGCTCCCCCGCGCCCTGCGTGCCCCGCTGTCTGCCGCGCTGGCGGCGGCGACCCTGGTGGTCGTTACGGGTGGCGCCGCGCACGGTGCCGAGATCTTCGCGGCCCACGCCTCGCCAGCCGAAGTGGCCGCTGAATACGCCGCGCTGCGCGCCGAAACCCTGGCCCGGCTCCCGGCTGAACCGATGGCGGCGGTGACGGCGACAGGCGTGGTCACCCATGAGCTTACGGGTTTCCTGCTGGCCAGCGCCGGGCACCTCAACGGCATTGCGCCGTCTGACAGTCTCGCCAGTGCGGTAATCTTGCCAGAGCGTGACATTGTGGTGGCCGCGCCCGACAGCCGGCGCCTGGGCCCTGTGCCGCTGCCCGGCGCTGCGACCAGCCGGGTCACGCTCTGACCCTCGCGCCGCTGCGAGCAAAGGACAAGGTGACGGATGGACCCCGACTGGAATGACCAACAGCCGATCTACCGGCAGCTGCGCGACAGGGTAGTCGCCATGCTGCTGGAAGGCGTGCTCAGCGAGGGCGACGCACTGCCATCGGTGCGCAATGTCGCCGCTGAATACCGCGTCAACCCGCTCACGGTGCTGAAGGGCTACCAGGAGCTGGTCGACGAAGGCCTGGTCGAGAAACGTCGTGGCCGCGGCATGTTCGTCATCGAGGGGGCGCGCCAGCGTCTGCTGAGCGCCGAGCGCGAGCGGTTTCTTGCCGAGGAATGGCCCCAGGTGGTGGCCACCATCGAGCGACTGGGTCTGGATGCCGCAAGCCTGCTGGTCGCCATCGAAGAGGAGAATACCAAGTGAACGAGCTCGTGCATGCCCGCGGGCTGGTGAAGCGCTACGGGCGCAAGCGGGCGCTGGATGGTTTTGATCTGTCGGTCGGCGAGGGTCGTATTTTTGGCCTGATCGGTCCGAACGGTGCCGGCAAGACCACGGCGCTCAAGGCCCTGCTGGGGCTGACCGCCTACGAAGGTGAGCTCCGCGTCCTGGGGTTGGACCCCGTCCGTCAGCGCCAGCGGCTGATGCAGGATGTCTGTTTCATTGCCGATGTTGCGGTGCTGCCGCGCTGGCTGCGGGTCAATCAGGCCCTGGATTACGTCGCCGCCGTTCATCCGCGGTTCCGGCGCGAGCGTGCCGAGGGGTTTCTGGCGACGACCGAAATCCCGGCACGCGCGCGGATCAAGACCCTGTCCAAGGGGATGATCACGCAACTGCATCTTGCCCTGATCATGGCCATCGATGCCCGGCTGCTGGTGCTCGACGAGCCCACGCTCGGGCTGGACATCCTGTTTCGCAAGGCCTTCTACACGACGCTGCTGAATGACTACTTCGACGACCACCGCACCATTCTGGTGACCACCCACCAGGTGGAGGAGATCGAGTACATCCTCACCGACGTGGTGTTCATCGATCACGGTCGCGCCGTGCTGGCCGAGCCCATGGATACGCTCGGTGAGCGCTACTGCCAGCTGCTCGCCCGCCGCGAACATCTCGAGGCGGCTCGCGCTCTGGGGCCGCTGAGCGAGGCGGAGAGCTTCGGGCGTCACGCCCTGATCTTCGAGGACGTTCCGCACGACCGGCTGGCCCCGCTCGGTGAGCTGCGCACCCCCTCGATCAGCGACCTGTTCGTCGCCAAGGTGGGAGGGTCGCGCAAATGAACGCGATCATGGCTTTCGTCATGCTGCTGCGGCGGGAAACCTGGGAGCACCGCGCCATCGTGCTTGCCCCCGCCATTGTTGCCGGTCTCACCACGCTGCTGATGCTGGCCGGGCTGGTGCAGGGCCGCGGCCTCAGCCGGGACGGCGCCGGGCTGTATCTGGTGCAGGGCCTGGGCCTGATGTCGCCTGAACGGCGCGAGGCATCGCTGACCCTGCTGTTGACCGGTGTGGTGCCCCTGTTCCTGCTGACGATGGTCATCGTCATCCTGTTTTACGCCGTCGATGCCCTGTACTCGGAACGTCGCGATCGCAGCATCCTGTTCTGGAAATCGTTGCCGGTGACTGATCTGGCCACGGTGCTGTCGAAGCTGTGTATGGCGCTGGTGGTGATTCCGCTGGTGACGGTGGTGTTCATTGCGCTCACCCAGGTCCTCACCCTGCTGATGGCCACCCTGATGGTCTGGGGTGCCGAGGGGGACGCCTGGTCGCTGGTATGGCGGCCGGCCCCCTTGCTGAGTCTGTGGACGCTCGCCGTGTACTTCATGTGTGCTGCGGCGTTGTGGTGTGCGCCGCTGATCGGCTGGCTGCTGCTGGCTTCAGCGTGGGCCCGCAAGGCGCCTCTGTTGTGGGCCACCCTGCCGCTGGTGATTGGTGGTCAGCTGGAGCTGCTTGCCTTCGGCACGACCACCCTGTACAGCCTCGTCGCCGACCGGGTGATCGGGGTCTTTCGCGTGGCGTTCCGTCCCGACATCAAGAGCCTGATGCAGGTCGACGGGGACGGTGAGGTGCAGGCTGTTGCCACGGATCGACTGATCGCGCTGATCGACCTGCCGGGACTGCTCACTGCCCCCGGGTTGTGGCTGGGGTTGCTGGTCGCGGCGGGCTTCGTGACGCTGGCGATCTGGCTCAGACGTTACCGCGACGAGGGTTGAGCCGGGGGGTTCAGGCCCAGGTGGCTGGCCAGGCGCGCGCGAAAGCGCGCCCGCCGTGCCACGAGCGCTGCTGCCGGACGCGGCGCGAAGCGCGCGTCAGGTGCGCTCCGCGGGCAGGAAGCGCCGGTCAGCAGGTAAGTCAGGCCCGCCGCCGTGGCCTCGGTCTCTGCCGGACGCTCGACGGGGAGCCCTGCCAGGTCCGCCAGCCGCTGACACAGTCCGTCCAGCCGGGAAAGGCCGCCGCTGACGACGATCCGCGCCGCCGGGCCGAGCGTGTCCGCGATCACGTCCATATTCTCCAGCAGCAGGAAGACGATGCTCTCGAGCACCGCGACCGTGCAGGCTGCGTCGCTGGCGTCGGCGTCCTCGCTGTCGGTGGCGCCCTCGAACAGGATCGGACAGTGCGGGGCCCAGTGCGGTGCACCCAGCCCCCCGACGCCATTGATGAACAACGGGGGAGGGGTGTCCTGCCGCAACCAGGTCTCGGCGTTGGCGATCAGCCGGGCGGTCTCGGTGTTGCGGGCGGCGGCGAGCCAGTCAAGTGCCGCGCCGGCGCCGTTGACCGTGCCCTCCAGCACCTCCAGTCGACCGGACTCGTCCTCCCAGGTCACGCTTCTGAGCAGCCCTGGCGGCGCAGCCGCCGACGTGGCGCTGGCTGGACGTTGCACGAACGCGCCCGTGCCGATGTTCACGTAGTGACTGTCTGACCGGGGCTGGCCGTGGGCGAACAGGGCCGCCGACTGGTCACCGGTACATACGGTGAGCGGCACGGTCGCACCCGCCAGCTGCAGGGTGCCGAACAGGTGGCGACTGGGCACGGTGGTCGGCAGGGCCGTCCGGGGAATCCCGAACAGCGCCAGCAGCGGCGCCGACCAGTCCCCGCGCCCGAGATCCCAGAGCAGGGTGCGCGCGGCGTTCACGGGGTCCACCTTGCAGGGATGCCCGGCCAGCAGTCGGGCCAGCAGAAAACTCGCGATCGGCCCCATGCAGAGGTCTCCCTGCGCCAGCGCAGCGCGCACTTCGGGCAGCTGGTCCAGGCACCAACGCAGTTTGCTGGCCCCGTAATGGGCGCTCGGCACGAGGCCGGTGACGCTGCGCAGCATGCCAGGGTCCGGAGCGAGGGTGGCGAGCCACTCCGCCGCACGGCGGTCCTGCCACGACAGGATCGGCGAGAGTGCCGCGCCGTCGCTGCGCCGCCAGCAGGCGATGCTGGACCGTTGCGTGGCAAGGCCGGCCGCGGCGAGCCGTGAGGCGCGGACGCCGCTCTCGGTCAACACGCCGGTCATGGCCTGGTGCATCGCCTCGACAAGCTCGTCGGGCGACTGTTCGACCCTCACGCCGTCCGCATGGGTGCCGACCGGGACCAGACAGCGGCCGAGCAGGCGGCCGTGGGCATCCGCGATCAGCGCACGACAGGCGTGGGATCCCTGGTCGAGCAGCAGCGTGCAGTCGGCGGCGGACCGGGGCCTGACAGTTCGGCGCATCATGTTCACAGGATAGCGGTGATTACTGATGGAGTCGTCTCGACCCTGCCGCTAAGGTGGCGACATGAATACGGTTTTCGTCATCACCGCAGTCGCGCTGTGCATCGGCCTGGCGGTGGTGCTGCTCGCGGGCGCGGAGCGGCTGTTGGCCAGCACGGTCGGGAAGCTTGTGCTGCTGGCGGGCATCGGTGTGCTGCCGTTGGCGGTCTCGGTTGGCGGACTGACCGCCGGCGTGGTCAACTCAAGTCAGACCTCCTTCTGTCTCAGCTGCCACGAGATGACCCCGTATGGCCAGAGCCTGTTCGTCGATGGTGAGTCGCTGGTTGCCGTGCACTTCCAGGACCGCCTGGTCGATCGTGACTACGCCTGCTACGTATGTCACAAGGATTACGCCATGTTCGGCGACGTGCGCACCAAGCTGCACGGACTGAACCATCTACTGGTGCATTACTTTGGCGAGGCGTCGGATCCGATCGAACTCTATGCCCCCTATCCGAACGCCAACTGCCTGCACTGTCACGATGACTCCCGTGGCTATCTGGAGGTCGAGGTGCACGTCAGGTTTGCCGCGGAAATGGTCCGCGACGACCGCTCGTGTCTGGATTGCCACAGCAGCAGTCACGACCTCGACGCCGTGCACGCCGGGCGATTCTGGCAGGCGGTGGCGCGATGAGTACGCTGCGGGCAGTGCGCATCGCGCTGATGCTGTGTATCGCGGGCCTCACGGTGCAGCTGTTGACCAGCCTGGTCTGGTCACCGATCAGTTTCATCATCTTCGCGGCGATCGGTGTCACGCTGGTGCTCGCTGGCACGCTGGTCTTTGTCTGGACGGTGCTGCGTGAACTGCGCCACACCGGCGCCCTGTAGGGAGGAACGCCTCATGCGGCTACCTTGTCTTGCAATCGCGCTCGTGCTGCTCATCCCGCTGGCGGCTTGTGGTGGTCCGCAGGATGAAGAGGCCCGGCGACACGATCTGATGGCCCGCGCCGAGCTGGCGCCGGCCGACCGCGAACAGCGGGCTGGAGGAGCCGCAGAGCCGGCGACGGCAGCGGCGTCAGACGAGGAAGCTGACGCTGAGGTGGTGTTCGATCCCGAGGTTCACAGCCTGCTGGTGGCGCGCTGTCAGGGCTGTCATGACGGCGGCCGTAACCCTGGCAGTGGGTTCCCCGTCTATGGCGATGCAGCCCGTGATTTCGCGACGGCGCACGACTTGGTGGATACCGATGATCCTGCTGCCAGCGTGCTGCTGGCGGTGAGTGTGGGCGAAGGCCACCCGGCCGGTCCGGTGTTCGACCGTGACTCGGACGACTACGCCACGCTGCGCGCCTGGGCCGCGTCCGGTGCGCGTTACGACGCAGAGCGCACCGCCCCCTAGCGCCCTCAGGGCGCCAGGGGGAAGGGACAGCCAGGCAGGCATGGATCGGCACGGGACGCCGGGTAGAATCCCCGGAACAACAACAGGCGTCGCCGCTTGCCAGGCAGACGCCTTGCACGGTATCGGGGGGGGTACGACGCGTGAACGCCAGAACTGACCGTCTGCCGGGGCAGTCGGCCGACCGCATGGCGCGGTTGGCCATGCGGGTCTATGCACGCATGGCCGCGCGCATCGCCGAGGCGTTCGGCGAGCAGTATGCGGCTTCGCGGCTTGGCCCCATGCTGCGTCTCGAGGTGGCTGCGGATGGGCTCGAGCCCATGCCCTGGCTGGCTGCCCAGCACACGCTGCCGCGACTCTACTGGGCGGATCGCGAGCAGCGGCGGGGCGTGGCGGGCGTCGGGCTGGCCGATCGGCTGGCGCTGGTCCCGGGCATGACGCCCGCCGAGCTGGTGGAGCGCACGGCCTCGCGTCTGCAGGATGCTTCGCCTGGGGTCCGGTACTACGGCGGCTTCCGGTTCGATGCCGCGGCCGAGGTCTCGGCGGAGTGGCAACCTTTCGGGCTCGGCTGGCTGGCGCTGCCGCGGTTCGAACTGGTGCGCGAGGGCGGACGCATCCGCTTCGCCTGCAATGCCTTCCCTGGACGCGATTCGCGCGCCCGGCTGCTCGAGGAGCTCGGCGGGCTGGTCTGCGACATCGAGCCGCTGCCGGCGGTCGCCCCTCCGGCGCGACATCAGGATCTTCCCTCGCGTGGTGTATGGACCAGCCTGGTCCGCGAGGTCACGGACAGCCTGGGCCGGGGCGAGCTGTGCAAGCTGGTGCTGGCCCGGCGGACCGAGATGGTGTTCGCCGAGCGCCCGGAGGCGCTTGCGCTGCTGGCCGCGCTGACCCGGCGCAGCGGTCCATGTTTCCACTTCTACTTCAATCCGGGTGGCGACACGGCTTTTCTCGGGGCGAGCCCCGAGCGGTTGTTTCACCGCCGTGGCCGTCACTTCGGGACCGAGGCCCTGGCGGGCACCCGCGCCCGCGGCGCCACCGGGGCGGAGGATGACGCGCTGCGGGCGGAACTGCTCAACTGCGGCAAGGATGGGCGCGAGCATGCCTGTGTGGTGCGTTACCTCGAGAACCGGCTTGCCCCGCTCACGGCGGGCGCGACCGAGGCCAAGGCGCTGCAGGTCCTGGGCCTGCCGCATGTCCAGCATCTCCACGTGGGCCTCAGCGGGGATCTGGAGCCCGGTGTGAGCGATGCCGCGCTGCTCGACAGTCTGCATCCCACGCCGGCGGTGGCCGGCGATCCACCGCCTCAGGCCCTGCGCCGGATCGCCGCTCTGGAGCCCTTCGATCGTGGCTGGTATGCCGGGCCGGTCGGTTACGTCGGCGCCGAGGAGAGTGAGTTCGCCGTGGGCATCCGCTCCGGTCTGCTGCATGACCGCGAGCTCGCGCTGTACGTCGGTGCCGGGATCGTCCAGGGCTCGGATGCCGCGATGGAATGGCGGGAGCTCGAGAGCAAGATGGTCAGCCTGCGCGCCGCCTGGACCGATGAATGAGTGCGGCCACGGCAGCGCTGAACGGCCGCTGGGCCGTCCTGATCATTGAAGAACTGGTCCGGCTCGGTGTTCGCCACGTCTGTCTTGCCCCCGGATCGCGTTCGACACCCCTGACCCTCGCCGCTGCCGGCCATCCCGCGCTGGCCTGTACGGTGCACTTCGACGAGCGCGCCCTGGCGTTCCATGCGCTCGGGCTGGCCCGCGGCAGCGGCGCCACCGTGGCGGTGATCTGTACCTCCGGCAGTGCAGTCGCCAATCTGTACCCGGCGGTCGTCGAGGCCGCGATGGCTGGTGTCCCGCTGCTGCTGCTCACTGCGGACCGCCCGCCCGAGCTCCGCGACACCGGCGCCAATCAGACCATCGACCAGGTGGGACTGTTCGGCAGCCACGCCCGCTTCAGTGTCGACCTGCCGGTCCCCGCCGAGGACTATCCGGCGGAGGCGCTGCTGACCACGCTGGACCGGGCCGTCTATTGTGGCCGCCATCCCCTGCCGGGTCCCGTCCAGATCAACGTGCCGTTCCGGGAACCGCTGATCGCGGCCGGGGCGCCCACGGCCACGCCGCCGCCGCTCTGGCCGACACCAGACAAGCCCTATACCGACTACCAGCCACCGGCGCATGCGCTTTCCGCGGACGCGCTGCAGGCGTTCCGGCAGGCGCTCGAGGGGGTGCAGCGCGGTCTCATGGTCATCGGTCGGCTGCGCGACGACGCCGAGCGCGTGGCCGCCGAACAGCTGGCCGCTGGGCTCGGCTGGCCGGTGTGTGCCGACATCACCTCCGGTCTGCGGGCCAGCCGGGTGAAGGCGTCATGGCTGCGCCACTACGACCTGCTGCTCGCGGCCGATGCCGAGGGGCTCGAGACCCCGGATGCGATCCTGCACCTGGGGGGCGAACTGGTCTCGAAACGGCTGCTGGGCCGAATCGCGACCTGGCGCGTGCCGCTGCTGCGGGTCGCCGATGATCCCCGGCGCCTCGACCCCGCGCACCGCGTCACGCTTCGTCTCCAGGTCTCGGTGGCCACGCTGGCCGCAGCGCTGGTGCCTGCGTCGGCGACCGACGCTTCGCCACGGCCCGCTTCGCCGGCCGTGAAGATCTCGGCCTGGCACCACCGCCTGCTGGCCGCCGATGCGCGGCTGGGGTCGGCCGTGGCGGCGGCGCTGGACGGGCCGGGAGCGCTTGATGAACCCGCGGCCTGCCGGCTGGTTTCGCGCGGTCTGCCCGCGGATGCTGTCTTGTGTCTCGCTGCGAGCATGCCCGTCCGCGACATGGACATGTTCGCTGGCGCGGACGGTGCCTGCGTCCCGGTCTACAGCAATCGCGGCGCGAGCGGGATCGACGGCACCCTGGCCACGGCCTGCGGGGTCGCCACCGGCAGCGGACGCCGGGTGGTGCTGGTCTGCGGTGATCTCGCCTTCCTGCACGATCTCAACGCCCTGGCCCTGCTGGTCCGGCAGCGGCCTGCGGTGACCGTGGTGCTGCTGAACAACGATGGCGGGGGCATCTTCTCCTTCCTGCCGGTCGCCGACATCGGCGACCCCTTCGAGCGCTGTTTCGGCACGCCGCACGGGTTGGCGCTGGCCGAGCTTGCCCGCGGTTTCGGCCTCGCCTGCAGCGCGCCGGCCACCCGCGCGGCGTTCCGCGCCGCGCTGGCCGAGGCGCTGGCGTCGGAGGCCTCCACGGTGATCGAAGTGCGCAGCGACCGGACCGCCAATCTGCACCGTCATCGCGAACTGCTGGCGCACTGTGCCGCCGCGGTGGGCTGTGATGCCGCGCCCGGGGCATGACGAGCGATAGATGAGGACGGGATTCCACTTGCGAACGGCGGGCGATCCGGCACGGCCGCCGCTGGTCTGTCTGCATGGGTTTCTTGGCACTGGCGAGGATTTTGCGGGCCTGATGCCCGCACTGGCTGAGCGTTTCCATCTGCTGGCCCCGGACCTGCCTGGCCACGGCCAGAGCCAGCTGCCGGCTGAAGCCTTCACCATGGCCGGGTGTGCATCGATGCTGGTGGCGTGGCTGGCGGACCGCGTCCGGGGTCCTGCATTGCTGTACGGCTATTCCATGGGTGGGCGGCTGGCGCTGTACCTGGCGGTGCATTATCCGGAGCGTTTCCAGGCGGTGGCATTGGAGTCCGCCTCGCCCGGGCTGGCCGATGACTGCGCGCGGGCGTCCCGGCGGCAACGTGACGAGGCCTTGGCCGTCCGCCTGGAGGCCGAGGGCACGCCGGCGTTCGTCACGGACTGGTACGCGCAGCCGCTGTTTCAGAGCCTGCGCAGTCACTCCGGGTTCGCCGCACTGCTGGCGCGTCGACAGCGTCAATCGGCAGCAGGGCTGGCCGCCTCGCTACGGGGGATGGGGACCGGCAGCCAGCCTTCGTTGTGGTCGGCGCTGTCGTCGCTGTCTCTGCCCGCGGCCGCGATCGTCGGTGAACACGATGCCAAGTTCCGCGAGATCGCGACACAGATGGCTGCGCGTCGAGCCGGGCTGGAGGTGCGCGTGATTCCTGGTGCCGGGCATAATGTCCACCTGGAGCAGGGCGCGGCGGTCGCCGCCTGCCTGCAGGCGTTTTTCTCACAGGGACGGCATCAGGGCACATGAGCGATTACGGCTGGAGCAGCGCCGGCGACTACCATGACATCCGCTACGATAAGGGCGAAGACGGCGCCCAGGGGATCGCCCGGATCACCATCAACCGACCGGCGGTGCGCAATGCGTTCCGGCCGCTGACGGTTCGCGAGATGATCGCGGCACTGGCCGATGCCCGCGAAGATCCGGACATCGGCGTGGTGATTCTCACCGGGGAGGGTGAGCTCGCCTTCTGCTCCGGTGGTGATCAGCGTATCCGCGGTGACGCGGGCTATCGGGACGACGGCGACGTGATGCGCCTGAACGTGCTCGATTTCCAGCGCCAGATCCGCACCTGCCCGAAGCCGGTCATCGCCATGGTGGCCGGCTATGCCATCGGCGGTGGCCACGTGCTGCACCTGATGTGCGATCTCACCATCGCCGCCGAGAACGCCCGGTTCGGCCAGACCGGTCCGCGCGTCGGCTCCTTTGACGGGGGCTATGGCGCGAGCTACATGGCACGCATCGTCGGCCAGAAGAAAGCTCGTGAGATCTGGTTTCTCTGCCGTCAGTATGACGCGCAACAGGCGCTGGACATGGGCCTGGTGAACACCGTCGTGCCCCTGGATCGCCTTGAGGCCGAGACCGTGCGTTGGTGCCAGGAGATCCTGGCCAACTCACCCATGGCCCTTCGCTGCCTGAAGGCCGCCCTGAACGCCGACTGTGACGGCCAGGCGGGCCTGCAGGAGCTCGCCGGCAATGCCACCATGCTGTTCTACATGACCGAGGAAGGTCAGGAAGGACGCAATGCCTACGTCGAGAAGCGCAAGCCCGACTTCAGCCGCTTCCGCCGCCAGCCCTGAGCCTTCGGCCCTGAGCGCGTGCCCGGCCGCCGCGGTCGCGAGACTGTGCCGATGAGCGCCTCTCCGGTGACGCTCTGGCTGCTCGCGGCACGGCCGAAAACCCTGCCTGCCGCGCTGGCGCCGGTGCTCGTCGGGACGGTCATGGCGGTGTCGGCGGGACTCGCGTATTGGCCGGCGGCCGTCGCGGCCCTGATCGGTGCGTTGCTCATCCAGGTCGGCACCAACTTCGCGAACGACTACTTCGATTTCCTCAAGGGCGCCGACACGGCCGCACGCACCGGACCCAGGCGCATGGTGCAGTCCGGCCTGATCAGCCCTGCGGCGATGCGTCGCGCCGCGGTGATCGCCTTCGCGCTGGCCGTGCTGGTCGGGGCCTATCTGGTCTGGCGGGGCGGCTGGCCCATTCTGGTCGTGGGGCTGCTCTCGATCGCCAGTGGCGTGCTCTATACCGGGGGCCCCTGGCCGCTCGCCTACAAGGGGCTGGGCGATCTGTTCGTGCTGGTGTTTTTCGGGCCAGTGGCGGTGGGGGGGACGTATTACGTGCAGGCCTTGACGATCGATGGCTGGGTGCTGCTGGCCGGCCTTGGCCCGGGGCTGGTGTCGGTCGCGATCCTGACGGTCAACAACCTGCGCGACATCGATACCGACGCCCAGGCGGAAAAACGGACCCTCGCCGTGCGCTTCGGCGCCCGTTTCGCCCGTTGGCAGTATTGCGTCACGCTGCTGGCCGCGGCCGCGCTGCCACTGGTCTTTCTCGCCGCGGATCGCGCCGGGCCGGCCATCGCGCTGACGCTGCTGATGCCGCTGGCGGCGATCCCGGCCCTCCGGCGGGTGTTCGCCGCGCACGACGCCGCTGCGCTCAATCGCACCCTGGCCACCACCGGGCAGCTGCTGCTGCTGCATGCGGTGCTGTTCTCGATCGGTTGGTCGCTGTGAGGCTCGCCGCGCTGTGGCGTCACGGTTACAGCGTCGCCTTGACCCGGCCCTGGCAGGATGCCCGCGGCGGAGCGGTGAGCACGCGTGAGGGCTGGCTGGTCTGCATCGAGACGACCGAGGGGCGGCGGGGCTGGGGCGAGGCGGCGTGTCTGCCCGCGTTCGGCACCGGCACGGCGGGCGACATCGACGCAGCCCTGGGATGGGCGGCTGACCGGCTGGTCGGGCTAAGCATTGCCGAGGCACTGGAGCGACTCCAGGGGCTCGAGGAACCCGGCGTGCTGGCAGCGGCACCGGCAGCACGCTGCGGGCTTGAGTTCGCGCTGCTGGATCTGTCGGCGCGGCAGGCGGGCATGCCACTGTATCGATGGTTGCGCCAGGATGCCGGGTCCGAGGTGGCCGTGAATGCCGCCATCGGTGGATTGGATGCCGGGACAGCCGGGCGCCTGGCCGCCGCGGCCGCGGCCGGCTACCCGGTGGCCAAGCTCAAGCTCGGGGTGACCACAGCGGAACAGGAATGGCCGCTGCTCGAGCGGCTCCTGGCAGGCGGCCCGTGCAGCTGCGCACTGCGCCTGGATCTCAACGGCGGCTGGCCAGTGGTGCTGGCCGAACGACTGCTGCCGAAGCTCTGCGGGCACGGGATCGATGCCCTGGAGGAACCGGCCGCCGCTGCCGACGATGCCACCCTCGCGCGCTGGCAGGCGAACCTCGATTATCCGCTGGCTCTGGACGAGTCACTGCCGCGCCGCGATGACGCGCGGACTCTGCCCGTGCGCCGACAGGTCCTGAAACCCATGCTGCTGGGCGGCCCGCTGCGGGCACTGCGGCTGGCCGAGCAGCGGGCGGTGTCCAGCGTGGTGAGTACGACTCTCGAGACGGCAGTCGGTCTTTGGGCCTGTGCCCATCTCGCCGCCGCGATGCCTGCGGGCGGCGGGCGAGGACTGGCGCATGGCCTGGACACCGGGCGGTGGCTGACTCGTCTGCTGGGTCCCGCGCTGCCTGCGGGCGGGCTCATCGCGCTGCACGACGCCCCCGGCTTGGGATTCGAGCCGGCAGTCGACTAGCGAGCTCCGCGCGCGAGCTCGCCCCCCTCAAGGCTGCAGGGTTTCACCGTCGATCTCGCCTTCCAGGATCTTCCGGAAGAACGTCCAGCTGGTCTCCGACGGTTCCGACCAGGCCTCCGGCGCGCTCAGGTATTGCGGAAAGTGGCGCTCGATGTGGTCGTGGATGTGGGCCGGCAGCCCCGCGACGTCGTCCAGCTTCACACCGCGGCCGTGATAGACCAGCCAGCCCGGGTGATCGGCCATCTCCATCCAGGGCAGCCAGGGTCCGATCCGGCTCCAGGAGATGGTCGACGGTGCCGAGGCCAGCGTTGGATCCTCGAGATCGGCACGCCGCACGAAATGATTGAACAGCTCCATGGCCTCGTACCACTCGCCAGTGGAATGCCTGGGGTGTGCCTGGGGCGACAGCGGATTGGGATAGCGCAGGGGGATCTCGCGATAGAACATGATGTCATCGCCGGATTCCATGTAACCGATGCCCCAGCCGCCGCCCTGGCCGTCGATCACGTGGCGGCGGTTGACGGGATCGTTGAGGACCGGAATCACGCGCACCCGTTCGCCCGTCCATGGATTGTCCCAGTGCGCCAGCACCTCACCGGTGTCGCGATCGGTGTACAGCGCGATTTCACGTTGCACCCGCTGCCAGCCGCCCTCGATCCGTTCATAGCGCTTAACGCCGATGACTTCGAGGTCGAACAGGGCCTGACCGCGACTGCCCGGCACGAACGCATAGACCGTGCTCTGCGCGTAGATCACCACCTCCTCGCCGTCGAGATTGCCGGTGGTCTTGACGAAGGCATCGAGCAGTTGTCGCTGGTCGCGCAGATCGACGGGCTCGGCCGTGGCGTGGCCTGCGCCGAGGCTCAGCACCAGCAGCATCGCGGCGTGGCACAGGCGATCAAGGGTGTTCATTGTTCGGTTCCTCGTGACGTCGGTTGGGGGGCAGCCGCCAGGGTCGTGGGTTCGGTCAGTGATGCAGCGCTGTCCGCATTATGCGGTATTCACAGCCATGGCAGTTCCGAGCGCCGCAACTTGCCCATGGCGTTGCGGGGCAGGGCCGTGACCCGCCTGAATTCGCGCGGCCGCCAGTGGCCTGGCAGCTCCGCCCGGGCCCATGCGGCGAGTTGCCCAGGTGTGGCCTGACCGGTATACAGCGCCACCAGTACGCTCCCCCAGCGCGCGTCCGGTCGCGCGGTGATCGCCACCTCGCCTGCGCCGCGGCACTGCGCGAAGCGCGCCTCGATCCCCTCGGGGTGCACGTTGACCCCACCGGTGACAATGACATCGTCAGCTCGCCCGAGGATGCGAAGTCGGCCATCCGGCAGCCATTCGCCGGTGTCGCCTGTTACGAACCGGCCCTGTGCATCGAGGCCATCTCCGGGTCGCAGGCCCGGGCGGGCGTAGCCTGACATGAGCATCGGCCCGCCGATCCGCAGTGGGCCGTCGTGACCCGCCGAGTCCACCGACACGCCCGGCAGCGGGCGGCCTACCACCCCTGGCGTCCAGTGCGCGTCCACCGGTCCGGCAGCCACGTGCGAGGCGCTCTCGGTCATGCCCCAGCCCTGCCACAGCGGCCAGCCCAGGGCGCGGGCACGGGCCGCCTGGGGCTCGGACAGCGGGCCGCCGCCGGTCAGCAGACAGCGCAGGCCACGCGGGGGGGCGACCTCCTGGACGTCGGCGATGGCGTCCAGCATCGCTGGCACCAGCGACACATGGCTGGCCCCCTCGGCCATCAGCGTCCGTGCTCCGAAGGCGTCGAACCCGCTCTCGAGTACGGCCAAGGCACCACCCCGGGAATACACGCGCCACATCGCCGCCAGGCCGCCGATGCTTGCCATGGGCAGGCAGACCAGCCAGCGGTCGTCGGCGCTGAACGGGGGGAGCAGACGACTGCTGGCAGCCACATGAGCCTCCAGGGCCGTGGCCGTGAGCATGGCGATCCGCGGTGGGCCGCCAGTGCCACTGGTCGGAACCAGGAGGGCAGCTGCGCCGGAGTCCATGGGCCAGCGGCGGGTCTGGCGCCAGATGGCGGTCGTTGCAGCAGTCGTCCCGGTTGCGAGCTCGGCCGACGGCAGGGTCACCGGCAGGCTGATGTCAGCATCGCGCAGTGCGCCAGCAGGCGCGCATGTCGCCAGCAGGGCTGCCAGATCGGCGCGCGTCGGATCGAGCGGCAGCGCCGGACGACCCAGTGCGAGCGCGGCCAGCACGCCGGCGACCAGCCGTGGCCGTGAGGCCGAGATGATGGCCAATGGCTCGGCCTCGTCATCACCCAGAGTGGCAGCCCGCGCCGCGAGGACACTGATGTCGTCGAGAAGCGCTGCTGCAGTGCGCCGCCCACCCGGCCAGGCCAGCGCCGGCTGGTCCGGCGGCATGCGCAGCAGGCCGGCGAGCGGGCCGGGTAAACCGGTGGCGGTAGGTGGGCCGGACGAAGACACCCGGTCATTATGAAACAGTCGCGACTGCCGGTGTGGCCGACCCGGGGTTACCATGGGGGCCGTGCCGAAGGATTCGCGGAGCCCAGTCATGCCCACCTCCCTGCAGGAACAGCTACTCAAGGCCGGTCTGGTCAAGAAGGATCAGGTGCAGAAGACCGCGCGGCAGCAGGCCAAGAAGCGCAAGGGTAAAACCGTGCCTGCGGGCGCCGCTGCCATGGCGGCTGCCGCGAAGCGCCGCGCTGAACAGACTGCGCGCGATCGCGCCCTGGCAGCCGAGCGCAATGCCGCGGCCCGGCACAAGGAGCGGCGCGATCAGGCCCGTCAGTTGATTGAAGCGCACCGGGTCGCCCGGACTGGCGAGCTCGACTACGCCTTTCCCCACGAGGGTCGCGTCAAACGCATTCTGGTCGACGCGGCTCAGCGCGCGCAGCTCGCGAGCGGGGCGTTGGTGATCGTGCGCCTGGGCAGGGGCTATGAACTGCTGCCGCAGGCCGCCGCCGCACGCCTGCGCGAACGCGATCCCGCACTGATCGTCGTTGACCACGCGCACGCCTCGGAAGCTCCCGCCGACGCGGTCGTGCCCGGCTACGAGGGCTACGAAGTGCCGGACGATCTGGTCTGGTAGCCACCGCATGGACCTCGTTTTCGGTGCCAGTGGCTACATCGGCAGTCAACTCGTCCCGCGGCTGGTCGCGGCCGGGCGCCAGGTCCGCGCGGCCGCTCGCAATCCAGCGGCGTTCGTCGATCGACCCGGCTGGGAGGGCGTTGAGCCTGTTGCCGCCGACGCCCTCGCGCCGCAGAGTCTGCCCGCCGCGTTGGCGGGTATCGACATCGCCTACTACCTGGTGCATTCGATGGGCGCTGGGCGCGAGTTCGGCAAGCTCGATCTCGAATGCGCCGGGAATTTTGCGACCGCTGCGGCGGCAGCGGGTATTCGCCGCATCATCTATCTCGGCGGCCTGGTGCCGGACGAGGCGCACTCCGAACACCTGCGCTCGCGGGCACAGACCGGCGAGCGGCTGCGTGCCGGCGGCGTCCCCGTCACGGAAATCCGTGCCGGCATTATCGTCGGACCGGGCTCGGCAGCCTTCGAGGTCATTCGCGATCTCGTCAACGTGCTGCCGGTCATGCTCACGCCGCGCTGGGTGCGAGCGCGCACGCCTCCCATCGGGCTCGACAATCTTCTGGAGTATCTGCTGCGGGTGCCCGAGCATCCAGAGACGGCAGGGCAGGTCTATGACGTCGCTGGCCCGGAGGAGCTCAGCTATGCTGATCTCATGAAGGTCTATGGTGAGCTCGTCGGCCGCCGTCCGTGGATCATCCCCATACCGGTCCTCACGCCCACTTTTTCATCCTACTGGCTCGGCCTGGTGACGGCCGTACCGACGCCCGTCGCACGGGCGCTGATCGAAGGACTCTCGCATGACATCACCGCTCACCCCGAGGCGCTGCGCAAACTCATCCCGCAAACGCTGCTGGATTACCGCCAGGCCGTCGTCGCTGCGCTCGAGGCGGAGCGCAGCGGTGCCGTGCCCGCACGCTGGACGGAAGGCGCCTTGATGTATCGCGACTACCGGCAGGACTATGCCTTCTACGCCAAGCGTGCCTCTGGCAGTGCCGTGGCCCGTGCGCCGGCGTGGGCTGTGTGGCAGGTGGTCACGGCGATCGGCGGCAAGAACCGCTACTACGCGCTGGATCTGTTATGGACCTTGCGTGAGCTGGCCGACTGGTTTGTCGGCGGTCCCGGTCTGAGTCGTGGGCGTCGTGATCCGCAGGCGCTGCGTGTCGGCGACACCATCGACTCCTGGGAGGTGATCGGGCTCGAGCCGGAGCGCCGGCTCACGCTGCGCTTTGGTATGAAAGCGCCCGGCGCCGGTGTGCTTGAATTCGAGCTTGTACCGGTCAAGGAAGGTACGCGGATCACCGCCACCGCGTACTGGCATCCGCACGGTGCTCTGGGCCTGATGTACTGGTATCCGCTGGTGCCGTTCCACGGGCTGATCTTCAGTCGCATGACCGAGGCCATCGCCCGCCATGCGGAAGACGCGGCCCGGCGCGCCACTGTAACGCCCGAAGATGCGGGATCAGAGGCTGCCAACACACCCGCGGTGGGCCGATCCGATGACTGAGTTGCGCCGCCTCGACATGCGGCGGACACTGCCGTTTCCGCGGGACGACGTGTTCGACCTCGTCGCCGATGTCGAGTGCTACCCTGAGTACCTGCCCGGGTGGCAGGCGGCGCGGATTCTTGAGCGTGACGGCCTGTCGTTGCTGGTCGAGCAGGAGCTCGGCGGTTTCGGCATCCGCCAGCGGTTCAACACCCGTGCGCAGCTGGAGCGTCCCACCCAGATTACCATCGAGGGTCACCAGGCCCCGTTTCGCAGCCTGCATCAGACCTGGACATTCAACGCGCTCGGCGAGCGCAGCACGGAGGTGCGGTTCCAGGTGGAATACGCCTTGCGCGGTCGGCTGTTGAGCCGGCTGGTTGACAAGCTCTGTCAGCATGTCTTTCGCGAGACGATGGAGGCGTTTGCACGGCGTGCCCGAGTCCGACTGCGCTGAACGACGCATCCTGAGCGTCCTGTCCGCCGTAAAGATGGGATAGGCGTGAAGGCAGATGAACAGACAAGGGCCAAGGCCCCGGGAGGACGCTATGAAGGTCGCCATGTTTGGTGGCACCGGCTTCGTCGGCAGCCATCTGGTCGACGGTTTGATCGCCGCAGGGCACACGCCTCGTCTGCTCGTGCGTCCTGGCAGCGAGACGCGGGTGACGCGTCGCGACGTCAGCGAAGTCGTCCAGGGGGAGATCGGCTCGGAAGATGCCGTGGCCGAGTGTCTGACCGGTTGCGACGCCGCGATCTACAACATCGGCCTGCTGCGCGAATTCCCGGCTCAGGGTGTCACGTTCGAGGCCATGCACTACGAGGGCTGCGCGCGCGCGATTGAGGCGGCCAGATCGGTCGGTGTCGGGCGCTTCCTGCTGATGAGCGCGAATGGCGCGGCCCCGGAGGGCACCCCTTACCAGACGACCAAGTATCGCGCCGAGCAGTCTCTCGCCGAGAGCGGACTTGACTGGACCGTATTCCGCCCTTCGGTGATCTTCGGTGATCCCAAAGGACGAATGGAATTCTGTACCCAGCTGCGCGATGAAATGATCGAGATGCCCATTCCCGCACCGCTGTTCCATGAGGGCCTGCTGCCGGTCCAGGCCGGGCGCTTCAAGCTCACGCCGGTGGCGATCGAGGACGTGACCCGTGCCTTCGTGCAGGCACTGGAGACCCCGGAGAGCAGCGGGCGCATCTTTCCGCTCGGCGGCCCGGACGCGCTTGAGTGGCGCGCGATCATTCAGGTCATTGCCCAGGCCTGTGGTCGGCGAAAACTCATGCTGCCCGCACCGGTCTGGGCGGTGCGCGCGGTGGCCACGCTACTGGATGGCCAGCCGTGGTTTCCGATCACCCGCGATCAGCTGGAAATGCTGCTGGCGGGCAACGTGTGTGACGGCAGTGAAGCCTGGGCGCTGTTCGGGATCAAGCCGCACCGCTTCGAAGCGGCCGCACTCAGTTACCTGGGGACGCGGCGCGCCTAGTGACGGCCGAGGACGACCGGGACACGGTATGCCCGCGACGCCAGCGGGGCCGCCAGATCGCCAATACGATGTTGGCCAGACAGGTGGCGAGCGTCACCCAGAGCATCCCCCATTCGATTGCGCTGACACCTTCCAGGACCACGTTCGCCGCCGGGTCGGCGAGCAGTGCCCGCGCCGCGTCGGCCTCGCGATGGGCCGGTCCATGGATCCACATGAGGATGGGCTGGAATATCGACAGCGTCAGCGCGAATTTCAGCCAGACCCAGGCGAAATTGCCGAAGGCGTTATGCGCGGCGATGGCCAGCAGCCCCGAGAGCAGCATCAGCGTCAGCGAGGGCAGCAGGACCCAGGTGGTGACGCCGGCAATGCCTTCGCGCAGGGCCGCGTAGGCGGCAAGCTCATCAGGGGCCGGCAGGAAGGCCAGCAGCACGAGATGCACGAGCACGGCGCCGGTGATGCCAGCGGCGCCGATCGAGTGGAGAATCTTGAGCGTCTTGCGCATCGTCTTTCGAGCCTCGCACGTTGATTCGCTGACGGCAATGGTCTGGATGTCCGAGAGGGGACTCGTTTATGGCAGCCCGCCGCCCGGCCCCGTCCGGCGGCGCGGCCGGGCGGGGATCAGCGCTCTCCGGTGACTGGCTCGAGGCTTGCCGCGGCAGGGTCGGGCCTGCGTGCTAGGGGGGCTCGTCGTCGGTGTGGCCGGACGGGAAGCCGAGACACCGGAGAAACCCCTCGCGGTCGGCTGGTGAGACCAGCAGGCTCTGGCCATGGCCGTAGCGGATTTCCAGCCGGTTCAGTGACAGGGCGGGGGCGGAGATCATCGATCGGCTGGCGCGCACCGCCGTGATCTGCCGACGGATGATCCGCCAGCGGAAAGGTCCGGAGCGGACTTCCAGCACGGCGCCGTCGACGATGTAGCGGGTGGTGACCAGCAGCCACAGCGGCAGCCCCAGGCCGAGCGCGGTGGCCAGCATCGCGATCAGCAACTGGGCCGGCTCACCGGTGTGCAGCAAGGGCAGCACGCTCACGAAGACAATCGCGCCGCTGCCGAGGATGACGAGGTAGAACCAGTGGTCCACGGCGGAGCGGAAGACGACCGGCTGGAGCGTGACCTGGGGCACCCGCGTGGCTCAGTGGATGATCGTGACCGGGCAGGAGGCGTGGTGCAGTACCTTGCTGCTCACCCCACCGATCAGCAGTTCCCGGACCTCGGAGAGGCCCCGGTTGCCCATGACGATCACCGCGTTACCGAGCTTGTCGACCTGCTGCAGGATGACCTGCGCCGGATCGCCGGCGACCATCATCTGGTGCACCTCCAAGCCCACGGGCAGGCGCTCGCGGGCCGTCTGGAACACGTGCTCGGCGAGCTCGCGGCGGAGTTCTTCCTGCTCTTTCGTTCGTCTCGCCGCAGCGTCTGTTGCCGCCGCCGGGTAGCCGAGCGTCTTCATCATCTCCACCGGCCCCATCTGGGCCACATGCAGCAGCAGAATCTGCAGGTTGGCGGCCTGCGCGAGACTCGCCGCGTAATCGAGCGCTCGCAGCGCGTTGTCGGAGCCGTCTACCGGGACCAGGATGTTGTGGTAATGCTGCAGTGCCATGACGTGTCCTCCTGTGCGATCCTCCCCATGGTCGCGCCTGGGGCGCGGGCGTCAAGGTCGGAGAGTGCGTATGGCTGCTCGGCTTTTCGCAGCTCGATTCCGGTCCAGCCCTGGCAGCAGCGGACGGGACCGCGCGGTCTCGCGCACTAGCGTGGCGACGGCTGCCTGGCCAGGATCAGGAGTATCATGGCTAGAGCCAGACACAGTACGCCCGAGATCACCAAGGGCAGTGATGCGTCCGCTGGCCGTCCCTGAAACACCCGCCAGCCCGCATACCCAAGGTTGAGCGTGCCGACGAGGGCGACGATCACGGCAGTCGTCAGGCGACCCGCGGGTAGCGCCCTGCTGTTCCGTGCTGTAGTCATGCTGTGGACCCTCCGGGCGACTGGCAAAGGGACTTCCGGGTGTTGGCGGAAACCGCGTCGGCATGTGTGTCGAGGCGCCACAGGATCATAGATCGCCCGGGCGTTCAGGTCGAACCCCCCCGGTCACCCGGCAGGCGCCGGCCTGACAGGCTCGGGCACATCGAGGGCTGAAGAGGAGCTGATGATGGCCGCTGCACTGGACTATTTTCTGCCCGCCGGGGCTGAGCGCCTCGGCCTGCTGCGTATCCGCGCAAACGACGGCCGTGTGACGTCGGTCGACTTCGTGGTGCGCGAAGAGTCCTCTGCCTGTCCCGATGAGACGACCCTGCTGGTCTGTCGGCAGCTCGCTGAGTATTTCGATGGCAGGCGTCGCGCGTTCGAATTGCCCCTGTCGCCGCGCGGCACCGACTTTCAGCGACGTGTCTGGTCCGCACTCGTGGCGATCCCCTACGGTGAAACCTGCAGTTACGGTGAGGTCGCCCGGCGGTTGGGCCTCGCCGGGGGCCAGCGGGCGGTGGGCGCTGCGAATGCCCGTAATCCACTGGCCATTGTGGTGCCCTGTCATCGTGTGATTGGCCGGGACGGCACACTCACCGGCTACGCCGGGGGGGTGGAGAGGAAGCGCTGGCTGTTGGCTCATGAGGCGGCAAGTGTCTCGTTTCAGCTCAGCCAGACGGCCTCGAGGGCAGCGGTGCAGTGATCTGGGGACGATTCGGCCAGCCTGACTGACGGACGTAAATCTTACCGCTGACTGTGAGTGCAAGGGGCTGTTTCCAAAGCCTCTTTCGCATGGCATGGATTGTGCAATCTCCTCTTTGAGGGCGCTGCCTACGCTCGCGGGCTTGGTCCGTTGGGCGAGCGTCCGGTCAATGAACCCGCAGGAGGAATGCCATGAAAATCACCCAGAAATCGCCATCAACGCCCGCCCTGAACCGCTGGCTGCTGGGCGCCAGCCTGCCCGCCATCGCACTGGTTTCGGGGCTCGCCCTCAGTCCTGTGCAGGCGGACGACCACAATAACGATGACGAGCGTACGGCTGGGGATGTCGCGACGGACAGCTGGATCACCACCAAGGTGAAGTCACAGCTCCTGGCCGACCAGGAAGTCTCTGGGTTCGACATTTCGGTCGAAACCAAGGACAACGTCGTCTATCTGTCCGGGGAGGTGGACGATCAGTCACAGGTCAGTCATGCCGTCGAGATCGCTGAAGATACCGATGGGGTCGATCGTGTCGATGCAACGTCACTGCGTGTTGCCACCGCGATCGATCAGGCGCGTGACGCCATCAGTGGCGACGGTCACTGAAACACCCCGGCGTATCCCTGGGTCCGCACACAGTCACTGCGGAACCCGCTGAAGCCTCGCCAACGGGCGACTCGACAGGTCGCCCGTTGGCGCCTCGTTTTCCGACCCCCTGCCTTGAGGAGAAAGCCATGCTTGGTCTTGCCCTGACTTTTCTGATCGTCGCCCTGGTTGCGGGGGTGCTCGGTCTCACCGGCATCGCCGGGGTGGCGGTCAATATTGCCTGGATCCTGTTCGTGGTCGGTCTGGTGCTCGCTGTGGTGACCTTCCTGCTTGGCCACCGCAGGCCGCCTCTGTAGCGGCCCGCTCAGATAGGGCGAGGATCGAGATCAGCGTCGATGCTCGTCATCAGGCGTTGGGGTCTCGTAGTCTTTCAGTCGGTTGTAAAGAGTCTTCAGGCTGACGCCGAGTGCCTCCGCGGTTTTCTTGCGATTGCCCCCGTAATGCTCGAGCGTTGTCTGGATCAGGCTGCGCTCGGCGTCTCGAATTGACATGCCGGCGGCCAGCCTGCTGTCGGGCTGCGTCCAGGCAGGCGGGCGGTCGAAGTCCTCCGGCAGCGTATCGATGCATGTCTTGCCGCGACTGAGAATCGCCGCACGCAACAGCGTGTGTTTGAGCTCGCGAACGTTCCCTGGCCATTGGTGAGCGGTCAGCCGCTCCATCGCCGCGGGGGCGAGCGTCTCAGGGCTCCCGTATTCCCCCGCATATTCCGCCAGGAAATGTGTGGTCAGCCGTTCAATGTCGCCTTCGCGCTCGCGTAACGGCGGCACATGAATCGTCAACACGTTGATACGGTAGAACAGATCTTCGCGAAAATGGCCCTCGCGAATCTGCCGGGCCAGGTCGTTATTGGTTGCGGCAACCACCCGCGGCGAGACTTCGATCTCGTGTTCCGCGCCAACTCTCTGGACAGTCTGGGTTTCCAGCACTCGCAGCAGTGCTGCCTGCTGAGCCAGTGGCAGTTCGCCGATTTCATCCAGGAAGACCGTCCCGTCTCCCGCCCGCTCGAACAGCCCTTTGTGGCGCTTCATTGCCCCTGTGAAACTGCCTTTTTCGTGGCCAAACAATTCGCTGGCCAGCAGTTCCTGAGGGATTGCCGCGCAGTTGAGGGCCACGAACGGTTTTTCGCGGCCGCGCACCTCGTGCACCGCTTGAGCGACCAACTCCTTGCCGGTGCCGCTCTCGCCGGTGATCAGCAGGGTGACGTCGGTTTCGCCATAGTCACGAATCAGCGAACGCAGCGCCATAATGGGCGCTGATTTGCCGACCAGCAGTGGTGTGGACGACGTCTCGTCGCCGTCGGGAGGCTTGGCATCAGGATCCGTGGTTTCGCCCTCGAGCGCCCGGCGGATGGTCTTGCGCAGCTGTCTGCTGTCTACCGGTTTCACGAGGTAATCCACGACCGCACCGCGTACCGCCCGGATGGCAGATTCGATCGAGGGATGGCCAGTGATGATGATGCTGCGTGGGCCGTCCTCGGATACGAGTTCAAGCCCGCTGCCGTCGGGCAGCAGCAGATCGATGAACATCAGCTGAGGAGAGTGTTGCTGCAGCAGCGTTCTGGCTTGTGCCAGCGAATGGGCGATATGAATGGCATACCCGTCACGCTCCAGCACCGGGCGGACTGCCGCGGTGAAGTCCGGGTCGTCATCAACGAACAGAATGCCGACCATACGCCTGACCGCCTACGTCAACTGCCAACTCGCGCCACGGCAACGCTGTCTCAATTGCCGTACGTCGCAGCATTTTTTCTGGTGCAGTATAGCCCAGACCCCGAGAGACCGATAACGAGCCTCTCGGTGGCCGTTGTTGTGGTGAATGGTCAATCCGGTGCCGCTGCAGTCGGGCTACGCCTCCTCTATGATGATCGTGCATTTGAGCCGAACACCAGACCGTGTTTCCGGAGCCGGTCTGGTCAGCCGCGGGGGCAGTCTTGATCGGTCGTTGGTGTATTGCGGGCGCGCTGACGCTTCTGTTGGGTTTTATGACCACCCAGCTCTGGAATGTCCTGCGTGATACGGACAGCTCGAAGATCACCCTGATCACCGAGGCCGAGTCGTACGCAACGCGCAGCCGACTCGTGCAGCAGCTTGACCTGCTGCTTCAGGGGCTGCGCGAGATCCACGATTACTGGGCTGCCAACGCGTCCGAGCCGGTCGACGAGTGGTCAGCGTTTCAGGGTTGGGGATTTGCCCAGCTTGATGGGTTGACGGCGCTGTTGTGGCTCGACGAGACGACTGATCGGCACTTCCTGGCCACTCCTCAGCGCCCGGAGCTGAATCGGCCTGCGTCATCTGCAGAGCTCGAGCGACTGGGTCGGGGTATTGCGGGTGTCGCAGGTGAAGCCATGCTGGGCCCGGAGTCGGTTGGCGACGGGCAGCGCATCAGGGTGGTGATTCGCAGCGAGGAGGGTGGGGGGGCGCTCATCGCCGCGTTGGATACGCGCTCAATGTTCGCAAGCTTTCTCCAGGACCAATCGCCGGGGTATGCAGTCGAGGTCGCCTGGCGGGACCAGCGCCTCTACCAGCAGGGTACGCCGGCGACCGGGATTCCAGAGGACTGGATCCGCGAAGGCGTGATCCGGACATCCATGAATACGTTGCTGGCGGTGACTCATACGCCGACCCCGGCACTCGCGGCCTCCCTCGTGACACCGGCCGTCGCCGCGGTCATGCCGCTCGGCCTTGCCGTGTCATTCCTGGTGGGACTGCTGATCCTTGAAAACGGCCGGGTCAATGCTCGCGCTGCAGCCGCGCGGGATGCCGAGTGGCGCGTGGGGGAACTGAACCGGACGCTGGAGCGCCAGGTTGCCGAACGCACTGGGGAGCTGCAGGCCCGTAACGCCGATTTGATCACGATCGCCGAATCGGTCAGCCATGATCTACGCAGTCCGCTCAACGCCCTCTCGATGAACGTCGAGCTGATCGGGCAGCATGTCGCGGCGTCCTCCGGGGGGGAGGCACACGCGGCGCTGCGTCGATGCATCAGCGGTGTGCGACGGATGACGTCGATACTCGATCGTGTGGTGGGCCTGTCTCTGGCTGTGCATTCGACCTTTCAGCGTGAGCCACTGTCGATGCAGACACTGGTCAAGGAGGTGTTCGAGCAGTTGCAGTCGGTACAACCGGAGATGACGACAGAGCTTGAGATCGCGCCGTTAAGTGACGTGGTCGCCGACGATGTGCTGGTTCGTATTCTGATTCTGAATCTGCTCGGTAACGCAATCGAGCATGGCGGCGGCCGCATTCGGGTGAGCTGCGAGCGCGCAGGTGAGGGCGAGCCGGTGGTCTATCGTTTCGCGAATGAGGGTTGCGATATCGACGCCGAGCGGGCTGCGACGCTGTTCAAGCCATTTCATACGGGTGAGGACACTCAGGCTGAAGTTGGACGCGGCCTTGGTCTGGCGATCGCCGAGCGCGTGGTGATGCGACACGGCGGGCGTATCTGGGCGAATGCAGACCGCGGCGACCAGTTCACCCTCCATTTCACCCTCGAGCCAACAGCCGGCGTCTAGCGACGACCGATCAGGAAGAGAGCAGCACCCCCTACGGTTCCGATGGCACCGAATATCCAGTACCAGAGCGTGCTGTCCGTGTATTCGCCAGTCACCGCTTCAGAAATACGGTCATCCATGCCCTGAGAGGACTGATAGCCCAGGAACAGCAGAATGATGCCAACGACCAGCATTACGATACTCACAACGTCTTTCGTGCTCATGTCGATTCTCCACAACGTGTCTCTGGTGGGCTCGGAGTGCGTCTGTCGGGGAAGATGACGCAAGAGGCATGCCAGAAGATATCGGCGGGTGATGGAAACCGGGAGACGATGCGCGGGATACCGCGGACTGGCGGCTGAGCTGGTGATGCTGGCGGCAGTGATTACCGCCGCACCGGTCACTTTTGCCGGTTCGCGCGGGCCATGGTCGCCGCCATGGCACGCGCAGGCGTGGGCGTGACGGGCCGTCAGCGCCCCGTCAGTCAGCGCAACGTGATGATGACCTGCTCGGCTACGCGCCGCGCTCGCTCGCGGGCTGCGACCAGCGTGTCGCCCCGAGCGAGTGCCACGCCGACGCGACGTTTGCCCATGAGTTCCGGCTTGCCGAACAGCCGCAATGCGGTATCAGGCTCGGCCAGCGCCTGGGCGAGGCCTTGGAACTGAACGTCGCGTGAGTGACCTTCGCCCAGGAGTGCGACCGAGGCGGAGGGCCCCAGCTGGCGGATCTCCGGCACGGGTAAGCCGAGGATGGCGCGCAGGTGCAGTGCAAACTCCGAGAGCTCCTGCGACACCAGTGTCACGAGACCCGTGTCGTGCGGCCGGGGCGAGACTTCGCTGAACCAGACCTCGTCATCGCGCACGAACAGTTCCACACCGAAGATGCCCTGCCCACCAAGCGCCCCGGTGATGGCGGCAGCGATGTCCTGCGCCCGCTCAAGCGCACGTTCCGTCATCGGGTGGGGCTGCCAGGACTCGCGGTAATCGCCGTCTATCTGCAGATGTCCGATGGGTGCGCAGAAAGACGTACCGCGGGTGTGACGCAGGGTCAGCAGGGTGATCTCGTAGTCGAATTCGATGAAGCCTTCAACGATGACCTGACCCCCGCCAGCCCGTCCGCCTTCCTGTGAATGGCGCCATGCGCTGGCCAGCTCCTCCTGGCGACGCAGCGTGCTCTGGCCCTTGCCAGAAGAGCTCATCACCGGCTTGACCACACAGGGTAGACCGATGTCCTTTACGGCGGCGATGAAGCCTGCTTCGTCGTCCGCGAAGCGGTAGGGCGAGGTGGGCAGACCGAGCTCTTCCGCGGCAAGGCGGCGAATACCCTCGCGATTCATGGTCAGATGCGCGGCGCGCGCGGTCGGGACCACGCGTTGCCCCCCTGCCTCCAGTTCGAGCAGGGTGGTCGTGGCGATGGCCTCGATCTCGGGAACCACCAGCGCCGGACGCTCCTGGGCGATCAGTCCGGAGAGTGCCTCGCCGTCCAGCATGTCGAGGACATGGCTGCGATGGGCGACCTGCATGGCCGGGGCGCCCGGGTAGCGGTCGACCGCGATCACCTCGACCCCGAGGCGCTGGGCCTCGATGGCGACTTCCTTGCCGAGCTCGCCGGCGCCGAGCAGCATCAGCCGGGTGGCGCCCGGGGCGCCGGGGGTGCCGATCGTGGTCACGAGAACCTCCTGGTCGCCATGTGCATCGTTACAGGGGGGGTGGGGAATAGCAGAGCGAGGACGCCCAGGGTGGGGATCACCAAACGCATCGTCATGACACCTGTCAGTCTCGACCTGGATGACGGAATGTTAGCGAATTGGCGGAGAGACTGCGTCACTCAGGGGGCGCGGCGCGCGCCCGGCCGAAGCGCTCGACGAGATCGTGTCGACGCAGAGCCGCGCGCAGCTGGTGGTAGCTGAGACCGAGCAGTTCAGCGGCTCGCGGGTGGTGAAAGGCCGCCTGCTGCATCGCCTGCTCAATCAGTGTCACCTCGGTGTGTGCCAGGACAGCCTTGAGGTCGACCGGCAGCGGCAGGGTCGAGTTGGGGGTGTCCGCCTGGCCTGGCGCGTGCATGATGTCCTCGTCTGCAGCGGCCGGGGCGTCATGGCCCTTCGGGTTGGCGATCAGTGCCGGAAAAGCCTCGGCGAACGGATCGAAAGCCACCTCAGCGAGTGGCTCTTCCGGTGCCGCGGACCGGTAAACCGAGCGCTCCACCGTGTTCTTGAGTTCGCGCACGTTCCCGGGCCAGGCGTAGTCGAGCAGTGCGCGGCGGGCCTCTGCGGTGAAGCCGGCGAAAATCTCGCGCTTGAGTTCGGCTGTCATGTTGATGGCAAAGTGCTCGGCAAGTGGCAGGATGTCGTCGCTGCGGGCGCGCAGCGGCGGCACATGGATGACATCGAAAGCCAGCCG
>PWZL01000046.1 GCA_003567475.1 Gammaproteobacteria bacterium | reverse complement strand
CGAGGTGATGGAACGGATCACGCTGCCGGCGCGTTACACCACCAGCCTGTGCTTCGGCGCGCCGGGCCGCGGCGAGCTGTTCGTCACTTCGGCGGGGGGTCCGGCGCGGGTGGAGGCCGGCCCCCATGCCGGCGCGGTGTTCCGGGTCGAGGTGAACGTGGAGGGCGGCCCGGTATACGATTCGCGCATTCTGATCGACGCCGATTGCCAACACACCGGGGCCAGCCCATGAATGTCGCCATCGTCACCGCCCGCGCGGGGAGCAAGTCCATCATCGACAAGAACGTCTTCCCGGTGAACGACCGGCCGATGGTGCAGTACCCGATTCACGCCGCGCGCCAGGCCAGCCGGATCGACGGCGTCTATGTCTCCACCGACGGCGAGCGCATCGCCGCGGCCTCGCGCGAGGCCGGTGCCACCATCATCCCGCGCCCGGACGAACTTGGCGGAGACAGCGTCAACCACGGCATCGTCATCCGCCACGCCGTGGAGTGGGTCGACGAGCGCGTCGAGGGACTGGAAAACATCGTGCTGCTGCTCGGGAACACGGTGATGATCAGCGGCGAGCTCATCGATCACTGCCTGGAGATCCTCGAGACCCGGAAGGATATCGACTCGGTTATGACCGTGTGGGAAGCCGGCGACGATCACCCGTTGCGGGCGATGGAAATCCGCGATGGCCTGGTCGTGCCCTACGGTGGCACCCAGCGCGAAGTGTCCACCGAGCGCCAGAGCTACCCCAAAGCCTACTACTATGACCAGGGCGTCTGGGCGTTCCGCAAGGACTGCGTGCAGCGGCGAGACGGCCCGAACCCCTGGTGGTGGATGGGTGCCCGGGTCCACCCGGTGGTGCGCATGTGGACCACCGGGCGGGACGTGCATTCCCACTTCGACATCGGCGTGCACCGCTGGTGGCTCGACGAGGGCCACCGCCTGCAGTCGGAGGCCGACGGCATCGACTACGCCAGCATCACCCGCCCCCCGGAGGACGAGCCATGATCGAGCGGGTGCTGGTCAGCACCTCGAGCATCGGTGAGGCCGCGCTGGCACTGCTGGAGTCGGCCGGGCTGGACGTGAGGCTGAACCCGCACGGCCGCAAGCTCACGCCTGAAGAAAGCCGCGCGCTGCTGGGCGAGGTCACCGGCCTGGTGGCTGGCACCGAGCGGCTTGATGCCGAGGTGCTGGCGGCCGCGCCTAAGCTGCGGGTGATCTCGCGCGTCGGCACCGGCATGGACGCCATCGATTTCGAAGCCACCGCGGCGCGCGGCATCGAGGTCTACAACACGCCCGATGCGCATGTCGACGCGGTGGCCGAACTCACCCTCGGCGGGCTGCTCGCGCTGCTGCGGGGCATTGCCGCCAGCGACGCCAGCATCCGCGCGGGGGGCTGGCAGCGCCCGATGGGCGGCCTGCTGCGCGGCCGCTGCGTCGGCCTGGTGGGTTTCGGACGCGTGGCCCGACGGTTGGCCGCACTGCTCGCGCCCTTCGAGATGACCCTGCTCGCCACCGACCCGGCCGCCGACCCGACGGAGGCTCGGGCTGCCGGCATCGAACTGCTGGCTTTCGATGCGCTGCTGGCCCGCGCCGACATCCTCTCCCTGCATGTGCCCGGCCAAGGCGGCAGGCCGCTGCTGGACGCCGCGGCGCTGCAGCGGCTCCCTCGCGGCGCCGTACTGCTCAACACGGCCCGCGGCGACCTTGTCGACGAAGCCGCCCTGCTCGCCCACCTCGACGCCGATCCTGACTTCTCGGCCTACCTCGACGTCTTCCCCGAGGAGCCCTATCGCGGCCCGCTCGCCAGCCACCCGCGCGTGCTGCTGAGCGGCCATATCGGCTCCTACGCGCGTGAGGCGCGCGTCCTGATGGAGCGCCAGGCGGTCGAGCATCTGCTGCACGGGCTGGCCCGGACCGCCCCCGGAGCCGGCGCATGAGCCGGGTGCTGGTCACCGGCGGCGCCGGCTTCCTCGGCAGCCATGTCGCCGATGCGCTGGCCGAGGCCGGCCACGAGGTCAGCCTGTTCGACCTGCAGCCCTCGCCCTGGCGCAGACCCGGGCATCGCGAGATCCTCGGCGACATCCGTGATGCCGACACCGTCGCCTCCGCGCTGGCCGGCCAGGACGCCGTGATCCATCTTGCCGCGCTCGCCGATCTCGAGGCCGGGCTCGAACGCCCGCGCGACACCCTAGAGATCAATGTCCGCGGCACGCTGAACGTGCTCGAAGGCATGCGAACCCACGGTGTGCCCCGGCTGCTGTTCGCCAGCACCGTCTACGTCTACAGCCGCCACGGCGGCTTCTACCGCTGCAGCAAGCAGGCGGCCGAAAGCTATATCGAGGAATACGCGCGCTGGAGCGGGATCAAGTACACCATCCTGCGCTACGGCAGCCTGTATGGCCCGCGTGCGGATGCGAGCAACGGCGTCTACCGGCTGATCCGCAAGGCGCTGCGCGGCGAGGCCATCCATCATCATGGCAGCCCGGCAGACCGGCGCGAATACATCCATGTCAGTGACGCGGCGCGGCTGAGCGTGCGGACGCTGGCGCCGGAGTACGCCAACCGCCACATCGTGATCACCGGCCACGACGCCCTGCGGGTCGGCGACCTGTTCGGCATGTTTGCCGAGATGCTGGGTCGTCCGGTGGAGGTCAGCTACGAATACCCGGAAGAGACGGAACTGGCCGGCGAGCGTCGCGGCCACTATGGGCAGACCCCCTACGCGTACACACCGAGACCCGGCCACAAGCTGACGGCCGGAGAATACGTCGACATGGGCCAGGGCCTGCTACAGGTGTTCGAGGAAATCGACCGGGAACTCGGCAATCACGGTCACTGAGCGATGGCTGCTGCAGACCCTTCGGCCTCCCCTGCAACAGCCCGCCACGACGCCCTGCCTTCCTGGATGAGGTCGTAGATCTCCTGACTGCGGCCACCCACTGTGCGGATCAGCGCCTCATGGGTGTCGCGGGTCGCGGCCACCCACAGCTCGCGCTGCTCGGGCGTGAGCTCATGAGAGACGAAGCCCAGTTCCTGCTCGGAGATGGCCAGGTCACGGTCAATCTCCTCGCGGATCATGCGACGGGTGACGGCGATGTCCGGGAAGGCTGTGGCGAACAGTTCGCGCTGCGCGTCGGTCAGCCTGTTCCACCAGCTCAGGTCGGCCACGATCACGCTCAAGCCGAAGGAGTGGGCCGTGAGCATCAGGTGCGGCGCCTCGCCGGCGATGCCGGTTCGGGCGTACAGCGGCACGCCGTTCTCGCCCGCCTCCATCAGACCGGTCTGAAGGGAGGGCACGATATCGCCGAAGCCCACCGAGATCACGTCAGTGCCCAGTGCCCGGGCAAACAGCTGGGAGGCCGGGCTCGCCGAGACGCGGAACCGCACGCCACGCATCTCGGCAGGGGGCATCAGCGGATGCTTGGCGTAGACGTGGTGGAAGCCGATCTCGTTCCAGGTGATGAACTGCAGCCCGCGTTCCGCCAGCATCTCGCGGAAGACCGGGGTCAGGTAATTGTCGAAGACATGGTCGGCCTCGGCATAGTCATCGAACAGGTAGGGCGCATACAGCAGGGTGAGTTCGGGTACGACCGTAGAGGCGGCCATCGCCGACAGATTGCCGAACTGCACGCGACCGCGCCGCAGCCCTGAGACCAGCGCCTCTTCGGAACCCAGCTGACCGTAGATCAGCATGCGCATGGTGATGTCCTCGTCCGAGGACTCCACCGCGCGCTGGAACATCAGCCACTGCTCCTCGCCCGCGGTTCGCGGCGCGGCCGTGCCCGCCACCGTGACCTCCATGCCGGCACGCTCGCCACCCCCACAACCGGCCAGCAGCATCACTGCGGCGCACAGCACCCACCACACTCTCGGAAACATGAACGCATTCCGTCGCGAAGAACCAGACGACATCTTCGCAACTGGTCACCAGGGAATCCAGTGCCCTGGCGCTGATCACACCCCGGGTCAGGGGCGCGGCGCGTGCAGCTCGACGATTTCGGCGTCCTGGCGTCCGCACACCTCGAGCCAGTACCCGATGGCGTCGAGGTTCACAGCCGCACTGTCACGCTCGTCCCAGTACCGCGCCAGCAGTTCAGCGTGGCGGGGATCGAGTCGACCATCTTCGATCAGTGCCGGCAGCAGGCTCTGAGCGCTGAGTCTGGGCATTGTTGCAGCTCCGTTCCGGGCGACCACGATGGCACGCCCATGACTTGATGGGAAAAGACTAACCGGCGCAGGGTTTCGCGCGCGTGACAAGGCCATGACAGCCTCATGAAGCCGCGATCGGCCCCTGACCGGACACCAATAGCCGACCACGATCGCGGACGCGCTGTGCGAAAATGCGCAACCCTGGCCCCAGCAAGGATGCCCGCATGACAACACGCCGCAGCGACACCGCACTGGCCCACGCCGGGCGCGACCGCCAGCTCTCGGCTGGCACGGTCAACATTCCGCCCTTTCGCTGTTCCACGGTGCTGTTCGAGGACCTGGCGGCGTTTGAGGACCATAGCCAGGGCAGCGAAGCGTTCCGCTATGCCCGCGACGGCACGCCCACCGCCCGCGCCCTGGAAAGCGCCTATGCCGAACTTGAGGGCGCGGCAGGCGCCGTAGCCACCTGCTCGGGCCTCTCGGCGGTCACAGTCGCACTGTCTTCGTTCCTGCGCCCCGGTGATCACCTGGTGCTCAGCGAGGGCGCCTACGAACCGACCGTGGCTTACGCCCAGGGCGTGCTCCAAGAATTCGGTGTCAGCGTCACGCTGGTGCCGCCGGCGATCGGCGGACGGATTGGCGAGGCCCTGCAGCCGAACACCCGCATCGTCTACCTGGAATCTCCCAGCTCCGGCACCTTCGAGTTGCAGGACCTGCCGGCAATCGCGGCGGCCGTGCGCGCGGCTGCCGTCCAGCGCGAGCGCAAACCGCTGATCCTGATCGACAACACCTGGTCCGGCGGCCTGTTCCACCAACCACTGTCACTGGGCGCCGACGTTGTCATCCAGGCGGCAACGAAATACATCTCCGGGCACTCCGACGCCATGCTCGGCCTGGTGGCCTGCAACGAGGCGACGCTGGCGAGCATTCGGCGGAATGCAAAACTCCAGGGGATCTATGCCAGCCCGGATGACTGCTGGCTCGGCCTGCGGGGGCTGCGCACGCTGGCGGTGCGCCTGCGCCAGCACATGGCCACGGGGCTTGCCCTGGCACAGTGGCTGGCCGAGCAGCCGGCCGTCGCCGAGGTGCTGCATCCGGGGCTGCCGCAGCACCCCCAGCATGCCCTCTGGCAGCGGGACTTCAGCGGGGCGTCCGGCCTGTTCGCCTTCAGGCTGCAGCGGCAGTACGACCGCGAGGCGCTGCGCCGGATGCTCGATGGCCTGCAGCTGTTCGGCATGGGCTACAGCTTCGGAGCCTTCGAATCCCTGCTGATTCCTGTCCGGCTGCCGCCGCACCGCAGCACCGCGGCTGCGGACGACCGCCCGTTGCTGCGCTTACACGCCGGACTGGAGGCGATGGAAGATCTGCAGGCCGATCTCGCGGCAGGCCTTGCACGTCTCGAGACGGCCTGAAGCCGTGCTGCGCGCTGCGCACGCCCGGTGAACCGGAAACACCCCGCCTCACACTGGGTTGCGCTGCTGGCGCTGGTGCTGCTGTGGGGCAGCGCGTTCCTGTTCGTCTCGATTGCGCTGGGAAGCTTCAGCGCACTGCAGATTGCCGGCTCCCGCATCATCATCGCCGGCGCGGTGCTGGTGGCACTGTGTCTGGCGTTCGGTCCGGGTCTGCCCGGCGGGCGGCGGCAGTGGGCTTATTTTCTCGCCATGGGGATCACCGGCAACTGTCTGCCTTTCCTGCTGATTGCCTGGGGTCAGCAGCACGTCCCTTCCGGCGAAGCGGGCATCCTGATGGCGCTGGTCCCGCTGCTGGTGATGGTCCTTGCGCACTTTCTGCTGCCGGGCGAGCGGCTCACTCGACGACGGACTGCGGGCTTTCTGCTGGGCTTCGTGGGTGTGGTGGTGCTGATCGGTCCGCAGCATCTCGGGGGACTGCTGGCGCAGGAGGCGCAGCTCGCGCGAGTTGCCCTGCTCGGCGCGACGATCAGTTACGCCACGGCGGGCATCCTCGCCCAATACCAGCCCAACCGTGACATGCTGCAGTCGGCGGCGGGAACTCTGTTGACCGCCAGCGCGGTGATGCTGGTGCTCATGGTCTGGGCCGGGGAACTGACGCCACCGGTCGCACTCACCCCGGGACCCTGGTGGGCCGTAGTGACCCTGGGGCTGATGTGCACCGCGGCGGCCAACCTGGTGTTCTTCTGGCTGGCACACCGCAGCGGTGCGCCGTTTCTGTCACTGTCGAACTATCTGGTCCCGTGCGTGGCCGTGGGGCTCGGTGCGGTGTTCGCGGGCGAGCGGCTGCCCGCCGACGCCTGGCTCGCACTGGTGCTGATCCTGGGGGGGCTTGCACTGTGCCAGCAGCGCGCCCGTCTGCCCTGAGCGCCGCCAGGGCATCGGGACGGGTCAGGCCCCTTCCGGGCCCAGTGGCGCGGCCACCTGCCGCCCGTTACGCAGGACGGCCGCCGAGGCGACAACACTGTGCAAGAGGCGCGAGATCGGCACCGGGATCTCGAGGACATCCACGGCACCGCTGCGCATGGCGGAGACGGCCGTGCCAACATCATCGGACGGCACCAGCAGCACGACCGGCGCGCTGCTGCCGGCACGGCGCAGGCGATCGATGAGTTCGATGCCAGAGATTCCGGGCAACAGGGCCGCGGCGACCACGCATCTCACCGAGCTCACGCTGCAGTCAGCCAGCAGTTCCTCTGCGCGCACGAAGCTGCGCAGCCGGGCGTCAGCCGCATGGAACATTGGCACGAGGGCGTTGTAGAGCGCCGGATCCGGGTCCACCACACAGACATCCAGATCGGCCGGAATTTTCATCGCTAACAGGTCACCAGGCCGCTTGAAGACACTTTCGAGTGGCAGAAAGTGTCCGTCCGGGGCCCGGATCGTCACAATAGGGGAATGTACGGGGTGGACCGTCGGTCTACCCTTCGCGGAGATTCTCCAGCCGGCTCATCATCTGCACGAGCTGCGCCAGCGAGCGTGCCTGCATCTTCTCCATCACCCGGGCCCGGTGAATTTCCACGGTCCGCTGACTGACATCCAGATCCATCGCGATCACCTTGTTGGGCTGCCCGGACACCACCCGCTCGAGCACCTGCCGCTCCCGCGGCGTCAGCGCTTCGAGCCGCCCCGTGATCTCGTCGATCTCGACTTCCACCTGATGCAGGCTTTTCTCCTGCTGAAGGCCCTCGTTGATCCGATCCAGCAGGTCCTGGTCGCGGAAGGGCTTCTGGACGAAATCCAGCGCCCCGGCCTTCATCGCCTCCACCGCCATGGGCACATCGCCATGTCCGGTGATGAAGATGACCGGCAGCCGGCAGCCGCGCTCCAGCAATGCTTCCTGCATCTCCAGCCCGCTCATGCCCGGCATCCGGATGTCGGCGACGATGCAGCCGCGCATCTCTGCCTGCCACGCACCGAGGAACTCGTCGCCGGATGCGTATACCTGCACCGGCAGGCCTACCGACTTGATGAGCATCCGCAGGGCATCTCGCACGGCGTGATCGTCATCAACGATATAGACGGTCGGCTGGGTCATGAAGTCAGTCCTCGAACGACAGGGGCAGGTGAAAACTGAAAATCGCGCCACCGGCGGGATTCGGCTGAAAACCGAGTCGGCCGCCATGCGACTGGATGATGGTGCGGCTGATGGACAGACCGACGCCCAGACCATTCTGCTTGCTGGTCACGAAGGGGTGAAAGATCTGGCGAGCGACCTCTTCGGCAACACCGGGCCCGTGATCGATGACAGTCACCTCGACGCCACCTTCTTCGCGCTGGCGGGTGCTGATAATGACACCCTGCGAGCGATCGGCCTGCGCCGACATGGCATCGACGGCATTGCGAATGAGATTGAGCATCACCTGCTGGATTTCCACGGCATTGCCGCGCACCGGTGGCAGCGCCTCGGCCAGTGCCATGCACAGGGGCACGTCGCGATCGCGAGCATCGAGCTCGGCCAGTACCATGATCTCCCGGATCAGGGCATTGCAGTCGAGGCGTTCACGCTCCGAGTCCTGCTGGCGCAGAAACCCGCGCAGACGGCGAATCACCTCGCCCGCACGGTGCGCCTGCTGGCTCACCTGGCGGCAGATGTGCTGAAGGTCTTCGGCGTCGGCAGCGGCACCGGCCTTGAGCAGCCGTTCGGCGGTCTGGGCGTAGGTATTGATCGCCGCGAGAGGCTGGTTGATCTCGTGCGCCAGACCGGCGGCCATTTCGCCCATGGTGCTGAAGCGGCCCACCCGTGCCAGACGCTCCTGCAATTCGCGCATTTCCTGCTCGGCGCGCTTGCGCCCGGAGATGTCGCGGATGATGCCGATGAAGTGGGGCGGGCCCGGCAGATCGACCTGTCCGACCGACAGTTCGATCGGGAAAACTTCGCCGTCCCGGCGCAGCGCCTCGACCTCGCGGCCTATGCCGATGATGCGCCGTTCGCCGGTATTGAGGTAATGCGCCATGAAATCATCGTGGTGCTCGGCGAAGTGCGGCGGCATGAGTGCGCTGACGTTTCGCCCCACCACCTCACGCTCCCGATAGCCGAAAATACGCTCGGCGGCCGGGTTGAAGATCAGGATACCGCCGCGCTCGTCGATCATGATGATCGCGTCGACGGCTGCATGCAGCAGCGCGCGAAAATTTGCATCTCCGATGTCGCTGGCCGGATACAGGGACTCCGGAACACGATCGACACTCATAGGTAGATTCCACGGCGCAACACAGGATGACCGCGATTTCAGCGGTCTCGCCATTCCGATTATATAGAAAGCTGCATTTCTCCATGAGGGTCCGCCGCGTATCATGAAACGTCGGCAGTGAATTGCGGAAGGAGCAGGGCATGAGCGATGGACACCGAATCCTGGTGGTGGTCGATCCGACCGCCGACGACCAGCCGGCAGTGGCTCGCGCGGCAACGCTGGCCCAGGCGCTCGGCTGCGGTATCGAGCTGTTCATCTGCCACTACGACCCTTACCTGTCCGGTGAGCGCTTCTTCGATTCGCCGGGCCTGCAGAAAGCACGCCGCGACACCATGGACGCGATGCTCGCCCGCCTTGCCCGGCTTGCCGAACCGCTGGCCGCAGAGGGCCTGGACGTCAACACCGAGGTGGCCTGGGACACCCCGCTGCATGAAGGCATCGTACGCCGGGCCCTCACCGCGAAGCCGACGCTGATCCTCAAAGACACCCACTACCACCAGGCGCTGCGCCGTTCGGTGTTCAGCAACACCGACTGGAATCTGATCCGGACCTGTCCGGTGCCGTTGTGGCTGGTGAAACCCCGTGCAGTGGCCGACCGGCTGCGCATCGTCGCGGCGGTCGACCCGATGCATGAGCATGACAAACCGGCCAGCCTGGACCACATCATCCTCCGCGAGGGCGAACGGCTGGCTGACGCCACGGGGGGCGAACTGCATGCCTTTCACAGCTACGACCCCATGCCGGCGATTGCCGGGACCGCAACCGCGGTGGCCACGCCGATTTCCGTCCCGGCCGAGGATATCGGTAAGGAACTCGCCCGCAGCCACGGCGAGGCCTTGGGCGAGCTCGCCGAAACCTACCGCTTATCCGCGGATCGCATCCACCTGCACCGCGGACCGGCCAGGGAAGTGCTGCCCGCAAGCGCCCGCGAGCTGGACGCCGGCCTGGTGATCATGGGTGCGGTGGCGCGTGGGCGGCTGAAACGGTTTTTCATTGGCAGTACGGCCGAGCAGGTGCTCGATCGCCTGCCCTGCGATGTCCTGGTGATGAAGCCTGACGAATTCGCCACGCCCGTGCGGCTGGAGGATGCCGCCGCACGCGACTGAGTTCCGCCACCCACGGGAGATCAAGGATGATCCGTCTCGACACCCTCGGCAGCGAGATCCACGTGCTGGTCCAGGGCGCCAGCCGTGGCCTGGGCCATGAATTCGTGCGCCAGCTGCTGCACTGCCCCGACGTGGGACGCGTCTGGGCCGGCTGCCGGCAGCCCGACACCCTGGCGTTGCCCGCAGACACGCCCACCGGGCGTCTCCACCCGCTGCGCGTGGACGTCACCGACGAAGACTGCGTGGCGGCGGCGGCAGCCGAGGTCGCGCGTGGCACCGACACCCTGAGCCTGATCATCAACGTCGCGGGTGTGCTGCATACCGCCGAGGGCATGCAGCCGGAGCGGCGTCTCGCTGAGGTCGAGCCAGCCCACATGCTGCTCAGCTACCAGGTGAACGCACTCGGCCCGCTGCTGGTGGCGAAGCACTTTGCGGCATTGCTCCCGAGACGCGAGCGCGCGGTGTTCGCCAGCCTCTCGGCGCGCGTGGGCAGCATCGGCGACAACCGTCTCGGCGGCTGGTATGCCTACCGCGCGGCCAAGGCGGCGCAGAACATGCTGACCCGCAACCTCTCGGTCGAGCTGCCCCGCAAGCACCGGGGCGTGCTCTGCATCGCACTGCACCCCGGTACGGTCGACACCGACCTCTCCGCCCCCTTCCAGGGCAACGTGCCGGCAGCGCGCCTGTTCAGCCGCGAACGTGCCGTGCGCCAGCTGCTTGAGATCATCAATGGCCTCGGCCCGGACGACCAGGGCCGCTTCATCGCCTGGGATGGCCAGACCATCCCCTGGTAGCCCCGGGTAGCCCCGGGTAGCCCCGGGTCCGGCGCTCTGCGCCGGGACCGCGGCGGGTGCGCCTGGACAGCGGGCGCTCACGGTCCGGTCAGGTAATGCATCAAGGTGCCGTGATAGTGGCGGATGCGGCTCTCCTGAACATGCGCCAGCAGCAGCCGGCGGCGCGCCGTGGCCTTCATTCCGCGCTGCACCCAGGGCAGGTTACTGTTGTCCTGATCGAAAATCGCGCCAAGTCCGCCGAGTTCGGTGGCCGTTGACCACGGCTCATCGGCCTCCAGCCAGCGCAGCTCGGCCGGCGGGGGCTTGGGTTGGTCTGCCGGGTGGCGCAGCAGCAGCATCACCTCCATGACGCAGGCTTCGTGGTCATTCCCATGTGGCCGGAACCGGTAATTGATGTTGGGGCCATAGCCGCCCCAGGGCACGAAGTTGGGAAACACGTTGTAGAGGATGCCGTCGAGCAGTTCACTTTCCGGCGCATCGGGCAGCGGCCGGCCCCACATGGCCTCGGCCGTCTCGCGGGCCTTGCTGGCGGCGATCTGACGACCCGTCACGCCCTCGGGCAACTCGATCGCCGCCATGCCGGCCGGGCGGCGCCCCCCCTCGCCTAGGGCGGCCATTGCCGCCAGGATGTCGCCCTCGCCGATCTGACCCTCCAGCACCGGCGAGGGCACACCGAACGGTGTGATCATCCGGTCGACATGGGGGTTATCCGGCCAGATGTCATAGCGGGTATTGGTGTCCCCGGTGAAGGGCAGGATCTGCGGATGGGTATCCCGTGAGTGCCAGGCCTCGGAGAACGCATCGAGCACGGCTTTCCAGTTCGCCTGGATCACCTTGGCCACATGCACGCCGAGATAGCTCTGCGACAGACCCCAGGTGGCAAAGTGCTCGGGGAGGGGCCGCAGGTAATCCTCCAGCGGCGGAGCCGCCTCATCCATGTTCAGAAACACCCAGCCGCCCCAGGTGGCGACACGGGCTTGCGGCAGCGGCAGCGTCGCCGGGTCTACGCCGGGGAAGTCCCAGGCACAGGGCAGTTCCTGCAGCTGCCCGTCCAGACCCCAGGTCAGCCCGTGGAAGGGACACCTGAACTGCCGGGTAGAACCGGGTTCGGTACGCAACATCCGCCCGCGGTGCAGGCAGGCATTGTAGAACGCGCGGATCGAGCCGTTGTCCTGGCGGGCGATGATGAACGCGTGATCGCAGATCTCGTAGAGCGTGTAGTCGCCAGGCTCGGGGATGTGCTCCTCACGACAGGCCATCTGCCAGACCTTCGGCCAGAGCCGGCGTTTCTCGAGCTCGAAGAAGTCTCGCGACACATAGCGCTCGACAGGAATCTCCGCCTCGCCTTCAGGCGGCTCCCAGACATGCTCGCGCACGCCGGGGGTCGGTGGCTGGGCATCGCGATCGAGATAGGTCTGATAAGGGGTCCCCGGCGCGCGCGCGCCATCCGTCGAGCGTGTCGCCATGGCCGTCAACCTCCTTCGCCTTCCGTCACCGACAGGCATGAAGATGCCCCAACGGCCAAACCGCAGCAATCGGTCTCGATACTGCACTGCAGCGACACCATCTTGGTGCAACGGCGGGCGGTGCGTGCACCAGCATGGCTCGTGCGGAGCGTCACCGCCCTGGCACCAGGAGACCGTATTTCAATGATTTCAGCTGCTTAACGAACCTGTCATCTCTCTTGCATAGACTGTCGTGAACAAGCATTGGAGTGCCCCCATGATCATGGAATACAGCGAAGACCGCAGCGCCCCGACCCGCGAGCCCCGCAGGACTGACGACGAGTTCCTCTGCATCAAGGGCTACATGGTGCCGCGTGATCGCAGCGCCCACGCCCCGGAACCGGGCTGGGACCTCGGCTGGCTGAGCGCAACGGCGCCGCGCGACTGAACCCGCGTCGCTCGGCACCGGGTGTTGCCGGGATAATCAGGCGCGTCTGGAGTCAGATGGCCTGGGCGTCGGTTTCACCCGTCCGGATCCTCACGACCTGCGAGAGGTCGACCACGAAGATCTTGCCATCGCCGACTTTACCGGTGCGTGCTGACTCCACGATCGTCTCGATCGCCCGGTCGGCGAGCTCGTCGCTCACGGCGATTTCAAGTTTCACCTTGGGCAGGAAATCAACCACGTATTCGGCGCCACGATAAAGCTCGGTGTGCCCCCGCTGGCGCCCGAAGCCCTTGACCTCGGTCACCGTCATGCCCTGGACCCCGACCTCAGCCAGCGCGTTGCGGACATCGTCCAGCCTGAATGGCTTGATCACGGCGGTGATGAGCTTCATATTGACTCCCTGTAGCTGCGGCATCCGGTCGTTTCGACCGAACGGGTGACCGGTGAGATCATACCACCGCTACCGTGGCCATACCGTCACTGGCCAGCGTCGTGATGCCCACACACCACCTGCTCATCGTGTACCACTCCCAGTCCGGCACCACCGAGGCCATGGCCCAGGCGGTGATCCGCGGTGCCAGCGACCCGGCGGTCGAGGGGATCGAGGTGCGGGTGCGTGCGGCGCTCGATGCCGGCCCCGACGATCTCCTCTGGGCCCACGCCGTCATCCTCGGCACCCCGGAGAATTTCGGGTACATGAGCGGCGGCCTGAAGACCTTCCTGGATCGCAGCTATCACGCCTGCCTCGCGCACACCCAAGGGCTGCCGTGGGCGCTGTTTGTGCGCGCGGGCAACGATGGCAGCGGCGCGGTCGGCAGTGTCGAGCGGATCGTCGCCGGGCTGCGCTGGAGGGCCATCCGCGAACCGCTGGTGGTGGCCGGACCAGCCGACGAAGCCACTGTCCTGCCCGCCTGCGAGGAACTCGGACTGACGATGGCGGCAGGTCTCGAAGCCGGGGTGTTCTGAGCGCCGCTTACTGGCGATACACCCAGTCCAGCAGGGCATCCTGGAGTTCCTCACCGGGCCCACGATGAGCCTCCGGTGAATTGACCAGCAACACCACGGCCAGGCGACGGCCATCGGGGACCTGCACGTAACCGGCAACGGCCGAGACATCGTTCAGGGTGCCCGTCTTCAGATGCATCCGCCCGCGCGAGGGGGCATTGTCCAGCCGGCGGCGCAAGGTGCCGTCCAGACCGGACAGCGCCAGCGAAGACACGAATTCCGGCATGTAGGGCGCGTCCCACGCAACCTGCAGGAGCTCGGCCACCTGGCGCGCCGTGAGCCGCACGTTCCGCGACAGCCCCGCGGAATTGTCGAGGACGATGCCTTCGGTCCCGATGCCGTGCATCGCGAGGATCTCGAGGATGGCCGTGCGGCCTTTCTCTGGCGTCGCGGGCGCGCCGAAGCGTTCGGCACCGAGGGTCAGCTCCAGATGCCGGGTCATGACATTGTTGCTGTACTTGTTGACCAGCCGAACCAGCTCACCGAGGGGTCGGGAGCGGTGCACATGGAAAGCGCCGCGGTCACTGTCGAGGCCGTTGGCGGGGTTGTCGCCGTTGCTGTCGGCACGCTCCGGGCTGGCGTCAAGTGCCGCCGGCTCGTGCCGCGCCGGTAATTCTCCCCAGCGCCAGCCGCCCTCCAGCTCGCCGCCAAGCTGGCGCCAGTAGACCTTGAACAGGTCCCAGGCGTAGCTCTCCGGCAAGAGGACGCTGCGGGTGAGACCGAACGCCTGACAGGCGTTCGGGAAGCGGCCCTCGAGCAGCACCTCGTCGCGCGGATCCGCCAGCACGCTCAGCGAGACGCCACGCTGGTAGCCAGCGCAGCGGCCGTCGCCCAACCGCAGGCGGTTCTGCACCCGGAGGTTGTAGAGCTGCGGTTCGGTGCGCACCTGCACGCTGCGACCGTCGCCGCCCGGCTGGAACTCAAAACGCACCGCGTTGAAGTTCACCAGCAGGGGGTGGGGCACCAGGTTGTAGATCCGGTCCGGCCGGCCATCGAAACTGCCCGGGTCTTCGACTGGGAGGTCAAAAAACGAGACATCGAACACCAGGTCGCCAGTGATGCGCTGCAGGCCACGACCGCGCAGGTCGTTGAGCAGTTTCCAGTATTCTTCGGCGACCAGATACGGGTCCCCGCCGCCGCGGATCAGCAAGTCCCCATCGAGTACACCGTCCTCGATCACCCCCAGGGCATGGACCTCGGTAAACCAGCGGTAGGCCGGATTGAGCCCCTGCAGCGCCGCGAAGCTGGTCACGAGCTTCATGACCGAGGCCGGATTGCGCGAGACTTCGGGCAGATGCACGGCGAGCGGCGCCGGGGCACCCAGCTCCTGCACCCACAGACTGATGTCGTCGACCGGGACGCCCAGCGCAGCGGCCACGCGCGCCACCGGCTCGGGCAACCCGGGCTCAGCCTGCGCGACGGCGGACGCGACCCACGGGCCCGCGAGCAGCAGACTGGCGACCAGCGCTGGCACGGCGCGCATGGGACGGCCCTACTGCTGCGCGCGGGCCGCGGCCATCCGCTGCATCCCCTCGCGGATCTCCTCGATCACCCGCACGGCATGCGGATCCGTCTGGATGCCCTCCCAGTACGCCGCGAGCTTGTCGCGAAAAGCCAGCGGCTTTTCCTTGCCGAACCTCGGCAGCATCTCGGTGACGTAGACCAGCGTGGGCACCAGCGCGCAGTCGGCCTTGCTGAGATGGGGCCCGACCGCGTAACCCTGCGTGTTGTCGAGGTACCAGTCCAGCGTCCGCAGGCCCCAGTCGATCTTGTCGAGCTGCTTGGCCACGGCGTCCTTGTCCGGGTGTTCACTGCGCATCAGCATGAATAACGGAAACATCGGCTCCATGATGTAGAGATCGGCAATCCGCGCCAGCAATCTTGCCTTCGACCGGTGCAGCGCCTTTTCCGGGCGTAACGACGGCTCCGGGTAATGATCCTCGAGGTATTCAAGGATGGTGTCGGACTCGGGAATCACGCCCTCGCCGGTATCCAGTGCCGGGACCTTGCGCAGCGGATTGATCGACTCGTAAGTCTCCGAGCCCAACCCGCCTGGCGGCTCGACGATCTCGACCGGCAGGTTCTTGGCGTAAATCATCATGCGGCAGCGCGCCGCAAACGGGGAGGCCGGTAAGCTGTAGAGTTTCATGGATATCCTCTGGTGATCGAGACTGGACGCCGGAGCGGAATGTTAGCAAGCTCGCAGGCCCATTCGCAGGAGCACGCCGTGAGAATCGACATCGTCGCCGATTTCGTCTGCCCGTGGTGCTATGTCGGCCGGCGGCGCCTGGCGATCGCCTTGGCCCAGCGCCCGGCGGTTCAGGCCGAGATCCACTGGCACCCGTTCGAACTGAACCCCGAGATCCCGCCAGCTGGCGTGCCGCGTGAACGCTGGTGGCAGGCGCGTTTCGGCTCATCAGAGCGTCTGGCGGAGATGCTCGGGCAACTGGTGGCGATCGGCCTGGACCTCGACATCGACTTCGATTTCACCGCCATCGAAATGCAGCCCAACACTCGGCTGGCCCACGAATTGATGCATCTTGCGACGCGCCACGGGTGCGCCGACGACCTGGCCGAAGCCCTGTTCGCGGCCCATTTCAGTCGCGGCCAGCCCCTCGGTCACCCGGAAACACTGGCCGGGCTGGCGCAGGACTTAGGCCTGCCCCAGGACGAGATCGAGAGCACACTCGGCGGGCGCCATGACGCCGAGACGGTCTCGCAGCATCTGCAACAGGTCCGCGAGGCCGGGGTCACCAGCGTCCCCACCTTCATCCTCGACGGACGCCATGCGTTTTCGGGGGCGCAGGAACCGCCGTTCCTGCTGCAGGTCCTGGATCGACTGGCGGCGATACCCGCGGGCGCAGCAGAAGCAGGCGCGACCCAGCCGCCATGAGCCGGCGCGGTTGGACTTAGCGAGTCTCGGCGAGAAACGCCGGGGGTTCCGGTGGGGCTGCGGGGTCAGAACTGGCGGGGGCACCACGGGAGCCGCCGACCACGCGAAGTCGCTCGACGGCCGCCGGATCCCGCAGCATGCGCAGCAGCAGTGTGACGATCTCACCGGCACACGCCCCCGCTTCGAACACCGACATCTTGCGTACGGTCGCCTCTACGGCCGTCTCGCTGCCAATCGGCCGATGCTGCTGCAGATGTTCACGCAGATTGACAAAACTGCAGCGCAGTTCATCAGGCACCTGATCTTCGTCGATATCTTCGAGGTGGCGGGAATACGCCTCGACCAGCCTCGCTTTGATGGGTCGTTCGCTCGCCAACGTGTACACGGCCGACTGAAACCGGTCTGCAATCTGCGTCATCCCTACCCCTCACCGCCGCCTGCTCGGATCACCGGCCCGAATGGTCCGGTGATGACCCGGCCTGATCACGCCGGCTTGGGAGGAGCCCCTGCGGTGCGATGTCCGAGCCAATGCCCCCATTGGTCCGGACTTATCACACCAACTGCCGATGTTTCAGTGCTCTAGTTCACTTTACGTATAACAGCTGGGAGCAAGGGTCTGCAAGCCCTTGCGGTGACGGTTCAACTGCCCGGTCCGCGGGGGCCGCGCGGCTCGCCCCTTGGACCGCCCTGGCGCTCGCCGCGGGGCCGGTCGCCACGACGCTGTTGCCACTGCTCACGCAGCGCCTCGCGCTCTTCAGGCTCGAGCGCCGCCCAACGCTCGCGCGCCTCGGCACGCCGCGCCTGCATGGCCTCGCGGCGCGCCTCGCGCTCTTCAGGCTCGAGTGCCTCCCAGCGCTCACGCCGCTCCGCGCGCCGCGCCTGCATCGTCTCACGCAGCGCCTCGCGCTCTTCGGGCTCGAGCGCCGCCCAGCGCTCGCGCCGCTCCGCGCGCCGCGCACTGCGTTCTTCAGCAACTTCTGGGGCCCGGTGCTCTGGCGGCCTGTCCGGGTCTGCCGGTTGTGCTGACACCGGTGAGGCCAGCAGGACCAGACTGCCCGCCATCAGGCTGATGATGGTCTTGTGCATGGGACGCGCTCCTGAATGTGGATGTCAGGGTTCAGAACGCAGACGGGGCCCGCAGGTTGACACCGGCGGGCCCCGAGGAAGGCCGATCCCAGGCGGGGAGACCCGTCAGGAGAGCGGCATCGGTGGCTCGGCAACCTTCAGCAGCTGCTTGCCGAAATTGCGGCCCTCGAACAGCCTGCGCAGCGTCGCCGGGCAGTTTTCCAGGCCTTCCTGGACGTCCTCTTCGAACCGGATCTGCCCCCCCTTGACCCAGCCGGCCAAGGCCTCGACAGCCTCCGGGAAGCGATCCAGGTAGTTCAGCACGATGAAACCCTCCATCCGGCAGGAACGGATGACCAGTTGCATGTAGTGTCTGGGACCCGGGGGCAGATCGAGCCCGTAGCCTGAGGAGATGCCGCCGCAAAGCACGATCCGGCCGAACTGCGCCATGTTCAGCAGGCAGTCATCGAGGATCTGGCCGCCGACATTGTCGTAGAACACGTTGATCTTGTTCTTGCACAGCGCCTGCAGGCGCTCAAAGGTGTTTTCGTTGCGATAGTCGATCGCGGCATCGAAGCCAGCCACCTCCGTCAGCCAGCGGCATTTCTCAGGACCGCCCGCCGAGCCGATGACCCGCGCGCCCTTCAGCCGGGCAATCTGACCGGCCACCGAACCGGTGGCACCGGCGGCACCGGACACCACGACCGTCTCACCCTCGACCGGCCGACCCAGCTCCAGCATGCCGAAGTAGGCGGTCAGTCCGGTGATGCCGAGGACGCCGAGCGGCCAGGTCAGGGGCACACCGCGCGGGACTTTCGAGAGCCCTGAAACCCCCTGTTCACCGACCACGATGTAGTCCTGCCAGCTCAGCGTTCCAGACACGATATCGCCCGCACGCAGCCGCGGGTGGCGCGACTCGACCACCTGCGCGACGCCGCCGGCGCGCATCGGCTCGCCGATCTGCACGGGGGGCATGTAACTCGGCACATCATTGAGCCAGCCACGCTGGGTGGGATCGAAGGAGAAATAAAGACTGCGGAGCAGCACCTGGCCCTCTTCGATCACGGGCATGGCGCCCTCACGCAGCTCGAAGTGTGAGTCCTGGACCTCCGCACGAGGCCGTTCTTTCAGCACCAGCTGCCGATTGACTTCGCCCATCTCATCCCCCTGTCCGTGTGTCGCGCCTGGGCGCGGGTCGCCGATCCGTGAGCAAGCGTAGCCGATCGTGGGGCTCAGCGCATCGCGCGGGCGCCGGAGGCACGCGCCGGGCGCCGCAACCCCATCCGCCGGATACGATCGGCCAGGGTGGTCGAGGGCACACCCAGCAGCTCGGCTGCACCACCGGCGCCTGAGACGCGCCACTGCGCAGCCTCCAGCACGGCCAGCAGATTGTCGCGTTCGCGCGCCCGGAACTCCTCCTCCGTCAGGAATCCCGGGTCGGCCGTGGCCGCGACGCCCGCCCCGCCCGGTGGACCCCCCTGTCGGCGCTCACCCGCTGCGACATCCTGAGTCACCCGTGGCGCCGACACGCCCGGCAACGCCAGATCCAGGCGCAGGACCTCGCCCTTGCCAAGGATGACCGCCCGCTCGATCACGCTCTGCAATTCACGCACGTTGCCCGGCCAGTCATAGGCACGCAGCGCCTCGGCATGGCCCCTGCCAAGGGCGATCGGCGGATAGCCGAAGTCCTTGCAGGCGCGCTCCAGAAAATGTGCGGCCAGCTGGACCACATCAGCTCCACGTTCTCGCAGCGGTGGCACCTCGATGGGAAACACCGTCAGCCGGTAGTAGAGGTCATCGCGGAAAGTCCCCGCCTCGACCATTTCTTCGAGATCCCGGTTGGTGGCGGCGACCACCCGGACATCGACCGTGCGGGTGCGGTCACTGCCTACGGGCTCGAACTCCTTTTCCTGCAACACGCGCAGCAGCTTGCTCTGGAGCTCCGGTGGAATTTCCCCCACCTCATCGAGGAACAGCGTACCGCCGTCGGCGAGCTGGAAACGACCGATCCGATCCTTGGTCGCGCCCGTAAACGCGCCCTTGACGTGGCCGAAAAACTCGCTTTCGAACAATTCCCGCGGCACCGCCGCACAGTTGACCTTGACCAGGGGACGCCCGGCACGGGGGCTCTGGGCATGAATAGCGCGCGCCACCAGCTCCTTGCCGACCCCCGACTCGCCGAGCAGCAGGACGTTGGCGGAAGTCTCGGCCACGGCCTCGATCCGGGCGAGCATCTTGCGCAACACCGGCGACTCGCCGACGATCTGGCTGAAGTTCATGGAGACGTTGACCTCCTCGCGAAGGTAATCGCGCTCACGCTCAAGCTGCTCGCGTAACCGGGCGTTCTCCTCAAAGGCTTCCCGCAGGGCGCGCTCCGCGCGGTTGCGTTCGGTGACGTCTTTCATCGCCACCAGCATCCGGGTGACCCTGCCCTGGGCGTCGCGCTCGGCATGCGCCGAAATGAGCACCTCCATGCTCTGCCCGTCACGACTGATCATCTCACGCGGTTCATTGTCGAGTTCGCCGGTGCTGATGATCCGCTGCAGCCGTCCGCCGGACAGGGCCTCCTGACTGCTGGAACTCATGAACTCCGAAATGAACCGCCCGAGCACCTCCTCACGCCGATAGCCCATCTTGCTCAGCCAGCGATCACTGCAGAGGACGATCCGCCCCTCCGCATCCACGGTATAGAGCATGGCGGGCGTTGCGCGATAGAGATCGCGGTAGTGGCGCTCGATGTGCGCCTGCACAGCCGACTCGGTGTAGACCGCCACGGTCCGCAGATAACCGCTCCCGTCGATGACGGCATGCTCCACGATGGCGCTGGTGACACAGTCCACCACCTCACCGTGGCGTGTCTGCAGCTCGATGGGGACGGCCTCCAGCCGGCCCGTGCGACGCAGCAACGGCGCATATTCCTCCTGTACCCGCCGGGCACTCTCGGCCGTGGCGAAATCCTCCGGCCGACGACCGACGACTTCGTCGCGCGCGTGGAGCATCCGGGACAGCCAGGTGTCGCTGGCATCCTGCACCCTGCCCTCGGCGTCGAAGACCAGCACCATCGCCGGGATCCTGCGGAATACCCAGAGATAGGGATCGGCTTCAGGGCACGGTGGTTCGCCGTCAGTCAAGGCCATATTTACGCATTTCCGTCAAAACGTATACGGTTTTCCGTTATTTACGGTTTTCCGTATTACGATGCTCGCATAAGTGATTGATTTTTTATATGCCCCACATTGGCACACTTGATGCATTGTTATTGGGCATACCAGAAGGCTGTCTCGAAAGACGACATCCCGGAAACACGAATTATCGGAAAGGTGAGCGACATGAACAAGCTTTTGAGGGTTTTCCCGACCGGTCGCGTACTGTTGATAGCGACTGCCATGGCGGCGGCGACCCCCTTGACCGCCGCGACGGCTGAAGCTGCGCCGCGGGTGATCGATGAGATCGTCGTCACGGCGCCCCGCCCCACGATGACCGTCGATGAAATGACCGTCACGGCGCCCCGCCTGTCGCAGGACGAGCTCGCATCCAGCCTGGGCATCACCAGCGCCATCTCGCGGGCGACCGCACTGGCGGCCGGTGTCGAGACCCAGCGTGCAACGGCGCGCGAGATCCGCCTGGCCGCAGCGGCCGCGGGGGTGGAGCGCGGCTGACGCCATTCAACACAGCTGTTTTGCATGGGGCGGCACGCCAACTCCCCCCCCTCCCCCCCTGGCGTGTCGCCCCCGCAGAACGGACGGCCTTGGGGACCAGAGTTCGCCGTTCGTTCAGGGTTATCAGGCCCGAAACTGTAATGCGGATGACGACTTGTCCGGCTCTGGTCCCACTTCCTTGCCACGATACCCCGGTCAACAGAGGAGCGGGATCACATGAACGCTGACCTCGATAGCGACACTCTGAGCGACACTGGCGAAGACGCGGTACGCGACCTTCGGGACATCGCCGCGCGTGACGACGGCGGCGCCCGACGGCGCCTGGAAGCCGTTCTGGAGGAGCGCCGGGTGACACGCGAACTCGCCGCGCTGGACATGGACAGTTTCGATCTCGACGATCTTGGCCTCTACGAGTAGGGCCTGCGGCGCCCGCGTGCCCTGGACGGCTTGAAATCCGCGTGTGCCATCGCCACTCTGTGCGGCCAGCGCACACACCCGGAGTTCCCGATGACCGCCACTGCCACCGCCCGCCCCGTCACTGCCGAGACTTTCGCCCAGGAGGTCGTGCAGCGCTCGATGGAAGTGCCGGTCCTGGTGGACTTCTGGGCCGACTGGTGCGGGCCCTGCAAGACGCTGTCACCGATCCTTGACCGTCTGGCCGCCGACTACGCCGGCGTGCTCGATGTCGTCAAGGTCAATGTCGACGAGGAACCGATGATCGCCCAGCAACTGGGCATCCGCAGCCTGCCGACGGTCAAGCTGATTTTCCAGGGCCGTATCGCCGATGAATTCGTTGGCGCGCAACCGGAAGCGCAGATCCGCGAGATGCTCGCCCGTCACCTGCCCGATGCAGCCGGCGCGCCCGGGGCGGCCGGCGCCGACGCGGAGACCGCCGAGGATCGCCTGGCGCGCCTGGAGGCAGCCCACCAGGCCAAGCCGGAAGATGCCGACACTTCACTGGAGCTCGCCGAGGTCCTCGCGATGCACGGCGACACCGCGCGCGCCAGCGACCTGCTGGCCAGCCTGCCCGTGGATGCGCAGACCAAGGATGGCGCAGAGCGGGTGCGCGCCTACGTCCTGTTCGCCGATGCCCTGGGGGATGCCCCCGAGCGCGCGACCCTCGAGCAGCGCCTGACCGACAACGCCGACGATCACCGTGCCCGCCAGCAACTCGCGGCCCGCCTGTTCAGCGAGGGCCAGCACGAAGCCGCACTCGAACAGCTGCTGGAGTTGCTTGCCCGGGACCGCAGCTTCGACGAGGCTATCGCCCGTCGCAGTCTGGTGGCCGCGTTCAATATCCTGGGGACCGGATCGGAACTCACCGGTCGCTATCGGCGCCGGATGTCATCCCTGCTGCTCTGAGCCGATCGCGTCGCCGCCGGAAACGCCCCGGGCTGCCCGCCGGCGCCGCCTCGCTGTCAGTCGTCCAGCCCGGGGGCTTCCATGTCCTCTCCCCGCAGGTGTGCAGCCAGGAAAGCGAGCGTGCGTTGCCAGGCGTCCTCGGCCGTCTCGGGATCGTAATTGCCGCCCGAGGGGTTGGCAAAGGCGTGATCGACCCCCGGATAAATCTGGATATGGGCATTCTTGCCGAGCGCGGCCAACTGGTCGCGGAAGGCGTGAACGCCCGCCAGCGGCACGGCGGCATCGTCCTCGGCGAACAGGCCGAGGATAGGCATCTGCAACGGTGCGAGCGCGGCTTCCTCGGCAGGCACATTGCCGTAGTAGATCACCACCGCGTCAAGCCGATCCGGCAGCACGAGCGCGGTTTCGAGCGCCCAGGTGCCGCCCAGACACCAGCCCAGTGAAGCCACCGCCGGCGCACCAAGATAGGACACCAGATACTCGTGGGCCTGCCGGACGTTATCCCGGCCCTGCTCACGCGCACCCATCAGCCCCTGCATGAGCCCCCTGGCCTCGGCCGGGTCTTCGGTGGTCGCACCGCGATACAGGTCCACGGCCAGCGCCACATAGCCCTCCCCTGCCAGCCGCTCGGTCATGGCACGGATATTTTCGTTCAGTCCCCACCACTCATGAATCACGATGATTGCGGGCAGTGGCGTCGGGCTCTCGGCTTCGGGCATGGCGAGATAACCGGTGAGCGCCACGCCCTCGAGATCGCCGTACTCCACCGCGCGCGCCACCACGGGCGTGCGGGGTGGCGACGCAACCGCAGGCGTCGCCGACGGCGCATCATGCGCGTGCTCGTGGGCGATCCGCTCGGCGGCCTCGTGATCCTCTGCCGAGAGGACGGGTTCACCGGGCGAATCCTGCGGCGGCTGACCACAGGCGAACAGCGCGACGGTCACCAGCAACAGGACGGCCAGCACGGCAGGGGACGGACGGATCATCATCTGGATACTCCCGGAACGACACCGGACGCCATGATGACGCCCGCCCGCCGGCCCGGCAAGCATCTAGAGCAGCCACCAGAGCAACACCGGCAGGGTCAGAAATGACAGCGCTGTCGACACGACCACGAGGCCGGCCACCTCTGCGGGCGCGCGCCCGAACTGCTGCGCCAGCAGGTAATTGAAAACGGCCGCCGGCATCGCCGACTGCAGGATCACCACCGAACGGGCAACGCCCTCAAGATCGAGCACCGTCGCCACCACCCAGCCGGCGGCGACCCCACCCCCCAGGCGCAGCAGCGCCAGCACCGTGGTCCGTCCCAGCGTAGCCACTCGAATACTCGCAAGCGACACGCCCAGCGTGATGAGCATCAGCGGAATGGTGATGCCACCAATCAACTCAAGGGTGTTGTCCAGCCACGCTGGGAAGCTCACCCCGGAGAGCTGCACGAACAGCGCAACGAACGCTGCCCACAAGATGGGCGTACGCACCATCTCACCCAGGTTCGCCCGACCGGCCGTGACGTAGATGCCCACGGTGAAGTGGGCCATGGTGTTGGCGACAAAAAAGCCCAGCGCCAGGGCCAGGCCCTCCGCGCCAAAAGCGAACAGGGCCAGCGGCAGACCCATGTTGCCGGCATTGGCGAACACCAGCGGCGGCAGAAACACACGCCGATCGAGGCCGGCCAGACGCAGCACCAGCCCAAATGTCGACAGGGTCAGGGCAACCACCAGCCAGCAGGCCAGCACACTGGTCAGCAGCACCTCGGTGGCCACCTCGGCACGACCGATGGTCGAGATGATCAGGCAGGGCGTGCCGATGTGCAGGACCACCCGGCGCACGAAGATGCCATCGTAGTCCCGACCGCTGCGCGCCCAGGCGAAGCCGATGCCGGCGGCGATGAAGATCGGCGCGACGATCGCGGCGAGCTCCGCGACCAGCGCACCGCTCACCCCTGGTACCCCTGTCGGGTATCATCCCGGCAGGCCCTGAGCAGGACGCAAGCATGAGCGAGAGCACACACGCCCCCGAACCCTATACGGCGATGGCGCTGCAGGTCAGCACCGAGGCGGTAAACGCCATCGACAATCCGGTGGAAGCCCGCCGCGTGATGATGGACAACATCCGTCGGATCGGAGCCAAACTGCGCTCGAGCAAGGGTTTCGTGCGCCAGTACAACGGCACCGAGGTAAAACTGGTGGTGCTGCCAGAGTACTTTCTTTCCGGCTTTCCGATGGGCGAAGACGTGCCGACCTGGATCGCCAAAGCCTGTCTCGACCCGGCCGGCGCCGAGTATGCCGCGCTGGCCGAGCTGGCCCAGTCCGCCGGCGTGTTCCTTTGCGGCAATGTCTACGAGACCGACCCGAACTTCCCCGACCTGTACTTCCAGTGTTGTTTCCTGATCGACCCGGCGGGTCACACCGTGTTGCGTTACCGCCGCCTGATCTCGCTGTATGCGCCCTCGCCCTGCGATCTCTGGCAGAAATACCTCGACCTCTATGGCATGGACGGCGTCTTTCCGGTGGCCGACACCGAGATCGGGCGTATCGCTGCGGTCGCCTCCGAGGAAATCCTCTACCCGGAAGTGGCGCGCTGTCTGGTGATGCGCGGGGCTGAAGTGCTGCTGCATCCGACCAGCGAAGTCGGCAGTCCGCTGCTCACGCCCAAGGATGTCGCCAAACGCGCCCGCGCGATCGAGAATATGGCGTATGTCGTCTCTGCCAACTCCGCCTCGCTGGATGGCATTCCCTTCCCGGCCGCCTCGACTTCCGGCATGAGTACCGTCGTCGACTACTACGGCAACGTGCTGTGCGAGGCCAACGCCGGCGGCGAAAGCATGGTGGCACACGCCCTGATCAATCTGAAAAGCCTGCGCGAAGCCCGGCGGCGGACCGGCCTGACCAATATGGTCTCGCGTCTCCCGCTGCAGGTCTTTGCCGAAAGTTATCGCGACATTGTCTTCCGGCCCTGTAACCGGCTCGTCCAGTCCGACGGCAGCTACAGAATTCCCGCGCGCAGCGAGATGACCGCCTGGCAGGAAGAGGACATCCAGGCCCTGGTGCGGCGCGGCCTGCTCTGAGGCCATCACGACGGCGACGGCTTCGCCGGCCAGTGCAGGGCGGGCGCCTGCAGAAAACTCAGCGCGCGCTCACCGCAACGGGCGGCATACAGGGTCTGTACCCCGGGTGTCTGGTTGGCGACGAGGCTGCCGTCCGCGGCCAGGGCGATCAGGCCGAACTGGTACTCGCGCTGCGAGGCCTCGTCGAGTGTCCGGAGCACCGCGTCGCTCAGTGCCAGACCGTCGGTGCAGCGCACCACAACGCGCGCCGCGACGGCGTGATGGACGATATGCTCGCCCACGCCCGTCACGGAGACCCCGGCCATGGCGCTGGCATAGTTTCCAGCGACCGTCGCCGAATCGCTGACCCGACCCGGCTGCTCCATGCCGACACCGCCGGTCGAGGTGGCCGCTGCAATCACACCCGTGGCATCCAGCGCCACCGCGCCCACCGTCCCGGTGCGACCGGCCCGCCCCTCGCGCCATTCCTCGCGACGCTGGTCGGTCACCGGATCATGGGCGGAGAAGCCGGCACAACGCAGCCAGTCGAGCGCCGGCGTACCCGCCAGAACGTGGTGGGGGACCCCATGCAGGCGGTCGGCGGCCACCACGGGATGGGCGATCCCCTCGACGTTGATCACCCCGCTGAAGATGCCGTCATCGGCCGACATGATCGACGCACTCATGCGCGCCACGCCATCGGCCTGAAGCTTGCTGCCCGTACCGGCGTTGAACAGCGGCTCATGCTCGAGCTGCTCGACGGCGTAGCGCACGCAGGCCCGGGCGCCCTCCGCCGTCAGCACGGCCCAGGCCGCGGTGAGGATGTCGTCAAGGCGCGCTTCGATCTGCTCGGCTGAGGCGCGGGTGCGCTCGCGCAGCCCGGCACCCGCATGAAGGATCAGCCGTGGGGTCACGCCGCAGCGTCGGCGAAACGATCGGTGGCGCTGATCAGCTCATGCAGGATGCCCGGCTCGAACGCCGAGTGGCCCGCCTCGGCAACCAGCCGGAGGTCAGCGTCCGGCCAGGCGTGGTGCAGTTCCCAGGCACTGTGGACCGGACAGACCATGTCGTAGCGACCCTGCACGATGACGCCGGGAATGCCGCGGATACGCCCGATGTCGTCGAGAATCTGGGATTCACGCGCCATGAATCCACCGTTCACGAAGTAGTGGCACTCGATGCGCGCCATCGCCAGGGCAAACGTGTCGGCGCCGAAGCGTTCCACCAGGCCCTCGGAGGGTCGCAGACAACTGGTGGCGCCCTCCCATATCGACCACGCGCGCGCGCAGCGAAGCGCCTGCTCGCGATCCTCCCCCGTCAGCCGCCGGTGATAGGCCCCGAGCAGGTCACCCCGTTCCGTGGGCGGGATGGGTGCAAGATAGTCGACCCAGCGCTCCGGCCAGACCATGCTGGCCCCGTGCTGATAGAACCACTCGAGTTCACGGCGACGCAGCATGAAGATGCCGCGAAGAATCAGCCCGGCCACGCGCTGCGGATGCCGTTCTGCGTACAGCAACGCCAGCGTGCTGCCCCAACTGCCTCCGAACACCGTCCAGCGCTCGATCCCGAGGCGCTCGCGAATGGTCTCGATATCGCCCACCAGGTGCCAGGTGGTGTTGTTCTCGAGACTCGCGTGCGGGCGGCTGCGGCCGCAGCCCCGCTGGTCGAGAATCACGATTCGCCACTTCGCCGGATCGAAAAAGCGCCGCGCGTTGGTATCGCCGCCACCGCCAGGGCCCCCGTGCAGGAACAGCACGGGGGGGGCGTCGGGATTGCCGGATTGCTCGTAGTAGACCTCGTGGCCATCCGACGTCTGCAGGGTCGCGGTCGACCAGGGCTCGATCGGCGGATACAGGGTCCTCAGGGGGGCGGTGGTCGGCATCGCGGGAACTCATCGGCGAGGATGGGATAGTCTAACAGCGCCGCCGACGCGCCGGCCTCCCTGCCGAGCCCTTATACTCGGCGACGACATGCCCCCAGTTGGAGATCCCGATGAGCCCTCTATCACGCCAAGCAAACCCCTTCACAGGCTGGGTGGCCCCGGCAGTGCTGGCGCTGACCGCACTGGGCCTGGCGGCCTGCGGACCTGCCGAGACGCCCGAACCCGGGGCCCGGACGACGGCAGACGAAGGCGTCGTCTTCCATCGCGGCAACGGCGCAGAGCCCGACACCCTCGACCCCCATCGCTCGGAGGAGACCGCGGCGGCGGCGATCCTGCGGGATCTCTACGAGGGCCTGACCACGGAGACCGCCGATTCGACCGTGGTGCCCGGCATGGCGGAGTCCTGGGAGATCAGTGACGATGGACTCGTCTACACCTTCCGTCTGCGCGAAAACGCCCGCTGGTCGAACGGCGATCCGGTGGTCGCCGAGGACTTCGCCGCCGGGATGCGCCGCAGCGTCGATCCGGCAACCGCCTCGACCTATGCCCAGATGCTCTGGCCGATCCGCAACGCCCGCGCGATCACCGAGGGCCGGATGGCGGTGGACGAGCTGGCCGTCAGCGCGCTGGAAGAGCGCGTCCTTCGAATCGAACTCGAAAAGCCGGCGCCCTATTTCCTGGGCATGCTGACGCATTCGGTGACCTACCCCGTGCATCGTCCCACGCTCGCCGAGCATGGCCCCCGCTTCGCACGGGCGGGCATCAAGGTCTCCAACGGTGCCTACCAGCTCGATGAGTGGGTGGTGCAGTCGCATGTTCGCCTGCGCCGCAACCCCTACTACCACGACCTCGACAACGTCCAGATCGACACCGTGTATTTTCACAATACCGAGGACGTCAACAGCGAGTTCAACCGCTTCCGGGCCGGAGAGCTCGACTTCACGATTCAGATTCCCAACACCCAGATCGACTCGATTCGGCGCAACCTGGCCGACGCCCTGCACGTCGCGCCCTACCTCGGCACCTACTACTTTTCCATTAACCTCAGCCGCCCGCCCTTCGACGACGTGCGGGTCCGCCAGGCCCTGAACATGGCGATCGATCGCGACATCATCGTCGAGCGGGTCACCGGGGTGGGCGAGCGCGCCGCCTACGCGTTCGTGCCCGACGGCACCGCCAACCACGTGCCGGTGCAGTTCGAGTGGGCAGACTGGCCGGTCGAGCGGCGACACACGGAAGCCCGGCGTCTGCTGGCCGAGGCGGGCTACGGCCCCGACAATCCCTTGACTCTGGAGCTGCTGTTCAACACCAGCGAGAACCATCGTCGGATCGCCGTGGCGGTGGCCTCGATGTGGGAACAGGTGCTTGGCGTGAACGCCTCACCGTTGAATCAGGAATGGAAGGTGATGCTGCAGACCCGCCGCGACCTGAGCGCCTGGCAGGTGATGCGCTTCGGCTGGATCGGGGACTACAACGATCCCTTCACCTTCCTGGAAATCCTGCAGACGGGCCACGGCCAGAACACGGTCGGCTGGTCGAACGAGGCCTTCGACGAACTGGCCATCGAAGCGCAGCTCGAACGTGATCTCGACGCGCGCGCCGCGCTGATGGCCGAAGCCGAGCGCGTCATGCTGGCCGATCATCCGCTGATTCCGCTGTACTTCTACACCAGCAAGCGGCTGGTTCGGCCACACGTCAAGGGCTTCCAGGCGAACATCATGGACCGTCACTATTCGCGGCATTTCCGTATCGAACGGGACGGCCGCTGATGGCGACCACGGGTCAGGTCACGGCTGCTGCGGCAGCGCCTGGCATGACCGACGCGATGTGCGAGGCGCTCCGACAGCACCTCGGCGAGGGGCAGCTCCTGACCGGCGAGGCCGACTGCCGGTTCTATGCCACCGACATCTACCGGGCCGCGCCGCTGGCCTTTGCCGCAGTCGCCCGTCCGGACAGCGTCGAGGCTCTGCAGGCCGTGGTGGCCGTCTGCGCCGAGCACCGTGCGCCGATGGTCGTTCGCGGCGGCGGCGCCTCCTACACCGACGCCTATCTCCCGACGCGTCCCGGCAGCCTATGTATCGACACCTCACGGCTGCAGGGCATCGAGATCAACGCCGAAGACATGTATGTCACGGTCGAGGCCGGGGTCACCTGGGCCGCCCTGCACGAGGCACTCGCCGCCCAAGGCCTGCGGACGCCGTTCTGGGGGCCGTTTTCGGGCATCGCCGCCACGGTGGCGGGCGGCATGTCCCACTATGCGGTCAACTACGGCAGCGGCAGCTACGGCGTCTCAGCCGAATCCCTGCTGCAAATGGACGTCATCCTGGCCAACGGTGAGCTCATCCGGACGGGTTCCGCAGGCGCGGACGGCTGTCTGCCCCACTTCCGCTTCTATGGACCGGATCTCACGGGCCTGTTCGTCGGCGATGCCGGGGCCTTCGGCGTGAAGGCGAGGCTCACGCTGCGCCTGGTGCCCCGTCCTCGCGGGTTTGCCGCGGTCTCTTTCGGCTTCCCCGACGGCGAGCGCTGCCTCACCGCCATGATCGAGGCCGCCCGGCTCGGCGTGGTCGCGCAGAACTTTGCCATGGATCCCCGCCAGCAGAAAGGTGCGCTGGACCGGATGGCCTCCGCCAACACCTGGGAGGCCGCACGCTCGGTATTTCGCTCCGCCCGCCATCCCCTGGACGGCGTGCTGCAGGTCGCACGCCTGGCGGCAGGCGGGCGGAATTTCCTGCGGGGCGCGAGCTACTCCGCGCACTTCAGCACCGAGGGCGCCACCATTGCCGAGGCTCGCGAGAAGCTCGCCGTGCTGCGCCGTGTGCTGCAACCCCATGGAGCGGAAGTCGCGGCCTCCATCCCGACCTATTTCAATGCCAATCCGTTTCTGCCGCTGACGCCCATCCTCGGGCCAAACGGAGAACGCTGGAAGCCCACCCACGCGATCCTGCCGTTTTCGCGGGTGCTGAAACACCACACCGACGTCGAGGCGCTGATCGCCGAGTATGCGCCCCGGATGGCCGAGCACCGGGTCCGGCTGACACGGATGCTGATGTTCGTATCGACCCACGCGTTCGTCTACGAACCCACGTTTCTCTGGGAGGATGAACTGCTGGCCTACCATGAGCGCGTGTATCCGGCGGAACTGCTGCCCGCAGTGCCCCGGCATCCACCGAACCCTGAGGGCCGGGCCCTGGTGGCGGAGATCAAGGACCGGCTGCAGGCACTGTGCATCGCCAATGGCGCCAGTCATCTGCAGGTCGGCAAAGACTATCCTTACCTCGCGACACGCGAGCCCGCCCTGGCAGCGCTGGTCCGGCAACTCAAGGACCGCGTCGATCCCCACGGGCTGATGAACCCCGGGGCACTCGGACTGCACGCGGACGCCGGCGGTTAGTCCTCGAGACCCTCGAAACGGATCAGCCGCGACAGGGCGTCCTCCAGTTCCGCGCGACAGCGGGCCGTGGCCTCGTGAAGATAGGCGTGCATCCGTGCATCCTCGGCGTTGCGGTTTTCGCACTCCGCCGAGTAATCCTCGAAGGCATAGAGCTGTCCGACCAGAGTCGCCAGATGGTGGGGGCACTCACAGCCGATCTGGGTGGTCGATTCGCGCAGACGGTTGAGCCGGGCCCGCGAATACCGCCGCCGCGGGATCTCCCCGGTGGTCTCCGGCACCACACTCTGATCCACGCGCGCCCGCCCGGGCACCGCCAGGACCAGGCAGGCCCGGGCGATATCTTCCGGCTCCGCCGGGCCCCGGACGGCGGCGATGGGCGGGGCCTTGAGGCTGGCCACGCTGGCAAGATTGCCGAAGTCGTACATCACCACGGCACGACTGGCCCGCGCGCGCTGCAGACAGCCGAGCACCTGCTCACGAGTGTCTTCGTGCACCCCGGTGAATTCCAGCACGACGGTATCGATGCCCAGCGCGGGCGGCAGCGACTCGCAGGCGGCCAGGTCGCTGTGCACGGCGACCAGTTCGATTCCCCGATGGCTGAAGTCACCGCGCAGCAACGCGGCGAGCCGCGGCCCGAAAACGGCCACCCGGACCAGCGCATCGGGTCGCGGCTCACCGGCCCGGGCCCCGTGAACCGCCTCCAGCCGGGCGGCCAGCTCCTCGGTCGGCAGGATGGCAACCGTACCGACCGACTCCCCCAGATCCACCAGTGACTTGATCAGCGACAGCCGCTGAACATCTTCCTGGGTGTACAGGCGCCGGCCACCGGTGCTGGTGCGGCGGGTCTCGACCGCGCCATAGCGGCGCTCCCACGCCCGCAAGGTGACCGGCTGCACGCCGGTCATCTTCGAGACAGCGCGAATCTCGTAAAGACGTTCTTGAGGCTTGGGTCTGCTCGCCATGATGTTCGGGCCGCTATCGCCGTCCGTGGTGGCGCGGCCACAGGGGCCTAATGTATCACAGCGGCGGGCGGTGCCCGTTCCGGCCACATGACCGGCGAACCCGACGCCCGCCCTTGAGGTCGGGGGGAGAGGGTCAGGCGCGAGCGCCGGGTTCCGGTCGTACCGCTAGACGAGAATATTGATGCCGGTCGGATTGCGGCTGAGGTCACGCCCGTAGGTATGCAGGGTGATCGCCGGACGGTCGCTCACGTTGCAGATGCGATGCGGATACTGGATCCCGGCACGCACCCAGCTCACCTCCCCAGGCACACACTGGATGTCCTGGCGCGGCAGCGCGCCATAGCCCGGCTCGTACTCATACAGCACCACGGTCGGTCGGCCCTCGTGCACGGCGACGGCACCCCAGGCGGTGTGGCCGTGCACGGGTGTGCCCTGACCGGGCAACCAGACGAGTGCCAGCACGCTGAATCGCCCCTGGGGATCGGCATACAGCAGGTGGCGGGTATAGCCGTCCGCATCCCCGCAACGCTGCTCCGGCGTGAGCAGATCCCGCTCACAGGCCAGTTCGCCGAGGGCGCCGGCGACACGGGCAGCCAGGGCCGCTTCGTCTGCGGCGCCGGCCAACAGCGTCTCCACCTGCTCGACGTAGCGCGCCAGCGCCGGCGACACGGGCAGCGTCGGCCCGGAAGGCCGACGCCCAGCGGCATCACGACGGTGCCGAAAATCGACGACTGCAGACATAAGGTCCCCCTGCGTTTGTCCCTCCCCAGCGTAACAGCCCGATAACGGAAAATTGTTACGATTTTTGCTTTATACCGGTATCATCTAGCAATATTTTTCTATTAATCTATATTTTATTAAAATGGACTTCCTCGACAGCAAAGACAAACAGATTCTTTCCATGCTTCAGCAGGATGCCATGATGTCGGCCGCCGAGATCGCCGACCGGGTGGGGCTGTCGACCACGCCCTGCTGGCGGCGCATCCAGAAACTCGAGGCGGGCGGCTATATCCGCAAGCGCGTGGCCCTGCTCGACCGCGCGCGTCTCAATGTCCCCGTCTCGGTATTCGTGGCCGTCAAGACCAATCGCCACGCGACGGACTGGTTCGAACGGTTCCATCGCATGGTCCAGGACATTCCGGAGATCGTCGAGGCGTACCGGATGAGTGGGGAGATCGATTACCTGCTGCGGGTCGTCGTGCCTGACATTGCCGGCTATGACACGGTCTACAAGCAGATGATCGATCGGGTGGATTTTGCCGACGTCAGTTCCAGCTTCTCCATGGAGGAACTCAAGTACACCACGGCCGTGCCGCTGGATCACGCACCGACCCGCTGAGTCCCCGGCCAGTACCGGGGCGGCGCCAGATCGGGCAGAATCGCCGCGTGGGTGCAGGCCCCCGATACCGAGCTTACCGGGCACGCCCGGCAGGACTGAATCACCATGACCCTCGATCCCGTCATCCTGTTCTTCCTGCTCGGCCTCGGCGCCGGGATCCTGAAGGCCGACCTGCGCCTGCCCGCCGCGGTCTATGAACTGCTGAGTGTCCTGCTGCTGCTCTCCATCGGGATGAAGGGTGGCATGGCCATGTCCGGCGTGCCCGCGAGCGAGCTTGTCGTCCAGCTCGCCGCGGTCGCCGTGATGGGCGCGGTCACCGGGCTGGTCGCCTTCGGGCTGCTGCGGCTCTCCCGCGGGCTCGGCCGCAGCGACGCCGCCTCGATCGCCGCGCATTATGGTTCGGTCAGTGTCGGCACCTACGCGGTGGCTGTCGCCTTTCTCGCCCACGTGGATGTGAGCTTCGAGGAGTACGTGGCGGCCTTCGTGGTGGTGCTCGAAGTGCCCGCCATCCTGATCGGCATCGTGCTGGCCCGTGGCGCACGCCCCGAGGGCGGCTGGCGGGCCCTCGCGGGCGAGGTGTTCCTCGGCAAGAGCGTGGTCCTGCTGCTGGGTGGGCTGCTCATCGGCCTGATTGCAGGCCCGGTCGGCCTCGAAGGCATCTCGCCCCTGTTCTTCGATGCCTTCAAGGGTATTCTCGCGCTGTTTCTGCTGGAGATGGGCCTGGTCGCCGCTACTCAGCTCGGCGCCATCCGCCGCCACGGGCTGTTCGTTCTCGGCTTCGCGCTGGTGATGCCGCTGATCGGTGCGGTCATCGGCGCAGGCTTCGCGCTGGTCATGGGCCTGTCCCTGGGTGGGGCGCTGCTGCTGACCACCCTGGGCGCGAGTGCCTCGTACATCGCGGCGCCCGCGGCAATGCGCATGGCCGTGCCTGAAGCCAACCCGGGGCTGTCGCTGACTGCCTCGCTGGCCATCACCTTCCCCTTCAATGTCCTGGTCGGGATCCCCCTCTATTTCCGCATCCTGCAGGCCGTATGGCCAACCGCCGGAGGCTGACATGCAACGCAAGCTGCTGACGATCATCACCGAGGCCTCGCTGGAACGCCGGCTCATTGCCGGGATCAAGCAGCGGGGGGCGCACGGCTACACCATCACCGAAGCCTATGGCGAGGGTTCGCGCGGTGTCCGCGAGAGCGGCTTCGAGAAAGCCGGCAACATCCGGGTGGAAGTGGTCTGCGACAGCAGCGTGGCTGAACGGATCGCCAACTGGCTGCGGGAACACTACTACCGCGACTACGCCATGATCCTGTTCCTGCAGGATGTCGAAGTCATGCGACCTGAAAAATTCTGACGCCGACAGCGCGATGGGTTGAACCCGACGCGGGTGGCGCAGTCCCACGGGAAAGAACGCGCCGGCACTTGCGACGGTTCGCCAGGTTTGCCGCATGGCGCGGCGCGTGTGTGCAGTATTTCCCCCGGATGCGGCGATGATCAGAACGCAAGCCCTGAGCAGACGTTACGGTCCACTGCTTGCCGTGGACGCCCTGTCTTTCGAGATCCTGCCAGGAACGGTCCTCGGCTTCCTCGGGCCGAACGGCGCAGGCAAGTCGACCACCATGAAGATGCTCGCAGGGTTCATCCGCCCCAGCGCCGGACAGGCCATCGTGGGCGGCCACGATGTCACCCGGGAGCCGCTGACGGTCAAGCGCCTGATCGGGTATCTGCCGGAGGGCGCGCCGGGCTACGGCGAGATGACGGTCGCCGGCTTCCTGGGCTTCGTCGCCGATCTGCGTGGACTGCGCGGACCGAGACGCCGGCAACGGCTGGCGGAGGTCATGGATCGCCTGAGCCTGGGCAGTGTCGCCACCCAGACCCTCGAGACGCTGTCAAAAGGGTTCCGTCGGCGCGTCGGTCTGGCACAGGCGATTCTGCACGACCCCGCCATCCTGATTCTCGACGAGCCGACCGACGGCCTGGACCCCAACCAGAAGCACGAGGTCCGGGCACTCATCCGTGAGATGGCGGCCGACAAGACCATCATCATTTCGACCCACATCCTCGAGGAGGTGGATGCGCTGTGTAACCGGGTCATGATCATCGGGCATGGCCGTCTGCTGGCCGATGACGAGCCGCGACAACTGGAAGCCCGCTCCCGTTATCACAATGCTGTCAGCCTCAGGCTGCGCGATCCCGCGCAGCTGGCGGCCGCGGCAACCGCCCTTGCAGCCCTGCCGGGCGTCGACGCCGTCGAACGGGACCATCAGCGTCTCACCGCGCTGCCCGACCAGGGTGCAGAGATTCTGCCGGCGATCAGCGAACTGGCCCGCACCGCGGGCTGGCCGCTCGCCGAGCTGCACCTCGAATCCGGGAGACTCGATGAAGTGTTCCGCCGCATCACCACCGGAGGGGTCGCATGAGCCCGATGACGGTGGTCCTGCGACGCGAACTGGCCGGCTATTTTGCGACCCCGGTAGCCTACGTCTTCCTGGTGATTTTCCTGGTGCTGTCGGCCACATTCGCCTTCTACCTCGGCGGCTTTTTCGAGCGCGGTCAGGCCGATCTCGCCGCGTTCTTTACCTTTCATCCCTGGCTGTACCTGTTTCTGGTGCCCGCACTGTCGATGCGGCTGTGGGCGGAGGAGCGCAAGAGCGGCACGATCGAACTGCTGATGACCCTGCCAGTCACGCTGTGGCAGGCGGTGCTCGGCAAGTTCCTCGCCGCCTGGGCCTTTACGGCGCTCGCGCTGGCGCTGACCTTCCCGATGTGGCTCACGGTGAACTATCTCGGCGATCCGGATAACGGGGCGATCCTCACCGCCTATCTGGGCAGCCTGTTGATGGCGGGCGGCTTTCTGGCGATCGGCGCCTGCCTCTCGGCCACGACCCGCAACCAGATCATCGCCTTCATCCTGACGGTGGTCGCCTGCTTCGGCTTTCTGCTCGCGGGCTTCCCGCTGGTGCTCGACCTGTTCGCCGGCTGGGCACCTGATGCGCTGGTGGAGGCGGTGGCCTCGCTGTCGTTTCTGACCCATTACAACGCCCTGTCGCGAGGGGTGATCGAACTGCGGGACCTGGTGTTTTTCGCCCTGGTGATCAGCGTCTTCCTGTATGCCAACACCCTGGTGCTCGACATGAAGAAGGCCAGCTGACATGGACCGTCGTGCCGCCAACACTCTCGGCGCAGGCATGCTCGCGATCCTCGCCGTCGTCTTCGTCACCGCGGTGGTCGCGAACCAGGCCCTGCTCGGCGGCATGCGCCTGGATCTGACCGAAAACCGGCTCTACACGCTCTCGCCGGGCACCCGTACCCTGCTGGCGCGGATCGAGGAGCCGATCACCCTGTACCTGTTTTTCTCCGAGCGCAGTGCCCGGGATTTTCCTGCGCTGCGGACCCATGCCCAGAGGGTGCGCGAGCTGCTCGAAGAGATGCGGGCCGCCTCCGGAGGGCAGTTGCGGGTGCAGATGCTCGATCCGCTGCCGTTTTCCGAAGCGGAGGATCGCGCGAGCGCTTTCGGGCTGCGCGGCGCGAGCATCGGCGCGCTCGGTGAGCGCGTCTACTTTGGCCTGGCCGGCACCAACGCGGTCGGCGAGGAAGCCCTGCTGCCCTTTCTCGACCCGGCCCAGGAGGCCTTTCTCGAGTATGAGCTCGCCCGGCTGGTCTTCGAATTGATGGACGCCCGGCGGCCGGTCGTGGGGCTGATCTCCGGGCTCGGCATCGAAGGCGGCTTCGATCCCATCACCCGGCAGGTCACCAGCCCGTGGGTGGTGCTGGAGCAGGCCCGACGGCTCTACGAGATCCGCAGCCTGCCGCGCGACACCACCGCCATCGACGCCGAGATCGACATCCTCTGGCTGCTGCACCCCCGTGAACTGCCGGATCACACCCTCTATGCGATCGACCAGTTCATGCTGCGGGGCGGGCGGACCCTCGCGATGGTCGATCCATTCGCACAGCTGGACGACCCCGACCCGATGGCGGCCATGGGCGGGGTCGCGCCTGCGCCGGCCTCGTCTCTGAACCGGCTGCTTGAGGCCTGGGGGATTCGCGTACCCCCGGACGACGTGGTGCTCGATGACGTCAGTGCACTGACCGTGAGCAGCCCGGGACAGCGTCCGGAGCGTCACCTGGCCCTGCTGGGCGTGCGCCGCGATGGCCTCAACACCTCGCAAGTGACGACGGCGGGCCTCGAGCAGGTCAACTTCGCCTTCCCCGGGCATATCCTCGCCGAGGCGGACACGCCACTGCGGGTCGAACCGCTGATCCAGACCAGTGCCCAGGCTGGACGGATTCCGGCTGACGAAGCTCGCGCGATGCCGGAGCCCGCGGCGCTGCGCGAGCGTTTCACCCCCGAGGGGCAGGCGCTCACGCTTGCGGCGCTGCTGACCGGAGCGGTACCCAGCAGTTTTCCGGACGGCCCACCCGCTCTGGCCGACGAGGACCAGCCGCCGCAGGCCGCAGCCGTCGAGCATCTTGCCTCCTCGCGAGGCGACATCCATCTCCTGCTGGTGGCCGACAGCGACCTCGCCAGCGACCGTATGTGGGTGCAGGTCCAGTCGTTTTTCGGTCAGCGGCTGCCAAACCCGTTTGCCAGCAATGGGGATTTCATCATCAATGCGCTGGACTACCTGGGGGGCAGCGAGGAGTTGCTCGGGTTGCGCGGGCGTGCCACGTTCCAACGGCCGTTCACCCGCGTGGAAGCACTGCGCCGCGAAGCTGATGCGCGGGTGAGCGAGACCCTGGCCCGCCTGGAGCAGGAACTCCGCGACACCGAACAGCGGCTGGCCGCCCTGGAGGCGGCGCGCGAGGATGCCGGCACGCTGCTGCTCTCGCCCGAGCAGGAAGCCGAGATCGACCGGTTCAGCCAGCGGCAGGTCGCGTTGCGCCAGGAGCTTCGCGAAGTGCAGCGTGACCGCGAGGCCAGCATCGAGGCGCTGGGCCGGCGATTGAAGATCATCAACATCGGCCTGGTCCCGCTGCTGCTGACGCTGGCGGCCATCGGCGGGCTGGTGTGGCGCCGGAGGGCGCCGGCGTGAATCGCCGGGCCCTGGGCGTGCTCGGGCTGGCGGCGGTTCTCCTGCTGACGCTGGCGGCCTGGCTGCACTTCGCCGACGAGCGTGTGTCCGGGCTCGACGACCCGCTGTTGCCAGGACTGCGCGGCGAATTTGCTGAACTCAGCACCCTGCGCGTGTCCGCTCCCGGACCCGAGGTCGTGGCGACGCTGGAGCTTCGCGGCGAACGCTGGGTGGTGGCCGAACGCGATGACTGGCCGGCCGATACCCGGCGGCTGCGCGAACTGCTGCTGACACTCGCCGAAGCGCGCCGCGTGGAACCACGCACCGGCAACCCCGCGCAGTGGCCTCGCCTGGGTGTCGCACCCATGGAGGATGCCGCCGCCAGCGGCATCGAACTCGCGCTCGAGACGCCCACCGGTCCCGTCACCCTCGTGATCGGCAATGTGGATGGCCCGTACACGAACGTGAGACTCAACCGGGAACCGACCGCCTGGCTGGTCAGCGGCGTGTTGCGCCCGGCCCGCAGCACGGGCGAGTGGCTGGACCCGGCCGTGCCGGACCTCACCGCAGCAGGGATTGCCACCGTCACGATCCGCCACCCTGATGGTGAGCAGGTCCGCCTGCAGCGCCAGACGGAAGACGCCAACGATGTCTCGGTCCTCGAGATCCCTGACGGGCGGCGCCTGTTGCACGCGACGATCGCCTCGGCAACGCTCGGTGCGCTGTCCACGCTGCGCGTGGAAGAGCTTGCCCGGCGCGACAGCGTGTTCGACGAAGGCAGCGCACCGGTGAGCATCGAGCTCGAAACCTTCGGGGGCGAGACGTTCCGGCTGCTGGCCCTGACCGACGACGACGGCCCCTGGCTGACGGTTGACCTGCCGGAAGATACCGCTGCGACGCTCGGGCTCACAGCCTCGCTGCAGCCACTCGCAGGGCGTGCCCTGCGTATTCCCCGGCATCGCTTCGACCAGTTGACCCGGCGCATGGAAGATCTGCTGGCACCCACAGCCGACGACTGAAAGGTCCGGACATATTGACGCGGACCCACGCAGTGCTGTACCCCGTCGGCGCACTGGTTGTACTATCGCGGCAAGCCAACCGTTCGAGCGTCTGCCGACAGCCTCTGAGCATGACCATGCCGTTGCGTCACCGTCCGGCGAACCCGCGCCTGCCGAACATTCCCCCGCGTTTCTTCCGTCTGTCGGTCACCGGACCGGCCATCCACGCCCGGTCTGGTGTCATTGGCCGGGGGTGCGATGCAGGTTGCAAATGACACGGAGCATGAGACGACAGTGGTATGAACATCTACGTTGGAAATCTGCCTTACACCGCGACCGAAGACGAGTTGCGTCAAGCGTTCGAAGCGTACGGGCAGGTCAGCTCGGCAAAAGTCATCATGGACCGGGAAACCGGTCGCTCAAAGGGTTTCGGCTTCGTCGAGATGCCGACCGCGAGTGAGGCCAACGAGGCGATTCAGCGGCTCAATGGCAGCCCGATGAATGGCCGGCCGCTGCGGGTCAACGAGGCCCAGCCGCGCCAGGACGCCGGTCGCCGACCCATGCGTCGTCCCTGACCGCGCCTCGCGGGGCCGCGCGCCGTGCGCGCCCGGCCCCGCACTGACCGGTCTCGTCAGCCGGTATCCCGTCATGGACCCGCAGTGGCTGCCGGTCTAGCATGACGTATGGACAATTATCTCGAACGCATCCTCAAGGCCAGCGTCTACGACGTCGCCATTGAAACCCCGCTGGAACCGGCCCGCAGGCTCAGTGAACGTCTTGGTGAGCGCGTGCTGTTCAAGCGCGAGGATCTGCAGCCGGTGTTCTCGTTCAAGCTGCGGGGTGCGTACAACCGGATCTCCCACCTCACCCCCGATGAACGCGCCCGTGGCGTGATCGCCAGTTCCGCCGGCAATCATGCGCAGGGCGTGGCACTCGCCGCGCGACGGCTCGGCACCCGCGCGATCATCGTGATGCCCACACTCACGCCCTCGATCAAGGTGCAGGCCGTCGAGGCGCTCGGTGCCGACATCCTGCTGCATGGCGAGACCTACGATGACGCCTACGCGGAGGCCCGCAGGCGCGCCGACGCCGAAGGCCTTGTGTTCATTCATCCGTTCGACGATCCGGACGTGATCGCCGGCCAGGGCACCATCGGCATGGAAATCCTGCGCCAGCGGCCGACCCCCCCGGACACGATCTTCGTCCCGATCGGTGGCGGCGGGTTGATGGCCGGAATCGCCTGCTACATCAAATCCCTTTACCCGGACGTGCGCATGATCGGCGTCGAACCCAGGGAAGCGGCAAGCATGCAGGCGGCGCTCGCGGCCGGCGAGCCCGTCACGCTGCCCGAGGTGGGCATTTTCGCGGATGGCGTGGCGGTGCGACGAGTGGGAGACGAGACCTTCCGTCTGTGCCAGCGGTATGTCGACGAGATCGTCCTGGTCAGCACCGACGAAATCTGCGCGGCGATCCGCGACATCTTCGAGGACACGCGCACGCTGGTGGAGCCGGCCGGCGCCCTGGCGGTGGCGGGGCTCAAGCGCTGGCTCGCCGACAACCCGGGACAGGACCGTTGTCATGTCACGGTGAACTGCGGCGCCAACGTCAACTTCGACCGCCTCAAGCACATCGCCGAACGCGCCGACATCGGCGAGCAACGCGAGGCCCTGCTCGCAGTGGAAATCCCCGAACGCCCGGGCGCCTTCCGGGCCTTCTGCGAAACCATCGGCCGGCGCAGCGTCACCGAATTCAACTACCGCTATGCCGACACCACCACCGCCCGCATTTTCGTGGGCATCGCGCTGCGCCACGGCGCCGCCGAGAAAGCTGACCTCATCGGCGCCCTGCGCGCGCAGCACTATGCGGTCACCGACCTCAGCGACAGCGAACTGGCCAAACTGCATCTCCGGCACATGGTCGGCGGCCATGCCCCCGGACTGCGTGACGAGGTCTTGTTCCGGTTCCAGTTCCCCGAGCGCCCCGGAGCACTGCTGCGCTTTCTGCAGGCGATCGGCGATCGCTGGAACATCAGCCTGTTCCATTACCGGAACCACGGTTCGGACTACGGCCGCGTGCTGGCCGGTGTCCAGGTGCCGTCAGCCGAGCGCGACGCCTTCGAAACCCATCTCGCCCAGTTGGGCTATGCGCACTGGGACGAGAGCGCGGATCCGGCCTACCGGCTGTTTCTCGGTCAGCACTGAGGCGATCAGACCGCGGGCTCGTCGCCCGAGCCGTCCACATCGCAGGGAAAACGCGCTGCCAGAGCGTCGAACATGAGTGTCTGCAACAGGGTGGCGTCCGCGTCGCGCAGGCCCTCGCGGTAGGGCACCAGCGCCTCGTCGATGAAGGTCAGCAAGTCGAGCAGCCCGGGCGCGAGGCCCGAGGGCATGCAAAACGGCAGTGGACCCAGGCCCGCCGCGTCGCCCGCCTCGGAAAAATACGCGAAACCGCTGAACAGCCCCGCGACGTAGCCCCCGAGAAGCATCGCCGAGGCGCCATCTTCCTCGGCCTCCCGCTGGAGCCGCAGATAACGGGCCACGCTCATCCGGTTGACCGCCTCGGCATCGGCGATCCCCGGCGGCGTCGATTCCGGCACCCACTCACTCGCATCCGCCGGCGCCGCACCACCGCAGCCGGCGATCCACAGGCCAACCAGCACGGCCGCACCCCGCTGCAGCGGCTTCGCGTATCGGCCCACAAGACTCATTCCGGCCTCCGGAACTTGAGCGTGAAGCGGTCGCTCTCGCCGATGTCGAGATAGCGCTCGCGGTCCTCTTCGCCCAGCGCCAGCATCGGCGGCAGGGTCCAGACCCCACGGGGATGGTCGGCCGTATCGCGCGGATTGGCATTGATCTCGGACGTGGCGACCAGTTCGAAGCCGGCGGCCTCCACCCGCTCGATGGCGTAGTCCTGGCGGACATACCCCCGTGGGGCTCGCGGATCCTGCGGCTCATCGGCGCGACCGCGGTGGCCGACGAGGCCGAGCACACCGCCGGGCCGCAGCGCGGTGTAAATCGCGCCCAGCACGGCGTCGGCGCACTCGGCGCCCATCCAGTTGTGCAGACTGCGGAACGCGACCACGAGATCGGCCGAACCGGCCGGCGCGATATCCAGCGTATCCGGGCACCCCAACGCGGTCATGCGGGCATTGCCGTAGAGTTCCGGCGCGCCGGCAAGCTTGTCACGAAATGCCGCCAATGCACGCTGCGCGAACTCGCGTTCGGAGTCGGGATCGAAATGCGCGGCGTAATACTGGCCGTCGTCGTTGACGAACGGCGCGATGATCTCGGTGTACCAGCCCTGCGCGCCGGGCCAGATCTCCACCACCGTCATGTCCGGCTGCAGCCCGAAAAAAGCCAGCGTGGCCGCCGGGTTGCGATAGCGGTCACGGGCGCGGTGCGCCTCGCTGCGATGCGCACCGGCCAGGATCGCCGCCAGGCGCGCCTCGACGGCATCGGTGACCAGGCGCTCCTCTTCGATGGGGACCACCGCAGGCACCGTGGTCTCCACGGCCGGCTCCGGCACCGCGCGCTCTGCCGGTTCGCAGCCGGCGAGCACCATCGCGCCAAGCAACAGCGGGATCAGTCGGCACAGGGGGCTGGGCATGATCATCTCCTGGACATCATCAGGGCGGGCGGGTTTCCAGTGTCGGGGAAGTCTACTGCAAGGCGCCGCGGGACACAGCGTGCCGACGGCGTGATCAATGCACGCGGCACAGCAGGCCCTTGAGGTACTGCCCCTCCGGGCAGGCTGCCGACACGGGATGGTCGCTGCCGGCATGCAGCCAGCGCACGAGCGTCAGTTCGCGACCGGCATCGAGTGCGGCATCTGCAACGATCTTCTGAAACAGCCGCGGCTCGACCAGGCCGGAACACGAGAAACTGAGCAGCCAGCCTCCGGGGGCCACCAGCCCCAGCGCCTGCAGATTGATGTCCTTGTAGCCCCGGGTCCCGCGCTTGAGCTGGCTCGAGGCGGCCACGAACTTGGGCGGGTCGAGCACCACCACGTCGAACCGTCGCCGCTCGCGTCGGGCCTCGCGCAGCCACTGAAACGCATTGGCGCAGACATGCTCGACCCGTCGCTCGTCGAGGCCGTTGGTGACAAGCTGGGCACGCGCAAGGGCCAGGGCATCGGCCGAAGCGTCAAGTTGTACCAGCGACTGCGCGCCGGCCGCCAGCGCGCGCACGCCGAAACCGCCGGTGTAAGCGAAGGCGTTGAGCACCCGGGCATCGCGACCCAGGACGTCCATCAACGCACGGTTCTCACGCTGATCGAGATAAAACCCGGTCTTGTGGCCCTGCTCGCAGTCGACCCGATAGCTCACCGGGCCCTCGACGATCACCAGCGGATCGGGCAACGCGCCGTCGAGCACACCTCGCCGCGTCTCCAGGCCCTCACGGCCCCGGGCATCGCTGTCGGAGCGCTCGTAGAGGACTTCGCCAACGGTGGCGGCACGCAACGCCTGGAGCAGCGCCTCCCGCCAGCGTTCCGCGCCGGCTGACAGCAACTGGCACACCAGCACGCCGCCATACTGATCGACCACCACCCCGGGCAGGCCATCGCCCTCGCCGTTCACCAGCCGGCGACCATCAGTCAGCGAGAGCCAGGGATCGGCCTCGCGCTGTGCGACGGCCCGCAGCACGCGTCGCAGGAAGAAGTCCTCGTCCACCGCTTCATCAGGGTCGAAGGTCCAGATCCGGACGCGGATCTGCGAAGCGGGCGACCATGCCCCGCGAGCCAGCCACTGGCCATCGGCCGCGTGGACATCGACCGTCTCTCCGGGCGCGGCCGCGCCGCGCAGTGTGGCGACCGCGCCGTTGAAGACCCAGGGGTGGCGGCGACGCAGCGAGGCGTCACGTCCAGGACGCAGGATGACTGTCGGGGTAGCCATGATGGTCGGCCCTCGCGGCGAATAGCGCGCGAGTATAGCCGTGCCATCCGACGACGTCAGGCGGCGGCAGGCGGGTCGGCGAACCGTCTTCGATCTCGCCAGCGAGACCCTCATCAGTGTGTGTCATGCAGCCGGGCCTCAGAACGGGCGAACCCGGCGAGGAGATTGACGACATGGTGGGTCGTGTGGGGCTGAAGCTCGACCTGCACAAGCCCCGCGGTTACCCCATCGCCCTGCCACAGACCTGTCACCTCCTCGCGTTCGTTCCGCCCATGTCACAAGGCCCGTCCGCAGGTCTTTATTGCCGGATGACCGAGCCGGGGAAAGCTTCCCGAGCCGGGCCGAGTCAGCTATGCTGCGGAAAACTCTGGGGAATTTCTGGCACTTATCATGCGTGACTGCTGCCATCGTGGCGGCGGGTGGAGTCTGCGACCGTGATTCTCCGCCGCGCCGAACGTTTCGACCCGACGCGCACGATGGTGCTGCGACGGCGTCGGCGGAGGCGTGATGGCGCAGCCCTCGGGGTGTTCCTTGGCCTGTGTTTTGCGGTCGCGCTGTTCGCCGGGCAGTTCACGCCCGGCACCTGGTACGAGCTGATCGAGAAACCGCCGTGGACCCCACCCGTATTCGTGTTCGGTGCGGTCTGGACACTGCTCTACACCCTGATGGCGGTCGCAGCCTGGCTGGTGTGGAGGACGCATCATCATCGACTGCGACCCGTGGCGCTGGCCCTGTTCGTGCTGCAGCTGGCGCTCAATGCCAGCTGGTCATGGGCGTTTTTCGGGCGCCATGACATCGGCCTGGCGCTGGTGAACCTGCTCGTGCTCTGGTTGTCGGTCGCACTGACCGTGGCGGTGTTCTATCGCATCAGCCATGTCGCCGGTTCGCTGATGGTCCCTTACATCGCCTGGGCCAGCTTCGCGCTGGCTGTGAACCTCGAGATCTGGCGTCTGAACCCTGCGGGCTGAGTTCCCCATCCCGCACGCATCAGCCCCGCCGAAGACCATACGCACTCCCCGCAGACCCACTGGGGTAAGTCCCAAGCGCTGCTGTCGCGGCGTGAAGGCACCATAGGGCGCGCTTTACCACACCATCGAAGGGAGTACCCCATGAGATCCACAGTACTGTGCTCGGCCATCGCGGCCGCGGCGCTCGCGGCTGGCTGGACATCAACCGCCACCGCTCACGAACAGGGCGACTGGATCGTGCGCGCCGGCGTCACGCTGGTCGATCCCAAGTCCAATAATCATCCTGTGGTGAATGTCGACGACGACATCAAGCCGAGCATCAACCTGACCTACATGGTCACCGACAACATCGCGGTGGACGTCCTCGGCGCGTGGCCGTTCAAGCACGACATCAGGCTGAACGACGACGGCTCCACGGTCGGATCGACCAAGCACCTGCCGCCGACGCTCTCGGTGCAGTGGCACTTCCTCCCGGCAGCACAATTCCAGCCGTACGTGGGTGCGGGCCTGAACTACACGACGTTCTTCAGCGAACGGACCACCGGCGCGCTCGAAGGTGCTGACCTCAGTCTGGGCGGGTCTTTCGGCTGGGCCCTGCAGGCGGGCGCCGACATCATGTTCGCCGACAACTTCTTCCTGAATGTCGACGTGCGCAAGATCCGTATCCGGACCGAGGCCAAGCTCGACGGCGCTGTCCTCGGGCCGAAGGTCGAAATCGACCCGATGGTCTATTCGGTCATGCTCGGCTGGCGGTTCTGAAACCCGCCACGTCCGGCACGCTCGGGCGGTCAATCACCCTGAAGCGGACTCCAGGCCTGGCCCGGAGTCCGCGTCTTCTGGTGCAGCATCGCCGGAAGTCTGCTGGCCGGGCGGTGGGCAACGCAACATCTCCAGGGGCACGATGTTCGCCGGATCTTCGGCGCGCAGACGTCCGACCGTGGGGTCGCCACGAACCTCGAAACCCAGACGCTCGAGCCAGGCCACCACCTGGTGATTCGAGTTGTAAGCGAGCGTGTACGGCCGGTCCGCGACGATGAACTCCAGATTGAGGCGCAGGCTGGCGACAGGCGGGGGCTCGGCGGTCTCGAAACGCTGCTCGATCGCGCTTGCCAGCGCGCGGACGTCCGCGCGCTCGGCCGAGAAACCCAGCACGGCGCGAATCTCCGAGCGGACCTGTTCCGCCCAGCATCCCGGGACAGGAGGGCCGCGCAATTCGGCACGGCCCAGCGCACCGGGTGTCGATCTGAACAGGGTACTCAGGGTACGCAGCGGCCCCGTCCGTCCCTCGACATACCAGCCCCACTCGCCGTAGGCCAGGCGCAGGGGCCGTTCACCGTCGACCACCAGGACCAGGCTGTTGTGTCGCCCGTGGTCCAGGACATAGACCGGGACGGGATCGCTGATCGGTGTCGGTGCAGTGATCACTGCCGTGCAGCCGACGGCCAGCAGTCCGCCGACAGCACAGACGAACAGCCGGGCTGAAACACGCGGGCAGTGGCTGCGCACCCTGCTGCCTTGTCGATCTCCCATGGCAGCGAGCATAGCACCCGCATTCGGTGCGTCAGCCGGACAGACGGGCGATCTCGCGACGCAGATGCTTGAGGGCCGGGGTGACGATGGCGATGAAATAGGCCTCGCGCAGCCGCCGCTGGGCCGTCGCCGTGCGCAGGTAGCCGCGGGCGCCCTGGTGCAGCATGGCCGCCTGCGCGGCCTCGAGGGCGAGCTCCCCGGCGGTGAGCCGGCAGCGCAGCACCCGCAGCCGCAGCGCCTCCCCGTCCCCCCGGTGATCGTGTCTCGCCGCCGCATCCACCTCGGGGGCGAGCACCGCCACGTCCCGCTCGAGCGCCTCGAGCCGCCCGGCGAGGGTATCCGCCTGGATCGACTCGAAGACGTTGACATGGCTCAGGGTACGACCGGCCTCCTCCACCAGTCTGATGCAGTCACGCACCAGCCCGAGGGCCATGCCGACCTGGCCCAGGATCAACCCGGGCTGGATCCGGCGGAGATAGGCGAGGGAGCGCGCTGGAGGCGCCAGCACCCGGGACGCGTCGATGCGCACTTCGCGGAATCGGCAGGCCCGTGTCGCCGTCCCCTCCAGCGCGGTGAAATGCGCCCCGTCGAGCAGGCGGAAACCGGGCTGGTTGCACTGCACGACGAAGAACACCAGCCGCTCGTCGCCCGTCACCGGGCAGCCGGTCACGAAGACGTGCTCGTCAGCCAGGTTGGAGACCCACGGCAGCGTACCATCGACCACATACCCGCCGGAGACCGGGCGAGCCCGCAGGCGGAAGGGCTCGATGCCGCTGGCGGACTTCAGCGTATTGGACAGGCCGGTGCCCCCGAGCAGGCGTCCACTGGCGAGGCCGGGCAGCAGATCCCCGCACGCATCTGCGTTGTCCGAAAGCTGGATGTAGCGCGCGCAGGCCGTATGACACCAGTGCGTGAACGCGGTGGACAGGCAGGTCGCGGCGACAGTGGCCATGGTATCGATCGTCGCGGCGAGGCCGCGGCCGCTCCCTCCATACTCGGGCGCGACGGCATCAGCGAACCCCCCCAGGGCGCCCAACGCGCGCAGAAAGGCTTCCGGATACTCGCCTTCGAGATCGATCGCAGTCACCCGCGGCGCGAGCTCGCTGGCGATGAGGCCCTGCAGATCGCTGGCCGGCTGGGGGACGGTGAGTTGGCGTGCGGTGGCGTTCATCAAGGACTCCGAAAACAGGTCAGGCCGACAGGCCACCCGCCCGACGGTGGGCCTGGCGGGCCAGCCAGTCGAGCAGAAAGCCCAGCAGACCGATGAACAGGATGGTGGCCATGAGCTCGCCATAGGCCATGCGGTCACGGGTATCGAGAATGAGATAACCCAGCCCCTCGTTGACGCCGAGCATCTCGGCGGGTACGAGCACGATCCACACGAGGCCGATGGCCAGGCGAAGACCGGTCAGCAGGTGACTGGCGATGGCCGGCACCATCACGTGGGTCAGCCTGGCAAGGCGGCCGGCACCGACACTGTCGGCCAGCTTGAGCCACTGGGGGTCGATGGCCCGAATCCCGGCAGCGACATTCAGCACGATGGGCCAGACCGCGGCGAACGCCACCAGCGCCACGACCGGCGCATCGCCCACGCCGAAGGCCATCACCGCCAGCGGCATCCAGGACAGCGGCGAGATCATCCGCAGGAACTGGACACTTGCGGAGCTCGCGCTGGCGAATGCACGGGAAATCCCGACCAGCAGCCCGAGCGGCACACCGATGACCACGGCAATGACCAGCCCCAGGGCGACGCGACGCAGACTGTAGAGGGCGTGGACCCAGAGCTCGCCGGAGCCCGCCAGTTCCATCGCAGCCTGCCAGGTATTGCCGGGCGAGAACTGCGCGGCCATGAACGCATCCGCGCCCAGCCAATGCACCGCCAGCCACCACAGCCCGATCAGCAGGGCGAGGCCGGCCAGCGGCAGCGTAATGTCGCGAACACCGGGCATGGCTCAGATGACGATGGTTTCGCTGCGCTCGAACTGCTCGTCGAGCCCGAACGCGCCGAGCCCCCCGAGCTGCGCGATCGCCAGGCGCACGAACCGATCGTCGACCAGGTCCCGGGCCACGAAGTCCGGGTCCAGGCTGGTGAGGAACCGGTTGTTCCCCTCGATGGCGGTGTCCTGCAGCATCTGCACCAGCGTGCGCGTGTACGAAGGAAAGGGATAGGGCTGGTAATCGATGCGGGCCTGGCGCCAGTCCGGATGACGGATCGCACCACGCTCGATGTATCGAGCCTCCCGCGCGGCATCGGGCACCAGCACGCGTTCGAGCACTTCCACGGGAAAGGGTGTGTAGCGTCCGGGGCCGTCGTTCGAGAGCAGCTGCGCGGCCTCGCCTCGGTGGTCGCGCAACCAGTGCTGCGCCTTGACGATGGCACTGACCACCCCCTGGGACCACGCTGGACGGGCATCGAGATCTGCGGCATGCATGGCGACGACGCAGCAGGCGTGGTCCCGCCAGACGTCCCCCGTGAAGCGGAGCACCTTGCCGATCCCCTGGGTTTCCGCCGCCGCATTGAACGGCTCGGCCACGATGAAGCCCGCGATCGAACCATTCACCAGCGCCGGGCCCATGTCGGCCGGTGCCATCACCGTGAGGCCGACCTGATGGGGCTGCAGGCTCCGGACGCGGCGCGTGACCCCCTCGAGCCCGGCCTTGCGCAACAGATGTTGCAGCACGACATTGTGAATCGAATACCAGAACGGCACCGCCACGCGGCGTCCGCCGAGACCCTCCAGCGTCGTGATGTCCGGCGCCACGGTCAACGCCGAGCCGGCCATGTGATTCCAGGCGACCACCTTCATCGGAAACCGGCTGCCATAGCGTGCCCACACCGTCATCGGCGAGAGCAGGTGTACGACATTGACCCGCCCCGCCATGAAGGCCTCCACCAGCTGGGCCCAGGAGCGCAGCAGCACCGGCGGGGCCACTTCGAGACCCTCCGCCTGGAACATCTCGCGGGCGTGAGCGACCAGCAGCGGCGAGGCGTCGGTGATCGGCAGATACCCGATCCGCACCGGCTCGTCACCCCCTGCGCTGCGGGCCACCGCAGGCCAGGCCGCGGCACCCGTGAGCAGCGCGGAGAGTTTCAGGAATTCCCGGCGGGACCGCGGCAGGCTTGCAACAGGCGGGCGTTCACGTGAGTCCGTCATGGCAGGCTCCTCAAGCGGCTGACTGCAAGGCAAGCGTCGATGCGCCCAGCGCATCGAGCAGGGTCTCGCGCAAGGCGTTCAGCCCTGCGCTGCGATGCACCCTCGGTGCACGGCCCTGCGGACGCCAGTCGCCGCTCAGACGCGAGGGCGAGCCCTTCAGCAGTACGATGCGGTCGGCGATACGCAGGGCCTCGTCGAGATCGTGGGTGACCATGAGCACGGCACTGCGATGCTCCGCCGCCACGGCGAGCAGCAGGTCCTGCATCGCCTCGCGCGTCAGCGCATCGAGTGCCGAGAAGGGTTCATCGAGGAAGATCAACGCGGGTTCGCGCGCCAGCGCGCGGGCCAGCGCCACGCGCTGGGCCATCCCGCCGGACAGGGCATCCGGGCGCAGATGCGCATCTTCCGTCAACCCCACCTGCGACAGTACCGCCGCGACGCGCCGCTGGCGCTCGGCCCGGGGCAGACCGGCCGCCGGACCGAAGCGCAGCCCGAAAGCCACGTTCTCCGCAACCGTCAGCCAGGGGAGCAGTGTCGGCGCCTGGAACACCACCCCCGTGCCATCAGCGCCGGAACGGATGGGTCCGCCCTGCAGCCGCACCTCCCCGGCAGCCGCCGGTGCGAGCCCTGCAAGCACCTGCAACAGGGTCGACTTGCCGCCGCCGGACGGCCCTACAAGGCAAACAATCTCCCGCGGCTGAATCTCGAAGTCCAGGTCCTCGAAGACCGGGCGCCGGCCGTGGGCGAAGGCCAGCTGACGTGCCTGCAGCAGGGACATGTTCAGGCCGCCGGACGCCAGCGATGCGGCGCAAGCTGCGGATTGAGTTCGGTCTTCGCCAGCGAATTCGCGAAATTGCACAGCGTGGCCAGCGCAACGCCGAGGACCACCTCCAGAGCCTGCTGCTCGTCGTACCCGGCCTCGCGGAACGCGGCCAGGGCCTCGTCGCTGACCGCTCCGCGGCTGGCGATGACGGCGCGCGTGAAGGCTGCGAGGGCCTCGAGGCGCGCATCATCAAGCGTCTCCTGCGCCCTCAGCCCCTCGATCAGTTCATCCGGCAATCCACCTTTGCGGGCAATGGCCGTGTGGCCGGCGACGCAGAAATCACAGCCGTGCGTGGTCGCCGCCGTGATCTGCACCGTCTCACGTTCGGCCAGATCGAAGCTCGCACGCGCGTTGATGCCGGAAACGGTGAGGTAGGTCTCCAGGGCGGCGGGGGCACTGGCCAGCACCCCAAGAAGATTCGGGATGAAGCCGTTACGCGCCTCGGCCGCCTCGAGCAACGGTCGGCTTTCCGCGGGCGCGGTTGCCGGCGAGTGGATGGTGAGCCTGGCCATGACGTCTCCGATGCTTGAGAACCGGAGCGCATGCTAGGCACCGGCAGGCCGGCGTCCAAAGATGCGATGCCTATATGGTTATAACCGCCCTCGCGGCCGGATCGCATGGCAGTACAGAAGCTGCCAGTCCACCCACACTTTGCCGCCCCGTTCCCGGAGCGTGAAATAGTCCTCCAGCGCCTCGTCGATGAGCGGGGCCTCGGCGGTCAGGCCGAACAGCCCCTGGAAATAGGCGACGATCGCCTGACGATTCGGAAAGATCCACGGCACGTCCCGCAGCACCTCGGTCACGCCCTCGCAGCCAAGCGCCTGGCAGTGCGCCCGCAGACTGCCGATCTCGGGGAAATTACCGGCATGTCCCGCCGGACAATGGGCGTCCACGAACTCGTTGAGCCAGGCGGCCAGTCGGCTGCCCGCGGGGACATCGCAGAAGACCAGCTCGCCACCGGGCTTCAGCACCCGGACGGACTCGCCGAGGGTCGCCTGATGCGAGTGACTGTGGTGCAGACCGATCAACCCGAGGGCGACATCGACCGAGGCATCGGCAATGTCGTCGAAGCGCTCAACCGGGTTGTCGATGACCACATAGGCCGGATCGAGCCGAGCGCGCAGTTCCGGATTGGGCTCGACGCAGAGGTTGATCACGTCCCCGCCGAGCCGCCGGTGGACTTCGTCCGAGAGATAGCCCCCGGCCGCCTGGACATCCAGCACCTGCATACCCGGCCTGAGGGTGACGTATTCGAGCAGGACGTCGCGCTCATTGTCGCGCACCCCGGGGTAATCTTGCATGACGGTGGGCGACGACACCGTCGGAAAATTCTGCTGCGCCTCTACACCGTGCATGACCACACCCTCGGACGCTGCCCAGTCCGGCAGCGAGGCCGCAAGGCTAGCGTCCCAGGCGACGTCCGGCAACGTGATCCGGGACTCAGCCGTGGCCTGACGCGCGGCGCGCGGTTGAGACGCCTGTGGAGTGTCCGCGGATCCCGGCGCCGGCCTTCAGCCACTCCCGCAACGCGGGCTCGGTCATGGGCCGGGCAAACAGCCACCCCTGACCTTCCTCGCAGCCCTCACTCACGAGGGCTGCCAGTTCTTCAGTTCGCTCGATCCCCTCAGCGAGGCAGGTGATCCCGAGGCCTCGACACAGGCCGAGAATCGCACGACAGATCTCGAGGTTCGCCGCGTCTTCGGGGATGACCGATATCTTTCAGCTACGGCACGATTCTTTACGAGCTGTTCGCCGAGGAGGGACGGGAACAGGCATTGACCGACACCCTGCTTGCACGCTGGCAACGCCTGCAAGAAAACCGGGAACGCATTCCAGATCTCGCCGCCGCCACCAGTTTCGTCCGCGGACGGAACTTCTTTCTCAGGCGCGATCATGTCAACGGCCCAGGCCGTGCTCGGTCCGTGGCTCACTGAGCGCTACGGACCGGACAGCCTGCCGGCAGACATCGACAAGGCCGAAGCGCTCTATCACGCACGCGAGCTCGAACAGACGGCAAGTGAACGCACCCCGACCCAGGTACTCAACTACCGCCGACTGCGCGCACCCGGTCTGCCGGAGCTTGCCGACGCGGCACAGGCGCGACTGTAAACCGCGTCACCACCGCTCACGCAGTCGCCCGGCGACATCCACTCGCGCACTGGGCCGTGTCGTCCCGCCCTCGCCGTGGACCGGGGAGCCGTGGGTCCGCAGCGCGAAACTCTCCAGCACCGCAGGGGTCATGAAGCGGCTGCGCGCGCCGTAGACGTGCCGGTCGCCACCGCGGCGCTGCCCCGGCACGTGGTATCTCAAGGGAGCGAGCAGGTGCAACTCGCTGCGCGCACGCGTCATCGCCACGTACAGCAGCCGCCGCTCCTCCTCGATCATGACCGGGTCACCGGTGGCGAACTCGTTGGGAAAGTTGCCGTCCGCCACGTTGAGAATGAATACCGACTCCCACTCCTGGCCCTTGGCCGAGTGCACGGTGGAGAGCACCAGGTAGTCCTCGTCGAGCAGCGGCGCGCCGGCAAGATCGGAGCTCGCCTGTGGCGGGTCGAGCGTAAGCTCCGAGAGAAAGCGTTCCCGCGTGGGATACCGCGTGGCGATCTGTTCGAGCTGCTCGAGGTCGCCCACGCGGGCCTGGGCACCGGCGTACAGACGCTCGAGCTGGGGCTGGTACCAGCGCCGCGCAAGCTCGAGCTGCGACTGCCAGGCGTCGACCAGCGAGGCCTCTGGCCGCGCCAGCTCGACCAGCAGGGCGACCAGCGCCGGAAAGTCCTCCCGCGCTGCCGGCGGCGGCGTGAACTGCGCGAGCGCGGCGACGCGCCATTCGTTCGTGGCCAGCCACTGGAACGCGCGCTCGGCGTTGGCCGGCCCCATGCCCGGCAGCAGCTGCATCACCCGGAACAGCGCCACCCGATTGCGCGGGTTCTCGCCCAGGCGCAGCAGCGAGAGAAAATCCTTGACGTGTGCCGCCTCGAGAAACTTCAGCCCGCCATATTTCACGTAGGGGATATTTCGGCGGATGAGTTCGAGTTCCAGGCCATCGCTGTGGTGGCCGTTACGGAACAGCACGGCCTGGCGGCGCAGCTCGACCCCCGCCTCACGCGTGGCCAACACCGTGCGCACGACGTAGTCGATCTGCGCGCTGTCGTCCTCGACCGTGACGTAGCGCGGCTTCTGGGCGCTCGGGCGCGCACTCCACAAGCGCTTGCCGTACTGACGCGAGGCTTCCGCCATCAGCGCATTGGCGCTGTCGAGGATCGGCTGGGTCGAGCGGTAGTTCTGCTCCAGCCGCAGCACCGTGGCCGGCGGCGTGTACTGCGCAGGAAACTCGAGGATGTTCTCGACCTCGGCGGAGCGAAAGGCGTAGATACTCTGCGCGTCGTCGCCCACCACGGTCACCCCACGGCCATCAGGCCTCAGCCGCCGCACGATCTGCGCCTGCAGGAGGTTGGTGTCCTGGTATTCGTCGACCAGCACATGATCGAAGCGCCCGCCCACGGCGTCGGCCAGTTCCTGCTCCTGCATGAGGTGATACCAGTACAGCAGCAGGTCGTCATAATCGAGGAGTTCGCCGGCCTGCTTGAGTTCGACGTAGCGCCGGAACAGCCGCCGCAGTTCCGCCTCCCAATCCGCACACCAGGGAAACCAGCGCGTCAGCACATCTTCAAGTGCGGCCGCGGCATTGACCGTGCGCGAATAGATGTCGAGGCAGGTCTCCTTGCGGGGGAATCGTCGCTCGAGCCGCGACAGGCCGAGGTCGTGGCGGGCGAGGTCGAGGAGATCCGCGGCGTCCCCGCGATCGAGCACGGTAAACCCCGGCGACAGACCGACATTGGCCGCGTACTCACGCAGCAGGCGGTTGGCGATGCCATGGAAAGTGCCGGACCAGGGCAGTCGGGCACTGCCTGATGCACCGCCGGCCACCTGCGTCACGATGTGCCGGGTCCGACGGCCCATCTCCTCGGCGGCACGCCGGCTGAAGGTGAGCAGCAGCAGGCGCTCGGCAGGGTGGCCGGCCAGCACCAACCGCGCGACGCGCGCCGCCAGCGTCCCGGTCTTGCCGGTGCCGGCGCCCGCGATGATCAGCAGTGGGCCGGCGACCAGACCCTCACCACTGCGCCGACCGAACTCCGCAGCCGCACGCTGTGCCTCGTTCAGGGTCGAGAACGGATCATCGGTGGACGCGGACGCCAGATCGGGGGCAGCGGGCTCGCTCATGCCGAGAGCCTAGTACACCCGTCACCTGTACGTCCATACAGGTCTCACGCCTGCCCGAAAAAGTCGACCAGGGCCCCGGCCACGGCCTCGGGACGTTCCCAGTGGAACATGTGACCGCACGCCTCCAGCCACTGCTCTTGCAGCTGCCGATAGTGTGTCGCGCCGTAATCCGGATCGATGAAGCGCGCCGCCTCGGCAGTCCAGAAGTGCGACTCTCGCGCCAGCAGAAACAGCACCGGTGCCTCGATCGCCTGCCAGCAGGCCTCGGCCTCGCCACGACGATAGAGCACCGGGTTGACCCAGCGATGGCCCGGATCGGTCTTGATCACCAGCCGTCCCGCCTCGTCCCGCCGGGTCCAGGCGTCGGCGACGAACAGCGCGTGTGACAGTGGCAGATACGGATGCCGGCGCACCAGCCGCCGGGCGAGTGCTGCGCTGTCGTCATACGTCTGGAACGGCTCGGCAGCGCGAACCTCGTCCAGCCACTGGCGATAGCGGCCCGGTGCCTTCTCCGGCGGCGTGTCGCGCAGACCGAAGCCCTCGAGACTGGCAAGCTTCAGCACTTTCTCCGGGCGCACCGCGGCAAACAGCGCGGCAACGTTCCCTCCCATGCTGTGACCGACGAGCTCCACCGCGCGCTCCGGGAACAGCGTGGTCACCAGCGCGTCGAGATCGGCGAGGTAGTCCGGAAACCAGTAGGCCCCATGATTCCAGGCGCTGTCGCCAAAGCCGCGCCAGTCGGGCGCGACCAGCCGCCAGTTCGCCGGCAGCCGATCGACCAGAAACTGCCAGGTCGCGCCGCAATCGCCCCAGCCGTGCAGGAGCAGTATCGGGCGCCCCTCTTCCGGTCCCCATTCCCGCACCCGGTAGCGCACACCCCGCAGGGGCTGGTCATATTCGCGGGGCTCACGCCCCGGCCGATAGCTCTCGGCTGCTGCCATCACAGTCCTCCGCAGACGCGAAGCGGCGGATTCTACGCGCGCCTGCCAGCCACTGCAGCGTCGCGTTGCACGGTCGCGCGGGCACGGTATAGTCAGGACGTCGCCACGCACTGCGCTCGACCATCCGAGGTTGCCCCAATGATCCGATCGCCATCCCAGCGCCACCAGGCAGGGGTCGGTACCACACTGCTCGTCATCCTGCTCGTCGCCGGCTGCGCCAGCCATCCGCCTCAGCCGGCCGACCCCGAACTCGCCCGCATCGTCGGCTATCACACGGGCGTGTTCACCTCCGCGCCGCAGGCCGCGCGCGACAGCGACTACCAGGTCGTGGAGTTTCGGGCGGTGCGCATCTGGCCCCGGCGTGACGAGGGCTACTGGGTGTACACCGAGCAGCAGATCGAAGGGCAGGAGAGGCCTTATCGCCAGCGTATCCAGCGCTATTTCCGTGATGCCGACGGCGCGATCCGCCTGCGCGTCTACACCTTCGAGCAGGCTGCGGAGCATGTCGGGGACTGGCAGTTCCCGGCGCGTTTCGAGGCTCTGGATCCTGGCACACTGAGCGCCGAGGACGGCTGCGACAATCTCTACCGGCAGGTGGAGCCCGGCGTGTTCGCCGGCAGCACCATCGACGAACACTGCCGCAACACCTGGCGCGGCGCCGCCTTCATGCGCTCGATCTCGAGCGTGACAGCCACCGGCTTTACCAACTGGGACCGCGGCTTCACCGAGGCAGGCGAGCACGTCTGGGGACCACGCGGCGGCGGCTACGAGTTCACCAAGCTCACGGACCTGTGAGCGCCGGCCCTGCGATGCCCGCCGCCGTTCATCGCGGCTATGTGACCACCGGTGCCCGTACCGTCCATCTGCGCTACGCCGGAGCGGGTCCGGCGGTGATCCTGCTGCACGACTCGCCGCGCTCCTCGCGGCTGTATGAGGCACTGCTGCCGCAACTCGCCGAGCGCTTCACGGCCGTGGCCCTGGACACGCCCGGCTATGGCAACTCGAGCCCGCTGTGCAGCGACACGGCGCTCACGATTGCGGATTTTGCCGATGCGCTGGCCGAGGCCGTCCGGGCGCTCGGACTGACCGGCGCACCGGTGTACGGTTTCCACACCAGTTCCAAGATCGCGCTGGAGTATGCCCGCCGGCATCCCGGTCTCGCTGGACCGGTGATCATGGAAGGGCTGAGCCTGCCGCCAGAGCCGCCGTCCGAGGCGTTCATCAACCGCTACATGGCCCCGTTCGTGCCGGCGCTCGACGGCAGCCATTTGGCGGCGGTATGGACCCGTATCCGCGACATGCACCGGTTTTTCCCCTGGTTCGACCGGCGGGCCGAGACCCGCATGGCCGTCGACCTGCCAAGTCCCGCGCTGCTGCATGACTACAGCCTCGACCTGTTCAGCGCCGGCGCACATTACGCTGACGCCTACGCTGCGGCGATGCGCTACCAGGCCGCCCCGGCCCTTGCGGCGGTGCAGGGGCCGGCAGTGATCTGCTGTCGACCCAGCGACGTGCTCTACCCGTATCTGGAGGCGCTCCCTGAGCCCCTGCCCGCGGGGCTGCGCGTCGAGCGGCTCCCGGATGCGCGTGAGGCCTGGGCCGCAAGACTCGCCGAGCTGTTCGACGAGGCGACCCGCGCCCGACCCGGGCCGCGCGGCCTGCCGGGGCTGCAGGAGAGCACGCCCCCGCCGGGCGGCGGGCCGATGTACTGCGCCCTGCCGCACGGCCAGCTGCACGTCCACATGCATCGCAGCGCACGCCAGACCGAGCGCCCTCTGCTGCTGCTCCACGAGCTCCCGGGCGCTGCCAGCGAACTGCTGCCGCTGTTCCGGACCCTCGCCGCCCGCGGCAAAACCGTACTGCTGCCTGAGTTGCCGGGGACCGGCGACTCGGACCCCCTGCCCGAGGCGTCGCCGACGGCTGGCGCATTCGCGGAACAGCTCACCGCCCTGCTCAAGATGCAGGCGATCGACGACTGCGAGGTCTATGCCGCGTTCGGCAGCGCACCGCTGGCACTGCGACTGTCCGTCGATCCTCCCGCCAGCGTCCGGGCACTCCACCTGGCCGGTCTGCCCGGACTCGACGTCCCGCCGCACGATACGCCGCGACGCCAGGCCCGCGTCCATGACAGCGCACCGGCCATTGCCCCTCGCAGCGACGGCACTCACCTGCTCACGCTCTGGCATCTGCTGCGGGATCGGGAGATTGCCTGGCCATGGTATGACGGTTCCGCCGAGGCCCGGCGGGGCATCACCCCTCAGCGGTCTGCCCAGGGACTGCAGGATGCGCTGCTGGCGCTGTTGAAGCAGCTGCCCCACTGGGGGGCACCGGTGCGCGCCGCCCTTGACGAAGACGCGTTCACCCTGCTCACCGCGGTCGGCTGTCCTGTCCACCTGCTCACCCGCGAGGAGGATCGCCGGGATGCGCCTGCGCTCGCGCGGACCCCTCCCGGCCCTCACGTGCGACACCACGAACGCCCGGAAACCACTCAGGCGCTGGCGGAACTGCTTGCCGCGCCCGACGGTCGATCCACAGAGGGATGACCGTTGCACTGCAAACCAGTCGGCTGGTTTACCATGACGCCGGTCACTCCGCACCTCGCCCATCCCCCGGGACATCTGCCATGCGATATCTGTTGCTCCCCCTGATCGCCACCGCACTGATTGCCGGATGCGCCTCTCCCGACGAGGATCAGGACGCCGTCGGGGCCCAGCGCTTCAATGTCGGGGGCTTCATGTTCTCCGGCTCCTCAGATGAACAACACTGGCTGCGCTTCGAGAGCAACGTCCGCGAACAGGCGGGTGACACGCTCGATCCCGTGATGCTGGTGCGCGGTGAAGCCGGCCCGGAAGAGACCATGCTCTCGGAGCTGCGCCGCGGGCGGCGAATCCAGGTCGGTGGCGGCTCCTTCCAGGGACTGGCCACGATCGTCCCCGAAATCGCGGTGGTCTCAGCCCCTTTCCTGTTCGACTCCATCGAGGAGGTGGACTTCGTTTTCGACGAATACCTGTTCCAGCCCTTCAGCGAGCTGTTCGCCGAGCAGGGGCTGGTGGTCCTGCAATACACCGACATCGGCTGGGTGAACCTGTACGCCCAGAAGCCGATCTTCGAGCCAGCCGATGCTCGCGGGTACCCGATGCGCGCCGCCTCCTCGCTGGCGGCGCTGCACTTCACCGAGAGCATTGGGGCAGACTCGAAGTCGCTGCCCTTCACGGACATCGTACCGTCACTGCAGACCGGCCTGATCCGCGGTGGCGCGACTTCGACCACGATGTACACCTATGGGGGCGTGATGAGCGAGGCCCGCCACCTGTCGCTCAGTCGGCACAGCTATGACAAGGGTTTCATCCTCGCCAATGCCCGCTGGTTTGCCGGCCTCGACGAGCATCAACAGGCGGTGATCCGATCAGCCTTCGGTGGTCACGAGGTCGTCCGAGAGGTGACCCGGCGCATGGTTGCCGAGACTCTGGCACGCCTGCCCGCGCAGGGCATCGAAGTGCATGAGTGGAGCGATGAGCAGCGGGCGCGCTGGGTGGAGCAGGCCTGGCCACAACATGAGCGGCTGATCCGCCGGGTCGGGGGCCGCGCGCAGGAGATCTACGACCTGATTCTCGAGGGCAAGCAGGAGTTCCAGCGTCGCCAGGGCGCCAACGAGGCGGCCTGAGGATGTGCTGCACTGGCGTCGGCGTACGCGGAGGAGCGGCGCTTGACGCTTGAGATCGCACTCGTCCTGACCATTCTGCTGGTCGCGCTGGTGCTGTTCGTCAGTGAGCGCCTGCGCATGGACCTGGTGGCGCTGATGGTGCTGGCCACCCTCGCCCTGACCGGACTGGTCGATCCGGCCGGTGCCGTCGCCGGGTTCAGCAACCCGGCGGTGATTGCGGTCTGGGCCATGTTCATCCTGAGTGAAGGCCTGACGCGGACCGGGATCGCCAACATCCTGGGGCGCTACCTGCTGCGGATCGCCGGCCCCAACGAGTTTCGCATGGTGACCGTCATCATGCTCACTGGCGGCGGGCTCTCGGCGTTCATGAACAACATCGGCGTCGCGGCGTTGATGCT
>PWZL01000071.1 GCA_003567475.1 Gammaproteobacteria bacterium | reverse complement strand
CGCGACGGCGCGGCGTTTGATCTCACCCAGCTCAGCCTGTCAAATGCCGCATTGCAGGCCACCGCCGAAGGGCGTTTCGAAACTGGCGCGTCTCGCCTTGATCTGCGCACCACATTGCCCAACCTTGGCGCAATCCGCCCCGGTCTGGGCGGGCGGATCGTGTATTTCGATTCCGACGTGCGCAACCGCAGCGGCTCGGCGCTGGCACTGGGCGGCGACGTTCGCGTGAACCTGCCTGAGGCTGACCGGATACAGTTCGGGGCCTACCTGTGGTTCTCACCGGAAGTGTTGACCTTCGGCAGCGCCACGCGCTACCGCGAGCTGGGCGCCTATGTCGGCTACGAGGTCTTGCGCGACGCCTCGGTCTATCTCGGCCTGAGACAGGTGAATGCCAACTTCAAGCGCACCTCGGACGCAAACATCGATTCCGGACTTCACCTCGGGCTGCGCATCCGGTTCTGAGGTGAGTCACTATCCGCCAAGAGGCCGGCGCCCCGGGTGCGCCGGGGAGTAGAACAGACCATGGCCGGCCACAGCAAATGGGCCAATATCCAGCACCGCAAGGGCGCGCAGGACAAGAAGCGCGGGAAGCTTTTCACCAAGCTCATCCGTGAGGTTACTGTGGCAGCCCGCATGGGCGGTGGGGATATTGATGCCAACCCACGGTTGCGGCTCGCGATCGACAAGGCGCGTGCGCAAAGCCTGCCCAAGGACCGCATCGAGCGCGCCATCAAACGCGGCAGTGGTGAGATCGAGGGCGACGATTACGAGGAAGTCCGCTACGAGGGCTACGGTAGCGGAGGGGTGGCCGTGATGGTGGATGCGTTGACCGACAACCGCAACCGCACGGTCGCGGACATCCGCCACGCGTTTTCGAAGCACGGTGGCAACCTTGGTGCCGACGGCTCGGTGAGCTACCTGTTCAACCGGGTCGGCCAATTGCTCTACCCAACCGGCAGCGACGAGGATGTGCTGATGGAGCGGGCGCTGGAGGCGGGGGCCGAGGATGTGGTGGGGAACGCGGATGGTTCGTTCGAAGTCCTGACGGATCCCGATGAGTTCGATGCGGTCGTCGCAGCCATGAATGACGCCGGGCTTGCACCAGAGGCTGCAGAAATCACCATGCGGGCGTCGACCCAGGTCTCCTTGGGTGAGGAGGATGCCGCCGCGATGATGCGTCTGCTCGAGGCTCTGGAGGATCTGGACGACGTGCAGCAGGTCTACTCGAACGCCGATATTCCCGAGGAGATCCTCGAGCGTCTGGCCTCCTGAGGCCAGCGCCAGGGGCGCCGTGTCCAAGCCGCTGCGCATTCTGGGCGTCGATCCCGGCTCCCGGGTCACGGGGTACGGCATCATCGAACACGGGCCGGCCGGAAGCCGCGCCCTCGCGTGGGGTGAAATCCGCAGCGTGGGTGAGGAAATGCCGGCGAAACTTCGCAGCATCTTCGAACAACTGAGCGATGTGGTCCGTGAGCACACGCCTGCAGAGATCGCGGTGGAACGGGTGTTTGTGCACAAGAGCGTAGACAGCGCACTGAAGCTGGGCCAGGCGCGCGGCGCGGCGCTCTGCGCGGTGTTCGGCGGCGGGGCGGCGGTGTTTGAATATGCCCCGAGACAGATCAAGCAGACTGTCGTCGGCACCGGCGCGGCAGATAAACACCAGGTGGCGCACATGATGAAGATCCTGCTGGGTCTGCCGGAGACACCGCGTCCGGATGCGGCAGACGCCCTTGCCGTGGCGCTGTGCCATGCCCACATGCGCGCAGCGCCTGCGCTGCTGTCCGCAGGCCGCGGGCGACGCCCGTGATCGGATTTCTGCGCGGGCGACTCGTGGCCAAACAGCCCCCAAGGCTGGTGCTCGACGTGCAGGGCGTCGGCTACGAGGTCGAGGCCCCCATGTCAACACTCTACGAACTGCCGGAGACGGGCGCCGAGGTCACGCTGCTGACACACCTGCTGATCCGCGAGGATGCGCACATTCTTTATGGTTTTGCCAGCGAGGCCGAGCGTACGCTGTTCCGCAGCCTGCTGAAGGTCAGTGGTGTGGGGTCACGCACCGCGCTCGGCATTCTCTCAGGCATTACTGTCGAGGCGTTCTCCCGCTGCGTGCACGAACAGGATGTCGCCTTGCTGACCAAGATTCCGGGGGTCGGCAAGAAGACCGCCGAACGGCTGCTGGTGGAGATGCGTGATCGCGTGACCAGCGGTCCGGCCGGCGTCACCGGCGTGTCGGCACCGGGCGCTCCGCCGGGGGCCTCACCCTCGGCCGAGGGTGAGGCCTGGAGCGCGCTGGTGGCCCTGGGCTACAAGCCGGCTGACGTGTCCCGTATGCTGGGCAAGCTCGAGACCCAGGGCAGATCCACCGAAGAGCTGATCCGTCAGGTTCTACAGAGCCTGGCCTAGGACCATGAGCACAGACTCCAGACTCATCACCGCCGGCGCCTCGAGCGATGACGAAGCCTTCGATCGCGCCATCAGGCCGCGCCGGCTTGACGACTATGTCGGCCAGCCGGCGGTGCTGCGGCAGATGCGCATTTTCGTCAGTGCCGCTCGTCAGCGCGGTGAGGCCCTCGATCACACGTTGATTTTCGGGCCGCCGGGACTCGGCAAGACCACGCTAGCCCACATCATCGCCAATGAGCTGGAGGTCAATCTTCGCCAGACCTCCGGGCCGGTGCTGGAGCGTGCGGGGGACCTGGCCGCCCTGCTGACCAACCTCCAGCCGAACGACGTGCTGTTCGTTGACGAGATCCATCGCCTCAGCCCCGTGGTCGAGGAGGTGCTGTACCCGGCGATGGAGGATTTTCAGTTGGACATCATGATTGGTGAGGGTCCGGCCGCGCGTTCCATCAAGCTTGATCTGCCGCCGTTCACCCTCGTGGGCGCCACGACCCGAGCCGGTCTGCTGACTTCCCCGTTGCGGGATCGCTTCGGGATCGTGCAGCGACTGGAGTTCTACACCGTCGACGACCTCGCGACGATTGTCGGGCGTTCAGCGGGCATTCTCTCCCTTGCAATCGAGGCGGCAGGGGCCCGGGAAATCGCGTCGCGTTCGCGCGGGACACCGCGAATCGCCAACCGGCTGTTACGCCGTGTGCGCGACTTTGCCCAGGTCGAAGCCGACGGGCGGGTGACCGCTGAGGTCGCCCGAGCCGCCATGGATCTGCTGGAAGTCGATCCGGCCGGCTTCGACATGCTTGACCGCAAGCTGCTTCGGACCATCATCGACAAATTCGCGGGAGGGCCGGTGGGCGTGGACAGCCTCGCGGCGGCCATCGGCGAGGAACGGGGAACCATCGAAGACGTCCTCGAGCCGTACCTGATTCAGGAAGGTTTCCTGATGCGAACGGCGCGTGGCCGCGTCGCGACCCCGGCGGCTTTCGCGCACTTCGGCCTGTCCCCGCCCACAGGTCGCGAGGGCGATCTGTTTGACGGGCGTTGAGGCCGCGCGCTTGAGTCGGTTCAGTATTTCGGTGCGGGTGTACTGGGAAGACACGGACGCTCAGGGCGTGGTGTATTACGCCAATTATTTTCGTTTCATGGAGCGCGCCCGCAGCGAATGGCTGCGCGCCCGCGGGGTCGGTCAGGCTTTGCTGGCCGCTGACCAGGGTCTGGTGTTTTCAGTCGTCGAAACAGGGCTCAAGTTTCTGCGCCCCGCACGCCACGACGATCTGCTGGATGTCAGCGCGGAACTCACCGATGTTCGCGGGGCCCGGTTCCGTTTCATCCAGGATATCCGTCGCGACGGGCCCGACGGTGAACTGTTATGTACCGGTCACTGTCAAGCAGCGTGTATCGACGCCACTACCTTCAAGCCGCGGCGTTTGCCGCGCGGCCTCTTCGGAGAACCTGAATGAATCACGACATGTCCATCCTGCGCCTGATCCTCGATGCCAGCGTGCTGGTGCAGCTGGTCATGCTGGCGCTGGTCCTCGCCTCGGTGGCGTCATGGGCAGTCATCCTGCGCAAGCGACGGCTGCTCGGCGAGGCCCGGCGTGCCGCTGACAGTTTCGAGAAGCGTTTCTGGTCGGGCGGCGATCTGTCCTCAATGTATCAGGGTATCAATCGCGGGGGTGAGCCCGCCCTGGGAATGGCGGGGATTTTCGAGGCCGGGTTTCGTGAATTCGGTCGCCTGAACACGCAGCAGGGTCTCGCCTCTGGTCAGGTGCTGGAGGGGGCCCGTCGGGCGATGCGTGTGGCACAGATGCGCGAGGTGGACCGGCTCGAGCAGAGCCTTGGGCTGCTCGCGACGGTGGGCTCGACCAGTCCTTACGTCGGGCTGTTCGGCACGGTCTGGGGCATCATGAACTCGTTTCGTGCGCTGGGAAACGTACAGACGGCGACGCTGTCAATGGTCGCTCCCGGCATTGCCGAAGCCCTGATTGCAACCGCTATGGGCCTGTTCGCCGCGATCCCGGCAGTCATCGCCTATAACCGGTACTCCGAGCAGGTCGCCCGTCTGGAACTGCGCTACGACACTTTCATGGACGAGTTCTCCAGTATCCTGCAGCGTAACCTGCGCAGGCCGGACGCGCAGCCGGCGGGGAGCTGAGCCATGGACGCGATGCCGCGCCGCCGCCGTCGCCTGATGGCCGAGATCAACGTCGTCCCCTATATCGACGTCATGCTCGTGCTGCTCATCATCTTCATGATCACGGCGCCGCTGCTCACCCAGGGTATACAGCTCGATCTTCCTGCGGTCGGCGCTGAACCTTTGGACGCCGAGATGCTCGAACGCCATGAGCCCCTGGTGCTCTCGATCGATGCCGACGGCCGGCTGTATCTGAACATCGGCGGTGACGAAGAGACGCCGCTGGCGGATGACGCCGTGCTCGCTCGGGCCAGCGCCGTGATGCGCCGGGAACCGGAGACCCCGGTGCTGGTCCGGGCGGATCAGGCGGTAACGCACGGACGGGTGGTCGCCGGGATGCGACTGTTGCAGGAAGCGGGCGCCGCGAGGGTCGGTATTGTCACTGGACCGCTCGAGACTGAGCGCTAGGGGAAGCCCGCATGGGCGAGTTCCTTCGGGAGTATGGAGTTTCTGCGGTTCTCGCCACGCTGGCGCATGTGCTGCTGTTTGCGCTGTTACTGGTGGGGATCGGCATACCACGTCCGGCACTGGTGCCGGTGGTCGGTGATGTGGAGGTGATGGAGGCCGTGGTGGTCGAACAGGCGGTGCTCGATGCCCGGACTCGCCGGGTCCAGGAAGCCGAAGAAGCCCGTCAGGCCGAACTTCGGCGACAGGCGCAGGAGGCCGAGCGTCGGCGAGCGGAGGTCGCCCAGCAGGAGGCTGCGCGCCGCGAGAGGGCTGAGCGCGAGCGCCTTGAGCAGCTGGCCCGGGAAGAGGCCCGTGCCGAGGAAAGCCGCCGGCAGGCCGAAGATGAACGTCGAGCGCGAGAGCAGGCCGAGCGTCGCGCCCGGGAAGAGGCGGAGCGACGGACACGCGAGGAGGCCGAGCGCCAGGCCCGTGAAGAAGCCGAGCGCCGCGCCCGTGAAGAGGCCGAGCGTCGCGCCCGGGAAGAGGCCGAGCGCCGCGCCCGGGAAGAGGCTGAGCGCCGCGCCCGTGAAGAGGCCGAGCGGCGGGCCCGCGAAGAAGAGGCACGACGCCAGGCTGAGCGCGAGTCCGAGTTGCGTCGCATGATGGAGGGGGAGGAGCGGCGCCGGCGTGCGGAGCAGGCCGGTCTGCTCGACCAGTATCGCCGGATGATCGAGCAGCGTATTGTTCGTAACTGGGCAAGGCCTCCGTCGGCGCAGGCGGGGTTGAACTGCACGGTGAACGTCCGGCAGGCGCCGGGCGGCACGGTACTGGACGTCAGCATCGGCGCCTGCAATGGCGACGAGGCGGTCCGCAGATCCATCGAGGCGGCGGTCTATCGGGCCTCGCCCCTGCCGGAACCTCCCGATCCTGCGCTGTTCGAACGCAATCTCACGATCATTTTCAGACCGGAATTATGATGAGCACCGATACCGTTCTGCCTCTGAGCCTGCGCGCCAGCCTGTGTCTCCTGCTGCTGGCCATTCTGGCCTTGCCGGCGCGCGCGCAGCTGGTGGTGGAGATCACGCGGGGTGACGTCCAGGCAGTGCCTATTGCGGTGGTGCCGTTTGCCTGGGAAGGCGAGGGCACGTTGCCCTTCGACATGGCGGAGGTCATCGAGGCCAATCTGGGCCGCACCGGGCTGTTCACCCCAATGGCCCGGCGTGACATGGTGTCCCGGCCCAGTACAGCGGCGGGGGTCGAGTATCGCGACTGGCGTCTCCTCGGCACGGACGTCCTCGTCATCGGCCGGTTGCTGGAGCGCACCGGCCAGGACTACGAAATCCAGTTTCAGGTCTTTGACATCATTCGGGGACAGCAGCTCATGGGCTATCGCACGACCGCGAACCGACGTGGCCTGCGCAGCGCCGCTCACCGAATCAGCGACATGATCTACGAACGGCTGACCGGGGTGCCGGGGGCGTTCAATACGCGTATCGCGTATGTCACTGTCGACGGCATACCGCCCAATCGCACCCACCGGCTGATCATTGCCGATAGCGACGGCGAAAACGAGGCAGTGGTGGCCGAGTCGACCCAACCGATCATGTCGCCGGCCTGGTCACCTGATGCGCGTCGGATCGCCTATGTCTCCTTCGAAGGGGGTCAATCGGCGATCTACGTGCAAACCCTGCGTACCGGCGACCGCCAGCGGGTCTCGGCTCGCGCGGGGATCAATGGCGCGCCGGTGTTCTCACCCGACGGCCGCCGGCTCGCACTGGTGCTGTCGCGCGAAGCCGGCCGGCCGGACATCTACACCCTCGACCTGAGCAGCCAGATGCTCACCCGACTGACAGACAGCCCTTCCATCGATACCGAGCCCGAATGGTCGCCGGACGGCCGCTTCATTTACTTCACATCGGACCGCGGTGGTGGCCCGCAGATCTATCGAGTCACGTCCGACGCCCCGGGCCGGGCGCAGAGGGTCACCTTCGAAGGGCGCTATAATGCCCGTCCACGATTGTCCGCCGACGGGCGGCGCCTGGCGGTGGTGCACAATGATGGGGGGAATTTCCGGATCGCTGTGGTCGATCTGGAGCGCAACACCACCCTGGTGCTGACCGAAGGCAGTCTGGATGAATCACCCAGTTTTGCCCCGAACGGTGCAATGCTGATTTACGCTACCCGCGAGGCGGAACGCGGGGTGCTGGCGACTGTCTCGGTCGACGGCCGCATCCGCCAGCGGCTGCGGGTACGGGAGGGGCAGGTCCAGGAGCCGGCGTGGTCGCCGTTGCTGGGCCCGTGAACCACCGCCTGACTTTAATTCTCGAACCTACTACTGAGGAAACCGCGTCATCATGAATATCTGGAAAACAGCCAGCATCGTCGCGCTCGCCTGCGTACTCGCTGCCTGCGCGGGCCGTGGCACAGCCACCCCGGAGGATGCAGACACCCGTCAGACCGGGACCCGGGATATCGGCGGATCGACGCCGAGCGCAACCCGCGGTGATGGCCGGGGCGCGCGGATGGGTGACATGGAGGCGCTGGAGCCCGATCCCGCCGATCCGGTGCTCTCGAACATGACGATCTTCTTCGACTTCGATCGTGACAATATCCGCCAGGAGTTCATTCCGACGCTGGACGCCCATGCGGCTTTTCTGATGGAAAACCCGCGCCGACGGGTCCGCCTCGAAGGGCACACCGACGAGCGCGGCTCGCGCGAGTACAACATCGGTCTCGGCGAGCGCCGGGCGCTCTCCGTCCGCCGTTACCTGCTGCTGCAGGGCGTGTCCGCGGATCAGCTGTCGACGGTCAGCTACGGCGAGGAACGCCCGGCTGCACTGGGCAGCACTGAGCAGGCGTGGGCGCAGAACCGCCGCGTCGAGCTCGTCTACCGCCAGTAATGCCATGAACACCCCGATGAACAGAGCAAGGCTGTGTATTCCCGTGGTGCTGGGGGCCGTGCTCGCGGCGGGATGCGTTGCACTCCCTACCGAGGAAGACCCGGTACAACTGCGCCTGACCGATATGGAGGCGCGGCTGATCCGAGTGGAGCGCATGCTCGACAGCCAATCGCTCGCCATGCTCGCCAGTGAGGTCGATCAGCTGCAGCGCGAGGCCCAAGAGCTTCGCGGCGAGATCGAGACCCTGCAGTTCGAGTTTGATCAGGCGCAGGCCCGGCAACGGCAGCAGTATGTGGATCTGGATGACCGGGTGCAGCTGATGGAGAGCCGCACCGGCCAACTCGGCTTGCCGAGTCCGATTGGTGACTCCAGTAGCGGCGCTGCCGGAAGCCTGGCGGCAGGTGAGTTACCGGTGCCAGGCGCTGACGATCGGACCAATTACCAGGCGGCCTTCGAACTGCTGAAAGAGGGGCGCTACGACGAGTCCGGAAACGCGTTCCGTCAGTTTCTGGTGACCTTCCCGGACAGCCCCTTGGCCGATAACGCGCAGTACTGGTTGGCGGAAACCGAGTATGTCAACAGGCGATTCCGCGAGGCGTTGCCGCAATTCCAACGGGTACTCGACGAGTTTCCGGACTCCCGGAAATACGCAGACGCTCTGCTCAAGCTGGGTTACACGAACTATGAACTCCAGAACTGGGGTGCTGCCCGGCAGTCACTGCAACGCGTGGTCGAGGAGTTCGGCGACACCACTGCGGCACGCCTGGCACAGCAGCGCCTGGAGCGGATGCGCGCTGAGGGACGTTAGCCGGTGGTCGTGAGCCAGGTGGCGCTGCGCGAGTCGCTGCCGGCCGATCGCCGGCTGCTGATTGCGGAGGTGTTTCACTCGATTCAGGGCGAGGCGGCCACCGTGGGCTGGCCGACGGTATTCATCCGGCTCACCGGGTGTCCGCTGCGTTGCCGGTACTGCGACACGGCTTACGCGTTCAGCGGTGGGCAGTGGCGCGAGTTTGCCGACCTCCTCGAGGAAACGGCGAGCCATGGTGTGCGCCATGTCTGTGTCACTGGCGGGGAGCCGCTGGCGCAGCGCAACTGCACCGGGCTGCTGACCGCTCTGTGCGACGCGGGGTATGAGGTGTCGCTGGAAACCAGTGGTGCGTACGACATCAGCGTTGTGGATACGCGGGTCAGACGCATCGTCGATCTCAAGACTCCAGCATCCGGCGAGATGCACCGCAATCGCCTGGATAACCTGGCGTTACTTACACCGCATGACCAGCTGAAGTTCGTGATCTGCGATCGGTCCGATTTCGACTGGATGAAAGCCATGCTCGTCGAATACACGCCCCAGCAGCGGTGCGAGGTGCTGGTCTCGCCGTCATGGGGTGAACTCGAGCCCGGTCGACTCGCCGACTGGCTGCTCGCCGATCAGCTCCCCGTGCGCTTCCAGCTGCAGCTGCACAAGGTGCTGTGGGGCGATGTCCCCGGGCGCTGAGACATGAATGGTCTGCAGGACAAGCCGGCTGTGGTCCTGCTGTCAGGTGGCCTTGATTCGACCACGGTGCTTGCCGTGGCCCGAGACCGTGGGTTTGCCTGTCATACGATCAGTTTTGATTACGGGCAGCGGCATCGCGCCGAGCTCGGCGCGGCGGCACGCGTGGCCACGGCGCTCGGCGCGGTGGCCCATCGCGTCATCACCATCGACAGCTCAGGCATGACGGGGTCTGCCTTGACTGATACCACGATCGACGTTCCGGAGACGCCTGCCGCCGGGATTCCGGTGACCTACGTACCGGCGCGCAACAGCGTGTTTCTCGCGCTGGCGTTGGGCTGGGCCGAGGTGCTCGAGGCCGAGGCCATCTTCATCGGCGTCAACGCCGTCGACTATTCAGGCTATCCGGATTGCCGGCCTGCGTTCATCCAGGCGTTCCAGGGGGTGATCGATGTCGCCACCCGTCGTACTGTCGAGGGCGGTGCGCTGCAGCTGGAAAGCCCGCTGATCGATTTGACCAAGGCGGAAATCATCCGCCTGGGAATTCGTCTGGGCGTCGACTATTCGCAGACTGTCTCGTGCTACCAGGCCGATGAGGCAGGGCGGGCCTGTGGACGTTGTGACTCCTGTCGGTTGCGCCGGGAAGGGTTTGCCGCGGCCGGGGTGCCGGATCCGACCCGCTACGCCTGAGACGTTTTGCGCGTGCTGGCGCCTGCGGTATCATGCACGCCGGCAGCCGCGGGCCGTTAGCTCAGTTGGTAGAGCACTGGACTTTTAATCCATTGGTCGTAGGTTCGAGCCCTACACGGCCCACCATTTTACCTGCGGCGACTGCCAACCCCCCGGGGGCGGAAATGGACCGCTTCACACGACGTTACCTGATGACGCTTGGCGTGTTCCTGATGGTGGGTGTCGGGGGGTATGTGGCGACGCGCGATCGGCAGGTCAGCCGGCTGAACCGGGTGTTGCGCGGCGATATTCGCCTGGCGGCCTATCCCTATCGCTTCCAGGTGCTTGCTGTCGACAACGGCGTGGCCACGATGAGCACGCCGCGTAACGTGCATGCCCCGGGGCCGCGTTTTCTGGCCATGGCCTTTCCCGACCTTACGGATGTGCCGACCGACGATCCGCGCATGCAGGCCGCGTTCGCCGAACTCAAGTCGATCCAGGAGTACGCCTCGTCCCTGGTGGCAGCCGATCCGGCAATACACCTCGTCCGCTGGCAGCTGGATGAAGAGTGGTACAGCCGGCGCGGGATCGTGGCCGCGCCTTGAGCGCTGCGCCCCCGTCAGGGGACGAATTCGACTACGTCATCGTGGGTGGCGGGTCGGCAGGGTGTGTTCTGGCGAACCGACTGAGTGCATCCGGCAAGCACCGGGTCTGTCTGCTCGAGGCTGGCCCGAAGGACCGCAATCCGCTGCTGAGGATACCTGCCGCGCTGGCCGTGCTGGTCAGAGGGACCCGTTACAACTGGCGATACGAGACCGTCCCGCAGGCGGGGTTGGCCGGACGGCTCGGCTTCCAGCCCCGCGGGCGCACCCTGGGCGGGTGCAGCGCCATCAATGCCATGATCTACGTCCGTGGTCATCCGGCCGATTACGACGGCTGGGCGGCCGCCGGCAACGCCGGCTGGGCATGGGCGGATGTCCTGCCGTATTTCTTGCGGGCTGAAGACAACCTCGATTTTGCGGGACCACTGCATGCCCAAGGGGGACCACTGTCGGTGGCCAGCCTGCGTTCGCCGAGCCCGTGGAGTCATCGATTCATCGCCGCTGCGTGCAATTCGGGGATTCCGTTGGCTACGGATTTCAACGGGCCGGAGCAGTTCGGCGCCGGGCTGTATCAGGTCACGCAGACCGCGGGCCGCCGCTGCAGTGTGGCGACGGCGTATCTGGCGCCCGTGCGCCAGCGCCCCGGGTTGGCGGTGGTCACTCAGGCGCAGGCCTCACGACTGCTCATGACCGGGCGCCGCGTATACGGCGTGGAATTCGTGCAGGGCACCACGCGACGTCGCGTGACGGCCCGACGCGAGGTGGTTGTGTGTGCCGGAGCCTTTGGCTCGCCCCAACTGCTGATGCTCTCTGGCCTAGGTCCCGGACCCCATCTGCAGGCACTGGGCATCGACGTCATCGCGGACCTGCCAGGCGTCGGCCAACACCTTCAGGACCACATCGACTACACCCTGAACTGGCGGCGTCGCGCCGCGGGGCTGTACGGGCTGACCCTCGGTACCGCCCTGCGGCTGCCCCGGGAAGTCTGGCGCTATTGCCGGCACGGTGACGGTCTGCTGACGAGCAATATTGCCGAGGCGGGCGCGTTCCTGCGCTGTTCTGCCGGGGAGGGCCCGCCAGAACTTCAGCTGCATTTCGCGCCCGCCATCATTGAGGATCACAACCGTCGTCTGGTGTTCGGGGCGGGCTTTTCGATTCATGTGTGTGTGCTCCAGCCGGCGAGTCGAGGCGAGGTGAGGCTCGCGTCTCCCGACGCGCGCGATGCGCCGTTGATCGACCCGCGGTTTCTCGACGCCGCGCAGGATCTGACGATGCTGATTGCAGGGTTCCGAATCGCCCGGCGTATCGGCGCGGCCCCCCCGCTGGCGGCGGAGGCCCACGAAAGTCTTCATGCACTGGAGAGCCTCGTGACCGACGCAGACATCGCCGCCGAGCTGCGCCGACGGGCAGATACGCTTTACCACCCGGTGGGCACGTGTCGCATGGGCGGCGGGCGCGACGCGGTGGTGGATGCGCAGCTCAAGGTGCATGGGATTGTCGGCCTGCGCGTTGCCGACGCCTCCATTATGCCGCGCCTTATCCGGGGCAACACCAATGCCCCGACCATCATGATCGCGGAGAAGGCTGCCGACCTGCTGCTTGCCGAGTAAACGGCCGTTTACCTTGCCGTCGACTCGCCCAGTTGCGGGGCCCAGAACGCCGCGAGCAGGGGCGTGTTCAGCCGCCGTCGCAGGGTGAACAGGCCCACTTCATAAGGCTCCAGCGCGGGGCGGACCGGCACCACCCGGACCCGATCGACCAGTGGACTGTTGTCCAGCACGATACGCGGCACGACCCCCATGCCCAGGCCGAGACTCACCATGCTGACGATCGCCTCGTTGCCGGCCACCTGGGCATAGACGCGGGGGGTCTCGCCACGGGCCCGGAACCAGGCATCCACCCGCTGACGCGCGAGCCCCCGCTCGGAAAGAATCATCGGGACTTCGCCCCAGCGGATCGGACGCCGCGGCGCGCTGAGCGCGGGCACACGCGGGTCGTCGTCGAGCGCACACTCGATAAACACCAGCGGCGAGCGGGTAATCGCGCGAAATGCCAGGCCTGCCGGAAGGCGGCGAGGGCGGGCGCCGATGGCGATGTCCTCGCTGCCGCTCATCACGCGGGCGATGGCGTCTTCCGGATCTCCCGTGTGCAGCTTGATCTCGATCCCGGGGTGATCCCGCCGCAGGCGCGCAAGCAGTTCATAGAGAAAGCTATAGCTCGCCGTCACCGAGCAGTACAGGCTGACCTCACCCTGAAGCTGGCCTGAGTCGCGATGCAGCGCATCGCGCAGATCGCTCAGGCTGGCGAGGGTTGTCCGTGCCCAGTCACGAAAACGCTGGCCCTCGGTCGTGAGCTCGACCCGGCGTCGGTCCCGATCGAACAGCGTGACACCGAGGTCGCGCTCGAGTTGCTGGATGGCGCGGCTGAGCGCCGATGGGCTGACATGCGCCGCTTCGCTGGCGCGCCCGAAATGCAGTGACTCGGCGAGGTGGAGAAACTGACGCAGCTGTCGGGTATCCATGACTATTGTTAAATCTGCAACAATCTATTGCGTTTATATCATTTTACGCAATACAAATGGGCCGCTACACTGCAAAGCAGGCTCATTACCCCCCGGTCGAACCCCGGGTACGAGGACATGTCATGCAGGTGTATTACGACAAGGATTGTGATCTCTCCATCATCCGCGGAAAGCGTGTTGCGGTCATTGGTTACGGTTCGCAGGGCCATGCTCACGCGTGCAACCTGCAGGATTCCGGCGTCGACGTCACGGTCGGTCTGCGGGCCACCTCCGACTCCAGGCGCAAGGCGGAAGCCGCCGGGCTCAAAGTCGCCGATGTCGCACAGGCGGTCGCCGGCGCCGAGCTGGTCATGGTGCTGACGCCCGATGAATTCCAGGCGGAGCTCTATGCGTCGGAAATCGAGCCCAATATCGCCCAGGGGGCGACGCTGGCCTTCGCGCATGGCTTCTCTATCCACTTCGAAACCATCAAGCCGCGCGCCGATCTTGACGTCATCATGATTGCGCCGAAAGCGCCGGGTCATACGGTCCGCTCGGAGTTTGTGGCCGGTCGCGGTATCCCCGATCTCGTCGCCGTGGCCCAGGACGCTTCAGGTCAGGCCAAGCGCACCGCGCTGTCCTACGCATCAGCCATCGGTGGCGGTCGGACGGCCATCATCGAGACCAGCTTCAAGGACGAGTGCGAAACTGATCTCTTCGGTGAGCAGGCGGTGCTTTGCGGCGGCTGCGTCGAACTCGTCAAGGCGGGCTTCGAGACCCTCGTCGAAGCAGGTTATCCGGCCGAGATGGCCTACTTCGAGTGCCTGCATGAGCTCAAGCTGATCGTTGACCTCATGTACCAGGGCGGGATTGCCGACATGAACTACTCGATTTCCAACAACGCGGAATTCGGCGAGTATGTCACCGGCCCGAAGATCATCAACGAGGCCTCACGGGCGGCAATGAAGGAGGCGCTGGCGAACATCCAGAACGGCAGCTATGCCAAGCGGTTCGTGGAAGAGGGCGCCACCGGCTATCCGGAGATGAACAGACATCGGCAGGCCAATGCCGAGCATCCCATCGAGACGGTCGGCGCAGGCCTGCGTGCGATGATGCCCTGGATCAGCCAGAACAAGATCATCGACAAGTCGCGTAACTGAGTCCGTTCCGGCGCCGCTGTTCGTGGGCGGCGCCGGACACTCGGCGCGGTTCACGTTCGCATCAGGGCGATGGCAGCAGCACAACCAGCCCGCCAGCCAGCAGCGAGACGGCTGCGGCACTCCCATAGCAGCTCCACTTGAGTCCGGCGCCGCCGTGAACACCGAGGTCGTGGCAGAGGTGGAGGATACGGTGGGCGGCATGCCACGCCAGCAAGGCGATGAAGCCCGCGCAGGCGGCCCGGGCGCCGGGTGACGCGAACAGGGTCAGCACACGGGCATAGTCAAGCAGCCCTGCATCTGCCGAGTGCGGAGTCAGCGGAGCGATCAGGCCAGTGAACACGACCACGGCGGGCAGTACCAAGGCTGCCACCAGGCCGCCGGCCCCGAAGAGCAGCCAGAACAGCGGTTCGTGCGAGCGTCGAAAGCGAATGCTCATGCGCCGTACACCAGCCAGCCCAGCAGCGCCAGCGAGCACACCGCACTGGCCACCCAGGCGGCGCTACTAATCGCGGTGTCGCCGAGCCGCCGGCCCGGGCGACCCACTGGGGGTACCGTCAACGGCATCAGCCGAAACCAGCTGACTGAATGGATCACCGCCGCGGCGAACACCAGTGCCTGCAGCAGCAGGCCGATCGGCGACATCACCAGCCCCTGCCAGCTCTGCCAGGGCGCAGGGCCGGCGGCCAGACAGCCCAGTCCCGCCAGCAGCATCAACGCATAGCCCCCGATCGCCACGCTGGTGGCTTCCCGGAGCAGGTAGCGGCGGAAGGCCGGATCGCGCCGCCACCAGCCACGCATGTCCCGCTGCCACGTGGCCGGACGGGTCATCTGCGACGGCCCGGCATCAGCAGGTCAAAGACGTAGTCGCGGGCACTGGCCGTCTTGTTGCGATTGATCGCGCGGGCCGGGTCGACACCCTGTGGACAGACTTCGGTGCAGTGCCCCACGAGGGTGCAGTCCCACACGCCGCTCTCGGCATCACGTGCCGCTTTCCGCGCTGACCCACCGGTATCGCGTGAGTCAGCGTCATGACGGGCCATCAGTGCCAGCGCTGCGGGACCGAGAAAATCCGGTTTGAGTCCGTATTGGGGACAGGCCGAATAACACAGCAGGCAATTGATGCACTGCGCGTACTGATAATACTCAGCCATCTGAGCGGGCGTTTGACGCGACGGCGTGTCCGGGGCCGCCTCGGCATCCGCCGCAGGCACCAGGTACGCACCCACCGCCGGCAGTTTTTCGAGGAAGTCCTGCTGGTCGATCACCAGGTCGCGGATCACCGGGAAGTGCGCCAGCGGCTCAAGGCGTACGGGCCCGGGTGCAAGGTCTCGAAGCAGAAGATGGCAGCTGAGTTCCGGTCGGCCATTGACCATGCAACCGCAACTTCCGCAAATCGCCATCCGGCACGACCAACGAAAAGTGAGGGTCCCGTCGAGCGCATCCTTGATGGTCTGCAGGGCTTCGAGCAGCGTGCTGTCGGCCCTGTAAGGCACCTCGTAGCTCTGCCACCAGGGCGCCGCCGGTCTGTCAGGGTGCCAGCGCAGCACGTCGAGGCGGATCGCGTCACCATCGGTCATGGGTCTATCCTTGAGGACTCAGTCGAGTGTGACCCGCGCACCGGCACCGCCATAGCTGCGCTCGGCAGGGGCACTACGGGTGAGCCTGACCGGTGCATGCTCAATCCGCGGCGGGCCCTCCGGATCGCAGTAGGCCAGGCTGTGAACCAGAAAATTCTCGTCATTGCGCGCCGACCAGTCATCCCGGCGCACGTGGGCCCCGCGGGATTCGCGCCGGGCCAAGGCCGCATGCGCGATGGTCTCGGCGACCTGTAGCGAGTGTCCCAACTCGATGGCGGACAGCCACTCGGTATTGAAGTGCCGGCTGTGATCATCCAGTGCAAGGCCGGCGCTGTAGCGTGCCCGCAGTTCGCCGAGGGTCTGGCAGGCTCGCTGCATGCCGTCAGCATCCCGGAAAATGCCGACGCCGTCCTCCATTGCGGCCTGCATCGCGGTACGCAGTTCGGCGACGCGAGGCTGCCCGGCGCTCCGGTCGCCGGTGAGCTGGGCATACCAGTGCTGCGCGTGCGCCTGTGCGTCGCGCTGCAGCGATCCCCCGGCGCGGGCTGGCGCTGAGCGCGCCCAGGCGGCCGCCGCCTCACCCGCGGCACGGCCGAACACCAGCAGTTCGGCCAGCGAATTGGACCCCAGACGGTTGGCCCCGTGGATGCCTGTGCTGGCGCATTCTCCTGCGGCAAACAGGCCGGGCAGGGTGGTCTCCCCGTCCAGGCCCGTGGCGATCCCCCCCATGGTGTAGTGGACCGCCGGGCGAACCGGGATGGGGGTGGCCACCGGGTCGATGCCCAGGAAACGCCGCGCGACCTCAGAGATCATGGGCAGACGCTCAGCCAGGCGTGCGGCCCCCAGGTGACGCAGATCCAGCAGGACCGCGCCACCCTGCGGCGTGGCGACGGTGCGCCCGGCACGCTCTTCCTGCCAGAAGGCCTGGGACAGGCGATCGCGCGGTCCAAGTTCCATCGCCCGCGGTCGCGGCCAGGGCTCCGGAGGGCCCAGTCCGTAGTCCTGCAGATAGCGTCGCCCTTCGGCATTCAGCAACAGCCCGCCCTCGCCCCGACAGCCCTCGGTTATCAGAATGCCGCTGCCTGGCAGCGCCGTGGGATGCCACTGGACGAACTCCATGTCGCGCAACGCCACGCCGTGGGCGCCAGCCAGCGCCATGCCCTCGCCGGTGACGATGCCGGCGTTGGTATTGTGGGCATAGACGCGACCGGCACCGCCGGTCGCCAGCACCGCCGCGCGAGTGCGGTACACGACCGGTGTGCCCGCAGCGATGTCCACGCCGAGCACGCCAGCCAGCCCTCGCTCATCGACCAGCAGATCCGTACAGAAGAACTCGTCATGCCGGCGGATTGACGGGTAGCGCAGCGAGGTCTGAAACAGCGTGTGCAGCATGTGGAAGCCGGTACGGTCGGCGGCAAACCACGTCCTCTGGACCCGCATACCGCCGAAAAAACGCGTCTGCACGCGCCCGTCGTCCTGACGGCTCCAGGGGCAGCCCCAGCGCTCGAGCTGGCTCAGCTCTCGCGGACAGGCCGCGACGAAGGCCTCGACGGCGGGCTGATCGCAAAGCCACTCGCCGCCGCTGACCGTGTCCTCGAAGTGCTGCTCGAAGCTGTCATCATCGCGCAGGACGGCCGCGGCGCCACCCTCGGCGGCGACCGTATGGCTGCGCATCGGGACCACCTTGGACACCAGTCTGATGTCGAGACCCGGATCGGCCAGGGTGGCGGCAAGCGCGGCGCGCAGACCAGCGCCGCCGCCCCCGACAATGACAAGGTCACAGTCGATGACCTGAACCTCGGGCGTTTGGGCAGTCACCATAGGCGACAGCTTACCGTCAGACGCGTGGTGCTGCAGCCAGACGCATGGTAGCGCCGCGATGCATGCGGTAACGTAGGCGCCGGCAATCGGTCGGACAGGGGAGTGATGGCGGTAATGCGCATGACCAGACGGGAGTTCCTCGAGTGGCCGAACAAGGCCATTACGCTGCTCGGGATGTCCGGCGTGGGCAAGACCACGCTGGCGAACAGCCTCCCCAAGGACGACTGGTTCCACTTCTCGGGGGATTACCGGATCGGTACCCGTTATCTCGATGAACCCATTCTGGACAACATCAAGCGCAAGGCGATGCAGGTGGATTTCCTCCGTGATCTGCTGCGCAGCGACTCGATCTACATCGCCAGCAACGTCAGCGTGCATAACCTCGCGCCGATCTCCAGTTTTCTCGGTAAGTTGGGTCGCGAGGATCTGGGCGGACTGCCGGTCGAAGAATTCAAGCGCCGGCAACGCCTGCACCGGGACGCCGAAATCGCCGCGATGAAGGATGTCCCGGGCTTCATCGCCAAGTCACGCGAGATATACGGTTACGACCACTTCATCAACGATGCCGGTGGCAGCCTGTGCGAGCTCGATGAGCCTGAGGTCGAGGAAGCTCTGGCGGCGCATACGTTGATCGTCTATCTCCGCCCGGAGCCCTGGCTCGAGCGTGAACTGATCAACCGCGCCATCCGTACGCCCAAGCCGATGTACTACCAGGAGGGATTTCTGGATGACAGTATCGCCGGGTATCTGCAGGAGGCCGGGCTGACGGGGCCGGAAGAGATCGAACCCGATGCCTTTGTCCGCTGGGTTTTTCCGTCACTGCTCGAACATCGTCGGCCACGCTATCAGGCCATGGCCGATCGCTGGGGGTACACCATCGATGCGGCACGGGTCGGCGAGGTTGCCGATGAGGCCGGCTTTCTCGCGCTGATCGGCGAAGCACTCGATGAGCGCGGTTAGAAAAAAACCGTCAGGCTTGTTTATTTAAACGGCGCCGATGGTATGCTTGAACGCTAGAACTGAAGCCTGAACGCCGTTGGGGGAGTCGCATGAGTCAGCCCTTGTCTGCCGAGCAGTTGCTCGGCGCCTGGCGCCGGATGGTCACGATCCGGGAATTCGAAGAACGCCTGCATCGCGAGATGCCCAAGGGCATGATTCCGGGCTTCACCCACCTGTACTCGGGCCAGGAGGCCATTGCCGTCGGCGTGTGTGACACCCTGGACCGCGAGGATGTCATTGTCAGCACGCATCGCGGCCACGGCCACTGCCTGGCCAAGGGGTGCGAAGTCAAACCGATGATGCAGGAGATTTACGGGCGCGCTGGGGGGCTTTGCGGTGGCAAGGGCGGCTCGATGCATATCGCGGATTTCTCCAAGGGTATGCTCGGCGCCAACGGCATCGTGGGCGGCGGACCACCGCTGGCCACGGGCGCTGCACTGGCCTTTCGCAATCTCGGTAACAGGCGGGTCTCGGTGGGTTTCGGCGGCGATGGCAGCGCCAACCAGGGGACCGTCTTCGAGGCGATGAACATGGCCGTTGTGCTGAAGGTTCCAACGCTTTTTGTCTTTGAGAACAATGGCTACTCCGAAAACACTGCAGCAGAGTATGCCATCGGCGCCCGTGACCTCGCAGAACGCTGCGCGGCCTTCGGCATGCCGGCCGAGACCGGTGACGGCACCGACTTTTTCGACGTGTATGCGCGCACCCGGCGTGCGGTGGAGCGGGCGCGAAATGGCGAGGGGCCGTCGTCACTGGTGTTCACCTGCACCCGCTTCTTTGGCCATTTCGAGGGCGATCCCCAGAAATATCGGGCGGCCGACGAAGTCGATACGTTCCGTCAGACGATGGATTGTCTCGGCAAATTCCGTGACCGGGTCACCGCCGAAGGCTGGCTCCAGGAATCGGCGCTGCAGCAGGTGCACGAGGACGTCCTGGCCTTGATCGATGCGGCGGTGGAGGAGGCCATGGCGGCGCCCCTGCCGGATCTGGCCACCCTCACCACCGACGTCTACACGACCTACTAGGAGATCGCGGTCATGCCTGTAATGAGCTATCGCGAAGCGCTCACGGACGCTTACCGGCTGGCGATGCGCAAGGATCCGCGGATCTGTATTCTCGGTGAAGACGTCGCCGGTGGTGCCGGCGCCTCCGGTCAGCGGAACATCGGCGGAATTTTCGGCCCGTGGCCGGATTTCCTGCCGGAGTTCGGTGAGCAGCGGATGATCGACACACCGATCTCCGAGTCGGCAATCGTCGGCACCGCCGTCGGTGCCGCCCTGTGCGGCCTGCGGCCGGTGGCCGAGATCATGTTCTCCGACTTCCTCGGTCTGTGCCTGGACCAGATCTGGAACCAGGCCGCCAAGTTTCGCTACATGTTCGGCGGACAGACCAGCTGTCCGGTGGTCATCCGGGTCAACACCGGCGCGGGCATGTCAGCCGGCTCCCAGCACTCTCAGACCGGGTACGGCATGATGACCAACATCCCGGGGCTGAAGGTCGTGGTGCCGGCCAGTCCGGCCGACGTCAAGGGCCTGGTGATGACCGCACTCGAAGATCCGGATCCGGTCATCATCTTCGACCACAAGTCGCTGTTCACTGACAAAGGCGAGGTTCCCGAAGGCGAGTTCTATCTGCCTTTCGGCGAGGCCGAGCTTGTCCGCGAGGGCGACGACTGCACCATCGTGGCCATCTCCCGGATGGTCAAGTTCTCGCAGAAGGCCGCCGATGCACTGGAGAAGGACGGGATCAGCGTGGACATCGTCAATCCACGGACCCTGTCGCCTTTGGACGAGGAGACCATTCTCGAGAGCGTAGAGCACACCGGTCGCCTGGTGGTGGTCGACGAGTCCAATCCACGCTGTTCGGCGGCCACCGATATTGCCGCGCTGGTCGCCTCCAAGGGATTCTCATCTCTCAAGGCACCGATTCAGCTGGTCACGGCGCCGCATACCCCGCCGCCCTTCGCGCCCAACCTCGAACGCGCCTACCTGCCGGGTCCGAAGGACATCGAAGCGGCGGTCCGCCGCACCCTGAAGAGCTGATCTGCATGAGCACCGTGACGCCGATCATCATGCCTCGCTGGGGCCTTGAGATGACAGAAGGCACGCTGAGTGCGTGGCACGTGGACGAGGGCGAGCGGGTGGCCTCCGGCCAGGTCATCATGGAGATCGAGAGCGAGAAGATCGCCAACGAGGTCGAGAGCGAAGTCGCGGGCGTGTTGCGGAAAATCGTGGTCGCTGCCGGCGACACGGTCGAGATCGGCACCCTGCTCGGGGTCATTGCCGATGAACAGACCTCAGACGAGGTCATTGCCGAGTTCGTGCGCGGCTACCGGCCGGTGACGTTCACCGACGACGGTGAGTCCGAAACAGTCCCGGCCGCCCCGACGCCGACCGCCACCTCGACGCCTGTCCAAACCGGCTCGGTCGGCGACAGCCACGCCTCACCCACGGCCCGTCGCCTCGCGAGTCGGCTTGGGCTGGACCTGTCGACGATCCGCGGCAGCGGCCGGGGCGGGCGCATTTCCGCTGAAGATGTCAAAGCGGCCGCGGCGAGTGCCGAGCAGCGTGAGGGCGAGGGTGAGGGTGAGGGCGAGGAGGGCGAGAGCAGACCTGTGTCGGCTGGCGAGTCCGTGGCGGCAACCCCGACCGCACGCCGTGCGGCCCGTCGCCTTGGCGTCGATCTCAGCGTCGTCCGTGGCACGGGCCGAGCCGGTCGGATCTCGGTCGAAGACGTGGAGCGCGCCGCCGACACGGGCAGTTCGAGGCCCGCAGCGCCGGCCACCGCAGTGGCCCCGACGGGCGGGTCGGCCGGCGACGCGTATGACGTGGTCAAACTCACCACCATGCGCAAGACGATCGCCCGGCGGCTGGTGGCGTCGAAACAGACCGTACCGCATTTCTACCTGAGCGTGGAGCTCGGCATGGACGCCCTGCTGGAGGCCCGCGCCGGACTGCGCGACCAGGGCGCGGAGGTGTCGGTCAATGACTGTCTGCTCAAGGCCTGCGCCCTGGCCCTGCAGGATGTGCCCGAGGCGAACGTCCAGTTCCATGGCGAGGTGCTGCATCGTTTTCGCACCTCGGACGTGGCCTTTGCCGTCGCCACCGAAGGTGGGCTGATCACGCCGGTCGTTCGCGATGCCGAACGCAAAAGTCTCCTGGAGCTGGCCGGCGAAGTGCGCGATCTCGCCGAGCGGGGGCGCACCGGCAAACTTGCCGCTGAAGAATTCCAGGGCGGCACGCTGACCTTGTCCAACCTGGGTATGTACGGCGTCGATGCCTTTGCGGCGGTCATCAATCCCCCGCAGGCGGCCATTCTGGCGGTCGGTCGGTCAGGAGAGCGGGTCATCGTGCGCGACGGGCAACCCGCCATCGGGCGGGTGATGAGCGCCACGCTCTCCTGCGATCACCGGGCGATCGATGGCGCCCTGGGCGCACGCTGGCTGCAGGCCTTGCGCCAGCGTGTCGAGACACCGGGAGACTGGTGGTGAGCGTCCAGGCACAGCCCGGAGAGTGACACCGGCACCGGTCCGTATCCCGGTACCGGCGCTGGCGCTCATTTCCAGCGTCGGGGCCTTTGGTACCCACCTGCTGCTGCCGGCATTGCCGGCCATCCGCGATGAATTCGGCGTGACCAGCGGCCAGGTTCAGCTGGTGGTCAGTCTATCGCTGCTCGCCCTGGCGGCCGGCGCGTTGCTGAATGGTCCGTTGTCGGATCGCTTCGGCAGACGGCCGGTGGCACTCGTCGGCCTGGGCCTGTATATCCTTGGCAGCCTGCTCGCCTGGTCCGCCGAGCCTTTTGTCGGCGTGCTGGCCGGGCGGATCGTCCAGGCGGTCGGCGGTGGCGCGGTGATCACCGTGATCCGGGCGGTGATCCGTGATGTCTACGATCGCGACAGCGCCGCCTCTATCTTCGGCTACATGGCGGCATTCGTGCTGCTCGTGCCGCTCCTCGTGCCCCTGTTGGGCGGGCTGGTCGTCGAGCATCTGGGCTGGCGGAGCAATTTTCTGGTGGCCATCGGTGTCGGGATCACTGTGGCGGTGTTTGTCTGGCGCCGTCTCCCGGAAACGCGTAATCCGCTGGCGGGAGAGGCTGCCACCCCCGGCGGTGTGATGTTCTCGTTGCTGCGCCGGCGCGTGTTCCTGGGCTACGCCCTGAACTACGCGTTCTCCATGGCTGCGCTGCAGGCGTTCATTGCAGGCGCGCCGCTGCTGCTGATCGGTAATGTGGGTCTGAGCCCCAGCGAGTACGGCGCCTGGTACATGCTGACCGCCGGAGCGTCGCTGATGGGCTTCGCCCTTGCCGGGCGGCTGTCGCAACGGGCAGGCATCACCCGCATGCTGCAGACGGGACTCGTGATCTCGGTCACCGCGACACTGCTGCTGGTGGCCGTCCAGGCAAGCATTGGCGTGCCTGTGCCGCTGGCATTCATCTTGCCCGCGATGGGCCATACCTTCGCCAACGCCTTGATGGCGCCGAGTGCCACCTCCGGCGCCGTGGGTGAACGACCCGACCAGGCGGGCGCCGCCGCCGGTCTGCTGGGCTTCCTGCAATTCCTGTTTGCAGCCGGTGCGGCCCAGCTGACCGGCATGTTGCAGGACCACACCGAGCTCGGTGTGGCGCTGGTGATGGCCGGGGCCTCGCTGGGGGCTGCCGCGGCGTACCTGTTCCTGGTGCGCCCCGCCACCGCTGGGCAGGCCGGCGCGGGGCAGGCACAATAGCGCCCCCTTCAGCTGCTGTCGTGCCCGCATGGAAGACCTGATCGCGCCATCGATACTTTCAGCCGATTTCGCCCGCCTGGGTGAGGATGTGCAGGCCGTGCTGGCCGCAGGTGCCGATATCGTGCACTTCGACGTGATGGACAACCACTACGTGCCGAACCTCACGGTGGGCCCCCTGGTCTGCGCGGCGCTGCGCAAACATGGGATCACCGCACCGATCGACGTGCATCTGATGGTCAAGCCGGTCGACCGGTTGATCCCGGAGTTTGCCGACGCGGGAGCCTCGTGGATCAGCGTACATCCCGAGAGCACCGAGCACCTCGATCGCACCCTGCAGCTCATTCGCGACTGTGGCTGCAAGGCGGGGCTGGTGTTCAATCCGGCCACGCCGCTGAGCTGGCTGGACCATGTCCTCGATCGACTCGACTTGATTCTGCTGATGTCGGTGAATCCGGGTTTCGGTGGGCAGCGCTTCATCGACGCCACCCTGCACAAGCTGGCGGCAGTGCGACAGCGCATTGACGCGGCCGAGCTGCCGATTCGCCTGGAAGTGGATGGGGGGGTGAAGACAGACAATATCAGGCGGGTGGCGGAAGCCGGAGCCGATACGTTCGTGGCCGGTTCGGCCATCTTCGGGGCCGACGACTACGCCGAGGCCATTGGCCGCATGCGCGCCGAGCTGGCCGCGGCACGCGGCCGGTGATCGCGCCGCGAGGCGTGCTGTTCGACCTGGATGGCACGCTGGTCGATACCGCCCCGGCGATTGCACGGGCGGTGAATCGTGTGCTGATGGAGCGCAGTCTGCCGGTTCAGCCGGAGGCTGTGGTGCGGGGCTGGATCGGCGGCGGGATGGAAACTCTCCTGCGACGCAGTCTTCTGGCCCTCGGCCTCGACGCCGGCAATCGCGAGGCCCTCGCTGGGTTCGTGGACGCGTTCAGAGTGCACTACCGGGAATGCCTGGGAGAGGGTGCCGCCCCGTATCCCGGAATACCGGCGCTGCTCGAGCATCTTGAACAGGGAGGGGTCGCGCTGGGGATCGTGACCAACAAGCCGCGCGAGTTCGCCGAGCCGCTGTTGCGCAGTCTCGACCTCGACATCCGGTTCCGCGCCATGGTCTGCGGGGACGACCTGCCACGCAGTAAACCCGATCCGCTGCCGGTCATCACGGTGCTGGATCGGCTGGAACTGAGGCCCGGAGAGGGCTGGCTGGTGGGCGACTCGATCGCCGACATGCGCGCCGCCCAGGCCGCAGGCATCCGTGCAGTGCTGATGGCCTATGGCTATGGCAGCGACGATCCCGAGGCGCGGTCGCTGGCGGCGGCACATGCCGCCGACGTGGCGCAATTGCGGGCCGTGTTATGGGCGCGGTAGGCTTTCGCAGTTTTGACTCCCGACGGACGCTTGCATGATCGAACAGCCCTGGATCGTTCACAAATTCGGCGGCAGCAGCCTCGCCACTGCCGAGCGTTTCCGACGCGTCGGCGATATTGTCGTCACGCAGGGGCGGCCACGCCTGGCGATTGTGGTGTCGGCACTTGGTGGCTTCACCGATGCACTGCTCTCGTTGGTGGCGGCTGCCTCTCGCGGCAGCGAGCACCCCGACGAGGGCCTGGACTCGCTGAGTACACGCTATCGGGAGGTGGCCGAGGCGCTGCTTCCTGAATCGGCACGGGCGCCGCTGCTTGCGGCCTTCGAGCGCGACTGTGCAGACATCCGTCATGTGCTGCAGGCGCTGGTGCTGGTGCGCGCTGCATCACCCCGCAGTCGGGATCTGGTCTCCGGGTACGGGGAGCTGTGGTCAGCGCGCCTGATGGCGGCGTACCTGGCAGAGCGTAGCGATCAGCCGTATCCAGTCGAGTGGCTGGATGCCCGGCAGGTTCTGGTGGTGGAACCCGGCGAAATGGGCCCCGCTGTGTGCTGGGAGGAGACGACACCGCGTCTCGCAGCCCGCGGACTCCGTGGGTTCGGAGGTCTGGCGGTGATCACGGGCTTCATCGCCAGTGATGTCGAGGGGCTGCAGACGACGCTGGGCCGCGACGGCAGCGACTACTCCGCGTCGATTTTCGGCGCGCTGCTCGGCGCGGAGGAAATCAACATCTGGACGGACGTCAATGGGGTGATGAGCGGTGATCCACGCCGGGTCCCCGAGGCCGCGGTCATCGATGATCTCTCCTACAGCGAGGCGATGGAGCTGGCCTATTTCGGCGCCCGTGTCCTGCATCCCCAGACCATGGCGCCGGCCGTGCGCGACGGCATTCCCCTGAGAATCCGCAGTACCTTCGATCCGGAGGGTGCGGGGACGCGGGTGGCGGCCGATCCGCCGCCCGGGCCGCAGGTCAAGGGCGTCAGCGCCATCGACGGCGTCGCCCTGATCAACCTGGAGGGCTCGGGCATGATCGGTGTCCCTGGCACGGCCGACCGGCTGTTCAGCGCACTGCGCACGGCGGGTGTGTCGGTCATCCTGATTTCACAGGGCAGTTCCGAGCACTCGATCTGCTTTGCGGTCCCGGAAACCGCTGCCGACCAGGTTCGCAAGGTGGTTGAGAAAGCCTTCCGCAGCGAGCTGGAACAGGGGCTCGTGAATCGGGTGGGCGTGACGCACGACTGCAGCATTCTGGCCGTGGTCGGTGATGGCATGGCCGGACTTCCGGGGGTTGCCGGGCGCTTCTTCGGCACCCTCGGCCGCGCCGGCATCAACGTACGTGCGATCGCCCAGGGCGCCTCCGAGCGCAACATCTCGGCCGTGGTCGATCGGGTGGATGCGGCCCGTGCGGTGCGTGCCGTGCACTCGAGCTTTTATCTCTCCGCCAAGACCCTGTCGATCGGGGTGATCGGTCCGGGCACGGTCGGTGCGGCATTTCTCGAGCAGCTGGCGGCCGAGCGCGCGCGGCTGCGGCAGGATTTCAACCTCGACCTGCGGGTCCGTGGCATCGCCACCTCCCGAGAGATGTTGCTGGCGAACCGCGACGCCGAGCTCCACCGCTGGCGTGAGCAGCTGGCGGCCGACGGTGAGCCCACCGATCTGGAGCGCTTCGTCGAGCACGTCCAGGCCGACCATCTGCCACATGCGGTGTTGATCGATTGCACGGCCAGCGCCGCCGTGGCCAGCCGCTATGCTGGCTGGCTGGCACGCGGTATCCACGTGATCACGCCGAACAAGCGGGCCAACAGTGGCCCGTGGAGCGACTACGGTGAACTGCGTCGCCAGTGTCGTGAGCACGGCAGCCACTACCTCTACGAGACCACTGTCGGCGCAGGCCTGCCGGTCATCCAGACGCTGCGTGACCTGCGCGATACCGGCGACGAGATCCGCAGCATCCAGGGCATCTTCTCAGGAACGCTGGCCTACCTGTTCAACCAGTACGATGGGACCCAGCGGTTTTCGGAAATCGTGCGTGAGGCGCGCGCCCGCGGCTTCACCGAACCGGATCCACGCGAGGATCTCTCGGGCATGGACGTCGCCCGCAAGACCATCATCCTGGCGCGCGAGGCCGGGCTGGCGCTGGAGCTCTCCGAGCTGAGCGTCCGCAGCCTGGTCCCGGAAGGCCTCGAGACAGGCTCGGTGGAGAGTTTCCTGGATCGCCTCGAGGCACACGATGAGGCGATGGGCGCATTGGTCCGCGAGGCCGACGCCGAAGGGCAGGTGCTGCGTTACGTCGGCACTCTGGATATCGCCAATGGCCGGGCATCCGTCGAGCTTGCGCGCTTCAACCGCGACCACCCGTTTGCACGGATCAACCTGACCGATAACATCGTGCAGTTCCAGACCCGGCGCTACAGCGAGAATCCGCTGATCATTCAGGGCCCCGGGGCCGGGCCCGAGGTGACCGCCGGGGGCGTATTCGCTGATCTGTTGCGTCTGACGAGCGTACTGGCCGGACCGTTGTAGGGATGCGCAGCATGGACTATGTGAGCACACGCGGTGCCGGACCGGTCGGGCTGGAGGAGGCGCTGTTGCGGGGCCTGGCGCCCGACGGCGGACTGTTCATGCCTGCCACGCTGCCGCAATTCGCCACCGACACCTTCGCTGATTGCGACAATATCGTCGACATCGGCGTCAGGTTTCTTGAGCCGTTTACTGTGGGCAGCGGCCTCGAGGAGGCCCTTGACGACATCTGCAGCGACGCATTCTCCTTTCCCATCGTGCTGCGGGCGCTGCCGCCCGCCGAGGCGCACTTGAGTGTGCTGGAGCTCTTTCACGGCCCAACGGCGGCGTTCAAGGACGTCGGTGCGCGCTTCCTCGCCGCGTGCATGGCGCGACTGGGCGACAGCGAGGCTGACGCGCGGCCCTTGACCATCCTGGTGGCGACGTCGGGCGATACCGGGGGCGCGGTGGCGGCCGCCTTTCACGGCCGACCTGGTTTTCGTGTCGTGGTGATGTATCCGGAGGGGCAGGTCTCCCCGCGTCAGGCTCACCAGCTCGCCTGCTGGGGCGGCAATGTGCTCACGCTCGCGGTAGACGGCCCTTTCGATGCCTGCCAGCGCCTGGTGAAACAGGCGTTCTCACACCCGGAAATGGCTCGACAGCACCGCCTGTGCTCAGCCAACAGCATCAATATCGGCAGGCTGCTGCCGCAGGCCGTGTATTACGCCGCCGCGAGCCTCTGGCATCAGCGCCAGCATGGCAGGCCCGCCTCGTTCATCATCCCGACGGGCAACCTGGGCAACGCTCAGGCGTGCGTGATGGCGCGGGAATGTGGCTTGCCGATTGAACACATCGTGTTGGCGACCAATGCCAACCGCACCATCGTCGACTACCTCGCCAGCGGTGAGTATGCCGCGCGCCCCAGTGTCCAGACGCTCGCCTCGGCGATGGACGTCGGCGACCCCTCCAACATGGAACGGTTGCGTCACCTGTTTCCCGCCATCGAGACCCTGCGTGGAAAAGTCACCGCCGTCAGCGTCAGTGACGAGGAAATCCGCGAGCAGATCCGCCTCGACGCCACCCGACGGGGCGAACTGTGGTGCCCGCATACGGCTACGGCGGCGCGCGTGCACGACCAGTTCGACGCGGCACTGGCCGAATGCGCCTGGGTCCTGGTCGCCACCGCCCATCCGGCCAAGTTCCACGAAATCGTGGAACCGCTGGTGGGTACGCCGGTTCCCGTGCCGCCGGCGCTGGCCGAGCTTCTCGAGCGACCCACGCTAGAGCACCGCATGCCTGCCGATCTGGACGCCTTGGCGCGGCAGCTCGCCGGCGCCTGAGCAGAGCCGGACAGCCCATGTCGCTCCCATCCTCGCCGCTACTCTACGGCCTCGCGTTGCTGGGCTGCCTGGTGGCCGCAGGACTCCTGCTCTGGGGACTGCGGGCGAGGGCCCGCCGATACCGGGGGTTCGCGCGGTTGTTTGCCGAGATCGCCAGCGCGCGACTGGATAACGTGCTGGTGCCCGACGGGGAGGGTGGCGAGATTCATCTGGATCATGTGCTGCTGACCGGTCGCGGGATCGTGGTGGTCCACGTCAAGCAGGTGGCCGGTACGGTGTTCGGCAGTGACCGGATGGACGACTGGACGGTGATCGACGGCGAGCGCCGGCGCACCTTCGCCAACCCCCAGGGCTCCCTCTACGACCGCGTGGCCGCGGTCAAGCGGATCGTGCGCGACATCCCGGTCGAGGGGGCTGTGCTGTTCCCAGAGGGTGCGAGCTTCCAGGGCGGCGCCCCCCGCCATGTCGCCACCGCCGCCGAGTTCCGCCAACGGTACGGCGGCGGTGCCACCGCCGCAGGCGCCAAGCAGATTGAGGCGTTTCGGGCACCCTGGCAGCGGCTGTGTGACGCGGTGATCGACGCCAATCTGGAACGCCTCAAACGCCTCTGACTCTCCGGCAGCGACCTCCGTATTTACCCCGATTGTGCGCCGCAGCGGCGACAGCAATACTCCCTGATGAGCCCATTGCATGGCCCCTCTCGGAGGAGACTTGTGACTGCCCCATCCTGGCTGGCATTCGCCCTGGCCGCAGCGCTTGCCTGTTTCCCCGTTGTCGCGACAGCCGACGCTGTGGCCGGCGCACCCGTCGCCGATGACACGCCAGTGCCTGCACCACCGACGCCAACACGCACCACCACGGCCGATCACAGCAAATTCGAACAGTTACAGGGACCCTTCCGTTCCGGCCCCGAAGTGACCGAGGCCTGCCTCGGCTGCCACACCGAGGCGGCCAGCCAGGTGCATGGCAGTGTCCACTGGAACTGGCGCTACGAGCACCCAACCACTGGTCAGACACTCGGCAAGCGCCACGCCTTGAACAACCTCTGTCTCGGCATCGTCGGCAGTTATGAGCGCTGTGCGAGCTGTCACGTCGGCTATGGCTGGCAGGACGAGCATTTCGATTTCAGTGCCCAGAACAAGGTCGATTGCCTCGTGTGCCACGACCGCACGGGCACCTACGAGAAATTCCCGACGGGCGCGGGTCATCCGGCCTACGAGGACACGATGTTCCGCGGCCGGATGTTCGAGGCCGTGGACCTCGCCCAGGTCGCCCAGAACGTCGGTCAGACCAGCCGGGCCACTTGCGGCAGCTGCCATTTCCACAGTGGCGGAGGCGATGCAGTCAAGCATGGCGATCTCGACAGCAGTCTGCTCGCACCCTCCCGGGTCGTCGACGTCCACATGTCGCCGGAGGGCCTGGATTTCAACTGTTCGACCTGCCACGAATTCTCCGGCCACGATCAGGCCGGTAGCCGTTACCTGGTGACCGCCGTGCCCCAGCATGGGATCGCCGTCCCCGGACGCGAGAGCGATCGTCCGGCCTGCCAGTCCTGTCATGGTGATACCCCCCACGCACGGGGCATTCACGACAAGTTGAACCAGCATGCCGAGCTGATGGCCTGCCAGACCTGCCATGTGCCGGAGATCGCGCGCGGCGGACTGGCGACCAAGACCCTGTGGGACTGGTCGACCGCCGGACGGCGGAACGAGGCGGGCGTCCCCGTGGTCGAGCGTGACGACGAGGGTCAGATCATCTACGACGGGATGAAGGGCGACTTCGAGTGGCGCGAGAACTATCCCCCGATCTATCGCTGGTTTGATGGCACGATGCGCTATACGGAAGTCGGCGAACCCATCGACCCTTCCCGGCCGGTGGACATCAACCGTCCGGAGGGCGAGCCGCGGCGCAATGGCGCCCGCAGCACTGGCGCGAGAATCTGGCCGTTCAAGGTATTGGAGGGGCATCAGCCCTACGATGAGGCGCACCAGCATATCGTCGTGCCCAGGCTGTTCGGTCGTGACGAGACCGCCTACTGGCGCGGCTATGACTGGAACCGGGCGATCGAGGCCGGCATGGCCGAGGCTCGGCGGGTCGGGCAGACCGATGCGGAATTCAGCGGTCGCCATGGGTTTGTCGAAACCCGCATGTACTGGCCTGTGACGCACATGGTGGCTCCGGCAGAGATGGCCTTGTCCTGCGAAGCCTGCCACACCGTCGGGGGTCGGCTGGAGGGTCTGGCCGGCGTGTATATCCCGGGGCGAGACCGGCATCCACTGATCGAGGGGCTGGGCTGGCTGGCGGTCTTCTTCACGCTGCTCGGCGTCCTCGGGCACGGTCTGATGCGCGCCGTGATGGCGATGCACCGCCGCCGTCCGCAGCCCGCCGCCAGTGCCGGAGATGAGACATGAGCCGGGTCCTGATCTTCACCCGCTTCGAGCGCTTCTGGCACTGGACGCAGGCGGTGCTGGTGTTCGGCCTGCTGTTCACCGGTTTCGCATTGCATGGCACCCATGCATGGATCGCCTACGATACAGCGTTGCGAGCCCATATCGTGCTCGCCTGGAGCGTGATCGGTCTCTGGGCGTTCGCGATTTTCTGGCATGTCACTACCGGGGAATGGCGCCAGTATGTGCCGACCAGCCGCGGCCTGCCCGTCGTTGCCCTGTACTATGCCTATGGCATTTTTTCCGGTGAGACAAAGCCCTTCGTCAGCACGCCCGCGGCCAAGCACAATCCGTTGCAGCGGATGGCCTACTTCGGTTTCAAGGCGGTGCTCGCCCCGGCGCTCTGGATGTCGGGGCTGCTGCTGCTGTTCTACGCGGCCTGGCGGCCCACGGCGCTGGGGGCGGCGCTGCCGCTGGCCTGGGTGGCCTACGTGCATGTGGCCGCGGCTTTCGGCCTGATGGTGTTCCTGATCGGCCACATCTACATGGCGGCGACCACCGGGCATCCCTGGTATGCCTATCTGAAGTCAATGATCACCGGCTACAACGAGGCCGCAGTCGCCCCGCCCGGCGCCGAGCGCGACAGCTATACCCCCCAGGTCGAGCGCCGTCCGGAGCCCTGAGCGGCGTCAGCCTCTGGCTGACGCCGGATGCGCCGTCGCTGCCGGCGCCGCATGGAGATTGAAAAATCGCTCCGCGGTCGCAGTGGTGCTTGCCGCCAGAGCCTGCGGCGTGGTCTCCCGACAGGCGGCGACCTTGGCAAGAATATGGGGCAGGTACGCGGGTTCATTCCGGCGGGACTTCGGACGCGGCCGCAGGTCGCGTGGCAGCAGGTACGGGGCATCGGTCTCGAGCATCAGGCGGTCCTCCGGAATATCCCGCACCAGCGTCTCGAGATGGCTGCCGCGGCGTTCGTCGCAGATCCAGCCGGTGATACCAATGTGCAGGTCAAGATCCAGATAGGCCCAGAGCTCGCGCTGGCCTGCGGTGAAACAGTGCGCGACGGCGTGACCCAACTGGTCGCGAAAGTTCTTGAGAATCCCCATGAACTGATCGTGGGCGTCGCGCTGGTGCAGGAAGAGCGGTAACTGCAATTCGACCGCCAGTTCCAGCTGCGCAGCGAACGCCCGTTCCTGTGCGGCCGGCGAGGCGTAGTTGCGGTAGTGATCCAGTCCACATTCGCCGATCGCAACCGCCCCTGGCGTCGTCGCCAGCGCCCGCAAGCGAGGCAGGTCCGCCTGGGTGAACTCGCCCGCATGGTGAGGATGGATACCGGCGGTGGCGTACAGCACCCCAGCATGCCTGGCGGCGAGGCGTGCCGCGGCAGTCGAGTGCGCCACGTCACTGCCGGTGACGATCATGCGCGTGACGCCGACATCGCCGGCGCGCGCGATCACAGCCTCCAGATCCGGCTCGAAGCTCTCATGGGTCAGGTTGGCGCCGATGTCGACGAGTGCTGGCATGGGCGCTAGTGTAGTGACACGCACCGAACGATCAAGCCATCTCGCCGAGGTGTCCCCGAGAGCGGCGTTCCCGCGTATCATCGCAGAGCCATGAACCGTCCGTCCGCAGCGCCCTCCCGGACGCGGAATCCCTCCGCGTCGGGCCTTGCCGCCCAGCTCTCGCTGCCGCTGGCGCCGGCCATCGCATCGGCCACGCCGGCGGTCGCCGAGTTGCCGCCCATGGAAATCCGCCAGCACCCTCGGGCACGACGGCTGTCGATCAGGGTCCATCCTGGTGGGCGGGTCGTGGTGGTCACGCCGCCGCGGGCGACGCCAGGTGTGGTTGCGCGCTTTATCGGCGCTCACCGGGAATGGATCATCCGCACCGCCGGCGAGATGGCCCCTGCGACGCCACCCGAACTGCCGGATACGATCCGACTTCCCGCCACGGCGGAAACCCTGGTGCTGCGGGTGGCTCCTGCGCGTCGCCAGCGCGCCCGCCGTTGGCAGCGTAGTGGTGATACGCTGGTGCTGCAGCCGACCGACGACTCACCAGGAGCCCCGCTCACGCTGCTCCAGGGATGGTTGCGGGCGCGGGCGCATGAGGTGGGTCCGGCGCTGGTCGCACCTGTCAGCAGGGAAACCGGACTCGTTCCCGCGCGGCTGCAGTTCCGCCTTCAGCGCAGCCGCTGGGGCAGCTGTTCCAGCCGGCGGACCGTCAGCCTCAATGCCTGCATGCTGTTCCTCTCCCCGCGGCTGCTTCGCTACCTCGTCCTGCATGAACTCTGCCACCTCGAGCACATGCATCACGGGCCGGCATTCTGGTCTCTGCTCACGCATCATGAGCCGGAGTGCCGCGGCCTGGACCGTGCGCTCAACGCCGCGTGGCGCGAGGTGCCAGGTTGGGTCTTCGCACGGGCATGACGCCGCCCACAGCCGGACGTCTGGCAGCGCTGGGATTCTGGGCAGTGCTGCTCCTGCTGCTGCCGGTGCTCCTGCTGCAGGCGTTGTGGACCGCCTGGCGCACGCCGCGGCTGCCGGAAGCCGCGGGCCCACGCGAAGGGCAGATCGCCCCCGCCTCGGATGCCGCCGCAGCGAGGGAGGAGGCGCGCTTCCGTCTGCTCGTGGTGGGGGAGTCAACGGCGGTCGGGGTGGGCGTCCCCCGGTTGGACGAGGCGTTGGCAGCGCGGCTGGCTGCAGCGATTGTCGAGCGCACCGGGCTCGCGGTGGACTGGCGGGTGATTGGCGCCAACGGTGCCCGTGTCGCGCGCGCCGCGGCCCTGCTGGCGTCTGGACCCGTGGGTCCAGCACCCGCACTGGCACTGGTGCCGATGGGCGTGAACGACACGGTGAAACTGAGCGCCCTCGCCAGTTGGCATGCGGCGCTGGAGACGTTGGCCGGCAGTCTCCGCCAGCAGGGGGCGAAGCACATCGCCTTCGCCTCGGTGCCTCCGGTCGGGTGGTTTACCGCGTTGCCGCGACCGCTGCGCTGGCTGCTGGGCTGGCGTGCCCGGCAACTGGACCGCGTGCTGCTGGAATGGTGCGCCGGCGCCGGCCCGGACGTGCACTATCTGCCGATCAGATTCCCGCCACTGCCGGAGTTGCTGGCCGAGGATGGGTATCATCCCGGCGCCGAAGGCTACCGCCGTTGGGCCTCCCTGCTGGCCGACCAGTTGCTGGCCAGTGGACTGACGGCAGCCGGGCCCGCAAGGCAGTCAGCGGGTCGCCCATCATCACCGCCGCCGCCGCCGTCACCGCCGCCGTCCCACACAGACTGACGGAAGGACAGCCTGGGCACTGCGGGCTGGCGCACCGAGCAGGCGCGCGCGCCCGCACAGCCTGTTCAGGCCGCCTGGTCGACAGCAGCCAGCTGGCGCAGCACGTAGTGCAGGATGCCACCGTTTTCGTAGTACTCACGTTCCTTCGGGGTGTCGATACGCACAACGGCATGGAAACGGATGGGCTCGCCCTGATCTGGTGTGGCCGTGACCTTGACGCTGCGGGTCCCGGCGTTCGCGAGACCCTCGATACTGATGCGCTCCCGACCGGTCAGGCCGAGCGAGGCTGCGCTCTCACCCTCACGGAATTGCAGCGGCAGGACGCCCATGCCGATCAGATTGGAGCGATGGATCCGCTCGAAACTCTCGGCGATGACGGCCTTGACGCCCAGCAGTACCGTGCCCTTGGCGGCCCAATCGCGCGAGGATCCTGAGCCATACTCCTGGCCGGCGAGAATCACCAGCGCCACGCCTTCGTCCTTGTAGCGCATCGCGGCGTCGTAGATGGTCTGTTCCTCGCCACTGGGCAGGTGGCGCGTATACCCGCCTTCGCGGTCGACCAGGGCATTGCGCAGCCGGATATTGGCGAACGTACCGCGCATCATCACCTCGTGGTTACCCCGTCGGGACCCGTAGGAGTTGAAGTCCTTCGGATCGACACCCTGGTCCACGAGGTAGCGCGCGGCGGGACTGTCGATGGCGATGCTGCCGGCCGGCGAGATGTGGTCCGTGGTCACCGAATCGCCCAGCACCGCCAGCACCCGGGCGTCGCGAATGTCCTCGATTCCGGCGGGCTCGGCCTGCATGCCTTCGAAGTAGGGCGGGTTTTTCACGTAGGTCGACTGTTCGTCCCAGGCGTACAGCTCGCCCTCAGGCACCTCCAGGCCGTTCCAGTTCTCGTCGCCATCGAAGACGCCGGCATAACTGCGTTTGAACATCTCCGAGCCGATCTTCTGCAGGATGATGTCGTTGATCTCGGAGGAGGCGGGCCAGATGTCCTTGAGGTAGACCGGCGTGCCGTCCGCGTCGGTCCCGAGCGGGTCGTTCTGCAGATCGATGTCCATTGTGCCGGCCAGGGCGTAGGCCACCACCAGCGGCGGCGACGCCAGGAAGTTCATCCGGACCAGCGGGTGAATACGTCCCTCGAAGTTGCGATTGCCGGAGAGCACGCTGCAGCCGACCAGGTCTGCACCCTGGACGGCCGCGGCGATTTCGTCGCGCAGCGGTCCGGAGTTGCCAATGCAGGTCGTACAACCGTAACCGACCACATTGAACCCCAGGGTCTCGAGATCTTCGAGCACCTCGGCGGCGCGCAGGTAATCGGTGACCACCTTGGAGCCCGGCGCCAGAGAGGTTTTCACCCAGGGTTTCACCTGCAGGCCCCGCGCTGCGGCATTCCGTGCGAGCAGGCCGGCACCCAGCATCACGGCCGGGTTGGAGGTGTTGGTGCAGCTGGTGATGGCGGCGATCAGGATGGCGCCGTCTTTGAGATCGAACGCCTTGCCGTCCATCTCGATCCGCGCCAGGCCCTGAGCCGACTGGTTTCCAACGGCGGTATCACCACCCTCGCCCTCAAAGGCCGCCTCGGCCACAGGCTTGGCCACGCGCGCCTCGCGGATCGGCGCCAGGTGCTGGAGGTAAGCAAGCTTGGCCGATTTCAGCGGGATGCGGTCCTGCGGGCGACGTGGACCGGCAAGACTGGGCTCGATTGTCGAGAGGTCGAGTTCCAGCACATCGGAATACAGCGCCGGCGCTTCACCATCTTCGCGCCACATCCCCTGGGCGCGGGCATAGGCCTCGACCAGTGCCACCTGCTGCTCGCTGCGACCGGAGAGCCGCAGGTAGTGCGTGGTCTCGCCGTCGATCGGAAAGATGGCGCAGGTGCTGCCGAATTCCGGGGACATGTTGCCGAGCGTTGCCCGATCGGCCAGCGGCAGCCCTGCCAGGCCATCACCGAAGAACTCCACGAATTTACCGACCACGCCGTGTTTGCGCAGCATCTCGGTGACGGTGAGCACAAGATCGGTGGCGGTCGTGCCCTCGCGCAGACGCCCGGTAAAGCGCACGCCGATGACCTCGGGAATCAGCATGGTGACCGGCTGACCGAGCATGGCTGCTTCGGCCTCGATGCCGCCGACACCCCATCCGAGGACACCCAGGCCGTTGATCATCGTGGTATGCGAGTCGGTGCCGACCAGGGTGTCCGGGTAAGCCATCCGCCTGCCATCCACCTCGGCGTCGAACACCACGCGGCCCAGGAATTCCAGGTTCACCTGGTGCACGATGCCGGTATTCGGCGGGACCACGCGGAAGTTGTCGAACGCCTTTTGTCCCCACCTTAGAAAGGCATAGCGCTCCTGGTTGCGGGAGAACTCGATGGCGTTATTGCGGGCCAGCGAGTCACTCGCGCCATAGTTGTCGACCTGGACGGAATGGTCGATCACCAGTTCTGCCGGCGAGAGCGGGTTGATCCGGTCGGCCTGCCCCCCGAGCTTCACCACCGCCTCGCGCATCGCAGCGAGGTCCACCACGGCCGGGACCCCGGTGAAATCCTGCAGGATGACCCGCGCGGGCGTGAACGAAATTTCCTTGCTCGGCTGCGCGGCGGGATCCCAGTGGGCCAGCGCGAGGATGTCGTCGCGAGTCACGTTGACGCCGTCCTCGAGGCGCAACAGATTCTCGAGCAGCACCTTGAGAGAGTAGGGCAGGCGCCCGACATGACCCTCGGTAATCGCATCCAGGCGGCAGATGGTGTAGTCCTGACCGTTTACCGTGAGCGTGGCACGGGCGTTGAAACTGTCCTTCATGGGGATCCTCTCGTCGGGCTGGATGACTGCGCTGGCGCTCTGAGCCGCGCGCCAGGGTGCAACTCGGGCTAGCCGGTGATTATATCAATATGGCAGCGATGCCTGCAGCGTTTCGGCCGTCGGGGAGGTCGCCAGCGCCTCGCGGATGACCCCGCCGCCAAGGCAGCATTCACCGTCATAGAACACGACATACTGACCGGGCGCCACGCCACGCTGCGGCTGGGCAAATTCGACCAGGCCCTGCGCTGTCGCCGCGTCGAGGGTCAGCCGAGCCGGCTGGAGGGTCTGGCGATGCCGGATCCGCACCTGCAGCGCTCGGCCAAGCGCCCCGGCTGCGGTCACCGGCGGGTCGCCGATCCAGTGGAATGAATCGGCGATCAGCGCTGCGCTGAAGAGCCTCGGGTGGTGGGCGCCCTGAACGACCACCAGGGTGTTGTCCGCGGTGCGCTTGGCCGCGACGTACCACGGCGCCTCGGGAGCGCCGGCCCGCCCGCCAAGACCCAGTCCGCCGCGCTGACCGATGGTGTAGAACATCAGGCCCCGATGCTCGCCAACCACCGTGCCCTGCTCATCCTCGATGGGCCCGGGACGGGCCGCAAGATGCTCACCCAGGAATTCCTGGAATGGCCGTTCGCCGATGAAACAGATTCCCGTGCTGTCCGGGCGGTCCCAGTTGGCGAGACCGATGTCGCGCGCCAGCGAGCGGACCTCAGCCTTGCGCAGATCACCGAGGGGGAACAGGGCATGGGCCAGGGCCGCACGCGGCACCGCGTGCAGGAAATAGGTCTGGTCCTTGGCCTCGTCAGTGGCCAGCGCCAGGCGTATCCCGTCGTCCTGGCGCAGCACTCGGGCGTAATGGCCGGTGGCGAGGAAGTCGGCGCCCAGCCGACGCGCGTGTCGCAGGCACTCGCCGAACTTGATCTCCCGGTTACAGAGCACATCGGGATTGGGCGTCCGGCCCGCGGCGTACTCGTCGAGAAACGCCTGAAACACCCGTGCGCGGTAAGCCGCGGAAAAATTCACCAGGTGCAGCGGAATGCCTAACTGATTGGCGACGCGGCGGGCAGCCCGCAGGTCCTCTGCCGCCGTACAATAGGCCGCGTCGTCTTCCCAGTTGGTCATATGCAGGCCCTGGACCTGCCAGCCCTGCTCGAGCAGACGCCAGGCCGCGACCGCGCTGTCGACCCCGCCCGAAAGGGCCACGATGACCAGACCGTCACGGGCCTTGATGGGCGCCGTCACGATGTCGGGGGTCTCATCCGGCGGCGCTGAGCGCCTGCCGAGGTGTCGCGGCGTCCACCTGGGTGAGACAGTCCAGCGGGTAGCGGATGCCCGCCAGGTAGTCGTCGATACAGCGCATGACCATGGGGCTGCGCAGGCGCTCGGCCTGGCCGGCGAGGTCCTCGCGTGTCAGCCAGTGTGCTGCGATGATCCCCGTGTCCAGATGGCGGTCGGGATCGTGGCCACGGCACTGCCCGGCGAAGGCCACCCGCAGGAAGCTGCGGGACTGATCAGGGGTCTGCCACAGGTAAATGCCCGTGACGGCCTCAGGCTCCAGCGCCCAGGCCGTCTCCTCGAGCGTCTCGCGGATCACCGCTTCGACCAGCGATTCGCCGGGTTCGAGGTGACCGGCGGGCTGATTGATCACGGTGCTGCCTGAAACCCGTTCCTCGACCATCAGGAAGCGCCCGGCGCGCTCGGTGACGGCCGCGACGGTGACATCGATACCGTTATTCATGGCGTCAGTATACCCCGAGAGCACGTGGCGGGCCGTCTAACGGCTCACACTCGCAGTTCGCGAATCTCCGGGGAGGGCTCGCAGGCGGCCCACAGTTCATCGAAACGGGAGAGGTACTTGCGTGCGACCGCGGGTTCGAAGGTGTCCGACAGACCTTCCCAACGCGTGGCGTCTGCCCGGAACACCAGGCCGGTATCGTCGGCGATGAGATAGGCCTCGGGACAGGCGCCCAGTTCGGGGTTGCGATGGCGGAACTCGATATAGCTGTTGAGGCGCCGGCCCATGGCCACGAACCGGTGGCTGATCTTGATCGCGCGTTGCGGATCGCCGATGAGCACGCGGACCCGCGTGAAGCTGCGCGAAAGCACGAACCGCTTGACCGCCTCGAGGAAGTCATCGTGAGCGTAGATCTGGGGCTCGAGATCATGGGTGAAGATCGACAGCGTCCTGCTTGCGACGCCGGTGACCTCGACGACGGCGGCGCGGACGTCCTGCTGGCTGGCGAGCAGGCGACGCCGGCTGCGGCGGATGACGTGCTCGGAATTCACTTCAGACGTTTCACCATTTCGACGTGGGCGATGCCGGCCTCGAGGAACTCCTCGCCGCAGACCTCAAAGTCGAGCCGGCGGTAGAATTCAAGTGCCTGCAGCTGCGCATGCAGTACCAGCTGCGGCAGGCCACGCGTGCTCGCCAGAAGGATGATTTCCAGCATCAGCGCGTGCCCGATACCGAGACCCCGAAAGGACTTCAGCACTGCAACGCGACCCACTCTACCGGAGGGGTGGAGGCGGGCCGTGCCAACTGCGTCACGTTTCGTCGTGGTGGCCAGCAGGTGCTCACAGCAGGCGTCGTGCTCGTCCCACTCTTCGTCTTCGCTGACCCCCTGTTCCTTGATGAATACGGCCCGCCGGACCGCCATGAGTGCCGCACGATCATCGGCCCATGTTGCCGGATGGATAGCGATACCGACTGGCTGAGTCATCATCGACGCCTGAGCGCCAGCAGTCCTTCCCGATACAGCTCCGAGAGCGCCGCAAGCGCTGCAGCCTGTGCAAACGACCGACGCGGGAGTTGGGGTAGGCTGGCGGCACCCACGGGCCCCGCCAGCGCTGCCGCCAGCCGCCGACACCCGGGGGGTAGCGGCCAGCAGCGGCCGTTCACGTACAGCTCGGTCGTCCCATGCTGCGTTTTCAGCCAGGCTGCGCGTGCCCCGGGCGCCAGGCAGAGCAGTTCGCCGCGCGCCAGCCGCCGCGACAGGGCGGCCGCGCCCAGGCCCCGTCGGCGCCGTTCTGGTGCAAGCCAGGGCTTGACCTCAGTGGCCAGTCGCGCCAGGGCACGCGCCAGTGCCAGGCGCCGCTCCGGGAGAGCCTCGACCAGGCGCTCGAGTCGGGCGATCGCCGCCGTCCCGATCTCCCCGTCGTGGGCTTCGCCCGGCACCAGTCCGGTGTCCGAGTATCTCGGCGCTGTCGGCAGTGATGCCAACTGGGCCTCGATCGCGACGGCCGCGAGTTCTCCGACCTCCGGCGCACGAAAGCCCAGCGATGCGGTCACGCACAGACTGCTGTCAGCGACCGCGATGCCGTAGTGGGGCACCCCTGGCGGCAGGTAGAGCACATCGCCAGGATCGAGGATCCAGCGGTCGGTTTCCTCGAAACGGGCGAGCAGCGCCAGTGGCGTATCCTCACGCAGGTCGACCGGCGTCTCGCGACTGCCGATGCGCCATTCTCGCCGCCCCCTGACCTGCAGCAGAAATACATCGTACTGATCCACATGTGCGCCGACCGTCCCGCCGGGCGCCGCAAGGCTGATCATCAGGTCTTCACGTCGCCAGGGTGCGATGAACGCCAGCAGGTCGAATATGCCGCGGGTCTCAGGCAGGTGGCTGTCCACATCCTGCAACAGCAATGTCCAGTCTCGCCGGGGCAATCGCTGCAGGCGCGAGGCGCTGAACGGGCCGTGGTCGAGGTGCCAGTGCTCGCCGCGGCGCTGCCGCACGAGTCGGGATTCCACCTCAGGTGACAGCGCCAGCCCCGCCAGCGCGTCGTCATCGGGCAGTGGCAACTCGGCGGGATCCACCGCGTCTCTGAGCAGTAACGGTCGGCGTTGCCAATGGCGGGCCAGGAACCGGCGCGCGTCGAGACCGGACGGCCAGCGCATCTCCACGGGGCCTCAGGCCTCGCGCGCGAGCCGCTTGGCCAGACCGGTATAGCCTGCCGGTGTGAGTTCCAGCAGGGCCCGACGGGCCTCGTCGGGAATATCCAGATCCTCGATGAAATGCTGCAGCGTCTTCTGATCGATCCGCCGCCCGCGGGTCAGGGCCTTGAGCTTTTCGTAGGGCTCGGGCACCCCATAACGCCGCATGACCGTCTGCACGGCCTCGGCCAGCACTTCCCAGGCCTCGTCGAGATCATGGCCAATACGGGTCCGGTCGCACTCGAGCTTACCGAGACCCTTCTGGACCGCGCGAAAGGCGATCAAGGTGTGCGCCATGGCCACCCCGAGATTACGCAGCACCGTGGAGTCGGTGAGGTCACGCTGCCAGCGCGAGACCGGCAGCTTCGCCGCGAAATGGGCCAGCAGCGCGTTGGCCACGCCAAGATTACCCTCGGCATTCTCGAAGTCGATCGGGTTGACCTTGTGCGGCATGGTCGAGGAGCCTACTTCCTTGTCGACCGCCTTTTGTCGGAAGTAACCCAAGGAGATGTAGCTCCAGAGATCGCGGCAGAGATCGATCAGCACGGTGTTGAAACGGGATAACGCGTCGCAGTACTCGGCAATCCAGTCATGCGGCTCGATCTGGGTGGTGTAGAAGTTGTGCTCGAGGCCAAGGTTCTCAACGAACTTCTGCGTGTACTCCGACCAGGCCACCTCGGGGTAGGCGACCATGTGGGCATTGAAATTGCCGACGGCACCATTGATCTTGCCGAGCGGTGTTACGGCAGCCAATGCCCGGCGCTGACGCGCGAGGCGATGGGCGAAGTTGGCGATTTCCTTGCCCATGGTGGTCGGCGTCGCCGACTGACCATGCGTCCTTGAAAGCATCGCCACGTCCGCCAGCTCATGGGCGGTGTTGCGCAGGGAGGTCACGAGCTCGTTCATCACCGGAATGAGCACCCGGTCGCGAGCGTGCGCGAGCATCAACGCATAGGCGAGGTTGTTGATGTCTTCAGACGTGCAGGCGAAATGGATGAATTCTCGCAAGCGCGTCGTATCGCTGCCGTCGCCGAGGCGCTCGCGCAGGAAATACTCCACCGCCTTGACGTCGTGATTGGTGGTCGCCTCGATCGCCTTGATCTGTCGGGCATCCTCCACTCCGAAGTCGTCGACCACGCGGTTGAGCAGATCCTTGACGACCTGCGAGAGGCCGTTGAGCTCCTCGATCGCCGGCTCCGCGGCGAGATGCTGCAACCACCGCACCTCCACCAGGGTGCGGTAGCGGATCAATGCATACTCGCTGAAGTAGTTGCGCAGCTCGGTGCATTTGTCGGCATATCGGCCATCGACCGGACCGATTGCGGTCAGCGCGCTCAATTCCATGGGGGCTCGTCGGCCTCGTGTACACGGCAAAAAAAGAGGGCGTATCATACATGACTGCCCGCGCGCCGACCTACCCGGCAGCGGCGATCTTCCCAGCAGCCCCCGAGGAGTGAGCAGTGGCGGACAAGGCATATCGCATCGAGCGCGACAGCATGGGTGAACTGCAGGTGCCGGACCAGGCCCTGTGGGCGGCACAGACTCAGCGCGCGGTGCAGAATTTCCCGATCAGCGGCTTGGCGATGCCGCGGGGGTTCATCCGCGCACTGGGCCTGGTGAAGTGGGCGGCGGCGGGCGCGAACCGCGACCTCGGCCTGCTCGATACCGACCTGGCGGAGGCCATCCAGCAGGCCTCCGAACAGGTGGCCGCCGGCAACCACGACGCGCAGTTTCCGGTCGACGTCTTCCAGACCGGGTCGGGCACCTCGTCGAACATGAATGCCAACGAGGTCATCGCCAACCTCGCGCGGCGCGCCGGCGCCAAGGCGGTGCATCCCAATGACCACGTCAACATGGGGCAGAGCTCGAATGACGTGATCCCCACCTGCATTCATGTCAGCGCCGCCTTGGGGTTGACCGAAGAGCTTCTGCCCGCGCTGGATCACCTGGCTGGCGTGATCGAAGCCCGGGCCGCGGAACTCGGCGCTGTGGTCAAGACCGGCCGGACCCACCTCATGGATGCCATGCCGGTGACCTTCGGCCAGGAACTGGGGGGCTGGGGCGCGCAACTGCGTAACGGCTATCAGCGGGTGGCGGGTGTGCTGCCGCGGCTCTCGGCGCTCGCCCAGGGCGGCACTGCCGTGGGCACCGGGATCAATGCCCACCCGGAATTCGGGGCGCGGGTGGCGGCGCTGCTTGCCGGGCGGACCGGCATCGCGTTCCGGCCCGCAGACGATGCCTTCGAGGCGCTGAGCAGCCAGGACACGGCGGTCGAGCTGTCCGGGCAGCTGAAGACCGTGGCCGTCAGCATCATGAAAATCGCCAACGACCTCCGATGGATGAATTCCGGCCCGCTGGCTGGGTTGGCCGAGATCGCACTGCCCGCCCTGCAACCGGGCTCGAGCATCATGCCGGGCAAGGTCAACCCGGTGATTCCCGAAGCCGCGGCGATGGTCGCCGCCCAGGTGATCGGCAACGACACGACCGTCACGGTGGCCGGGCAGTCCGGCAACTTTCAGCTCAACGTCATGCTGCCGGTGATCGGGTATAACCTGTTGCAGAGCATCGCGCTCCTGGCCAACGTCTCGCGTGCCCTGGCGGATGCCGCCATCGGCGGGTTCACCGTCAACGAAGAACGCCTCGAGGAGGCTCTGGCGCGCAACCCGATTCTGGTCACCGCGCTCAACCCCGTCATCGGCTACGAAAAAGGGGCCGCAGTCGCCAAGAAAGCCTATGCCGAGGGTCGCCCTATCCTGGAGGTGGCAGTCGCCGAGACTGGTTTGTCACGAGAGGAACTTGCGCGGCTGCTCGATCCCACCGCGCTGACCGAAGGCGGCATCAAGGGCTGATCTTGACCGATGTGGCCGCAGATGAGGGTCTGGATCGCCACGCTGTCCTGGCGTGCCTGCGCGGTACGCGGCCGCCGAAGGACCTCACCCGCGGCGGGTTGAGTGGTCTCAGCACCCCGCTCTCCGCCGCCCTCGCCGCCCGGCTGGCGACCCCGGCCATCCCGGCTGCAGTGCTCGTGCCCCTGCTGCAGCGCGACTCCGGCCGACTCGAGGTCGTATTCACCGAGCGGGCACCGCATTTGCGCCGGCATGCCGGGCAGATCAGCTTTCCCGGCGGGCGGATCGATCCCGGCGACCAGGGCCCGGCCGCCGCCGCGCTGCGCGAGGCGCGCGAGGAGATCGGCCTGGTCCCGCAGAGCGTGATGCTGGCCGGCTATCTCGATGCCCAGCTCACGATCACGGGGTTCGCCGTCACCCCAGTGGTCGGCGTGATCGAGGAGGCCGATTACCGTCCGCGACCGGCACCTGGCGAGGTGGCCTCTGTGTTTACCGCGCCGCTCGGCTTTTTCCTGGATCCCGCCAACCGTCGGGTCGGGCAGAGGGAAGTCCACGGGAGCTGTTTCGAGGTTGTGGAGTATCACTGGGCCGGTCACAGGATCTGGGGAGCGACGGCCGCCATCCTGATCCGTTTCACCCAACTTCTTATAGAGAACAATAAGTAGTGTCAGATATCTCGAAACTATTGGAGATCATGCGCCGGCTCCGTGATCCGGATCGTGGCTGCCCCTGGGATCTGCGTCAGACCTTCGCCAGCATCGCACCGTACACCTTGGAAGAGGCCTACGAAGTGGTGGACGCCATTGAGCGGGACGATCTGGAGGATCTGCGAGACGAGCTTGGCGACCTGCTGCTGCAGGTGGTGTTCCACGCACAGATGGCTCGGGAAGTCGGCGTGTTCGACTTCTCGGATGTAGTGGAAGCGATATCAGACAAGCTGATACGACGGCATCCTCATGTGTTTTCGGATGAGAAGATCGATGATGAAGCGGTCCTGAGAGACCGTTGGGAAACGGCCAAGCAGGAAGAACGGGCCCGACGCGGGGTCGTCGGCGGGCTGCTGGCCGACGTGCCGCAGGGACTGCCCGCCCTGAGCCAGGCGCTGAAACTCTCCCGCCGGGCCGCCACGGTCGGTTTCGAATGGCCAGAGATCGAGCAGGTGCGTGCAAAGGTCGATGAAGAGCTGGCAGAGGTCGACGAGCTGCTGGCCGCCGGCGAGCGCGGCACGCGCCTGGAAGAAGAGCTCGGCGACGCGCTCTTCGCGATGGTCAACCTGTGTCGGCAGGTCGACGTCGATCCGGAAGCAGCGCTGCGACGGGGCAATCGGAAGTTCATCCGCCGCTTCCAGCATATCGAGCAGATGGTCGGCGCCAGCGGGGGCAAGCTCGCCGAGACGCCGCTGGAGACGCTCGAACGTCACTGGCAGGGGGCCAAGACCCGGGGCCTCTGAAACCCACGACGCCGCCGAGCCGGCGGCTCGACGTGCGCCATGGTGTGAGTGGCGGAGGAGAGGCCTCGGTCGCGGCGTTCAGTCCGGGTTCAGTGCTCACAGCAGATGCTGTCCCTGAGGGTCGCGGCAGCGGGCCGCGGTCAAGGCATCAGGAGTACCCGAGATGAACTTTGCCAGGCATAGCGTCACCCTGCCGCTGGCGGCGGCAGCGTTGCTCCTCGCCAGCGGGCTGGCGCAGGCGCAGTCGCGCCAGCACGCGCCCGGCGGCGCCGTCTACGACTACGCGCCCGTGATCGACGTGCGCCCCATCGTACGGACGGTCCGGGTGGAACAGCCCCGGCGGGAATGCTGGACCGAAACCCACTACGAGACGCTGCAGCATGTGCAGCCGGGCCGTGATCCGCGGGTTCGCACCGCAGCGCCGACGATTGCCGGCGGCGTCATCGGTGGCGTGGTTGGCAACCAGTTCGGGGGAGGTCGTGGGCGTGATGCGATGACCCTGTTCGGCACGCTGGTCGGCGCCGCGGTCGCAGCCGAGCACGCCCACAACCGACAGCCCTACCATGGCGGGACACCAACCCGGACGTTTACGGAGACGCGCCCGGTCAACGTTGAACGCTGCAGCGTGTCGACCGAGATCCGCGAAGAGGAGCGTCTCGAGGGCTACGATGTGACGTATCTCTATGCCGGCCGAGAGTTTCGCACGCGTACGGCCACGCCGCCTGGAGACCAGCTTCGCGTGCATGTCGACGTGCGGCCTGTCGGGCGCTGAGGCAACCGCAGGAGACGGGGGGAGGCGAGCGGCAGGGCGGCTTGATTTTGCTGCCCGGCGGTTTCAGGCTTGCCCCGTAGCCTGCGCCACCGGATGACTTGCATGCCCCGTTCTGCCTTGCTCCGTCTGCCGTTTGCCGCACGACGGCCGTCCGTGCGTTCAGGGATGAGTGCCCTGGCCGGGCTGGTGGTGCTGTCGGGGCTGGCGGCGCTGTCACCAGGCATTGCGGAGGCTGCGGCGGGCGCGGGTTTGCGCCTGACCGAAGCACACCCGGCTGCCACGGCTTATGACGAGGCGATTGGCCTGGAGGAGGCCGTTCGCCGGGTGCGGGAACGCACGGGCGGACGGGTGCTGCGGGCCGAGACGCGCCGCGAGAACGGTCGCGTCGTCCACCGAGTCCGGGTGCTCAGCCCGGACGGCCGCGTCCGCACGTGGAGCGTCGACGCGGACACCGGACGGATCTCGTGAGGACACCCGCATGCGCGCACTGATCGTGGAAGACGACACACCGCTTCGCCAGGCGCTGGCGGCCGCCCTGCGCGGCGCCGGTTGGAGCGTGGATGAGGCCGCCGATGGCCGCGAAGGTCTGTACCGCGCCAGCGAGTACCCGGTTGACGTGGCCGTCGTCGATCTCGGCTTGCCCGGGATGTCCGGCATGGGGTTGGTGTCGGCCCTGCGCGAGGCGGGACAGGATGTGCCCATTCTGATCCTGACCGCGCGAGACCGCTGGCAGGACAAGGTCGCAGGCCTGAAAGCTGGCGCGGATGACTACGTCGTCAAACCCTTTCATCCGCAGGAGCTGATCGCGCGGCTCGAGGCGCTGGTGCGGCGGGCCAGCGGCTGGGCGCGGCCGCAACTGTCCTCCGGCGCCGTCAGCCTCGACACCGGGAGCCAGACGGTCAGCGTCGCCGGCCGCAAGGTGGAGCTGACGGGGTTCGAATACCGGCTGCTCGAGATCCTCATGCTGCATGCCGGCGAGGTGATCTCCAAGACCGAGTTGACGGAGCGCCTGTATGCCCAGGACTTCGATCGGGACAGCAATACCATCGAAGTGTTCATCGGCAGAGTCCGCCGCAAGCTCGATCCCGAGGGCACGCTGCAGCCGATCGAGACGCTGCGTGGCAGAGGCTACCGCATGCCCCGCACTCCGCACCCTGATGCCAGCAGCGGCTGAGCCGGTCGCCGGCCCCCGCGGCTCGCTGCGGCTGCGCGTCCTGCTGTGGCTCGGTGTGCTGCTTTTGGCGTTTTTCGCCGCGACCGTGGCGGCCCTTGAATGGAGCCTGAGCGCGAGCCTCGCCCGCGCGCGTGCAGAAGTGCTCGAGGCCCAGCTGATCGCACTGATGGCGGCGGCCGAGCCCGACGACGTCGGCCAGCAGCTCACGGTCCCCGCCCCCCCGGATCGACGGATGGCCCTGCCTGCATCAGGCCTGTACGGGGAGATTCGTGCAGCCGACGGCGCGACCCTGTGGCGCTCGCCCTCGGCGGTGGATCTGCTTGAGGCCGAGGTGGTGGCGGCCGGACCGCCGGGCGTGCGCCAGCAGCGACGGCTTTCGGAGAACGCCGCCGGACGGGTCGAACGGCGCGTGACGGTCAACTGGGAGTTCGACGACGGTACCACCCGTCCGTTCACCTTTGTCGTCAGTCAGAGCCTGGAGCCCTACCGCGCCCAGCAGCGGGGTTTCCGGGTCGGACTGATCAGCTGGTTCGCGGGTCTGACGCTGGCGACGCTGGTGGTGCTGTCCCTGGTGCTTCGCCATGTCCTGCGGCCACTGGGTCGGATCGAACGGGAAATTGGCGAGATCGAACAGGGCAGCCGCGAGGCACTGTCGTCCGGTCAGCCGGCGGAGCTCACGGGTGTTGCACGGAAACTCAACGCCCTGCTGGCGCGCGAGCGCGGCCGCCAACAGCGCTACCGCGACAGCCTGGCCAACCTCGCCCATAGTCTGAAAACCCCTCTGGCGGCGATGCAGGCCACGCTGGCCGGGCGCGTCGAGCCCGAACTGGGCCGGGAACTCGCTGAGGGCATTACCCGCATGGATCGGATCATTGGCCATCAACTCAAACGCGCAGAAGCCTTCACCGGACGCGCGGCGGGTACCCGTGCGCTGCCGGTGGGGCCGGTTGTGGAGGACCTGCTGGAGAGTCTGGCCAAAGTGTATCGGGAGCGACCGGTCGCGGTGCATCGCGAGATCGCGCCCGACGCCGTCTTCCAGGGCGAGGAGGGTGACCTGCAGGAACTGCTGGGTAACCTGCTGGATAACGCCTGGAAATACGGTCGGCATCAGGTCGGGGTGGCGGCACAGCTGAAGTCTGCGGGAGCCGGTGAAGCCACACTGGAGCTGCGGGTCGAAGACGATGGCGCGGGTCTGGATGCTGCACTGGCCGACGCGGCGCGTACCCGCGGCATGCGTCTGGACGAGAGCCTGCCGGGGCAGGGCATCGGTCTCGCCGTCGTCAGTGATATCGTTGCGGGTTACGGGGGGCATCTGGAGATCGAGCGAAGTGCGCTCGGTGGCGCCCTCATCAGGGTCTCCTTGCCCGTCTCACGCTGAGGCCATCATGGATGTGAGCATCGACGGGCTGCGCGGCCGCCTCGTCAAGCTGCCGCTGCGAGACGTCGCGCAGGTCGAGGGCTGGTTGACTCGGGCGGCGCGCCGCCTCGCCGACGGGCAACCGGCCGACCGGCTGCTGGCGCGGGTGAGCGAAGCGCTCGATACGGCGGAACGGGTCATGGCGGCTCGCGCGGACAGCTTCCCGGCACTCGAATATCCGCCAGAGCTCCCGGTCAGCGGCGCCCGTGAGCGCATTGCCGCGGCGCTTGCCGCCCACCCGCTCATCATCGTCTGCGGCGACACCGGCTCGGGCAAGACCACGCAGCTGCCAAAGATCTGCCTGGGCGCCGGCCGGGGACTTCGGGGCATGATCGGCCACACCCAGCCCCGGCGGATCGCCGCGCGTGCGGTGGCCGCAAGGCTTGCGGAAGAGACGGCGACCCCGCTCGGCGCCCAGGTGGGCTTCAAGGTACGGTTCACCGATCAGACTGCGGATGCCACGCTCGTCAAGCTGATGACCGACGGCATCCTGCTCGCCGAGATCCGCCAGGATCCGCTGCTGCTCGCCTATGACACGTTGATCATCGACGAGGCCCACGAACGCAGCCTCAACATCGATTTCCTGCTGGGCTATCTCAAGGCACTGCTCCCCCGACGGCCTGAACTGCGGGTGATCATCACCTCCGCGACCATCGATCCGCACAGTTTCTCGCGTCACTTCGGCGATGCCCCCATTCTTGAGGTGGCTGGTCGCAGCTATCCGGTGGAGGTCGAATATGACCCGCCGGGCGAGGAGTCGGAACTCGTGGACCACGTCGTCGCCACCGCGTGCCGGCTCGCCCAAAGACCCTTGGAGGCGCTTGGCGGTGGCCGACACCGGGACATGCTCGTCTTCCTCCCGGGCGAGCGGCTGATCCGCGACACCGAGCGCGCCCTGCGTCGAGACGGCCCCCGCGGATTCGACATCCTGCCGCTGTATGGTCGACTGCCCGGTGGCCGCCAGGATCTCGTCTTCCATCCCGCCGGGGCGCCGCGCATCGTGCTGGCGACCAATGTCGCTGAGACCTCCCTGACGGTACCCCGAATCCGTTACGTGATCGACACCGGCACGGCGCGGATCAGCCGCTACAGCCCGCGCTCGAAGATCCAGCGGCTGCCTGTGGAACCCGTCTCGCAGGCGTCGGCCGACCAGCGCAAGGGCCGGTGCGGTCGGTTGGCCCCAGGACTGTGTGTGCGGCTGTACTCCGCCGAGGACTTCGCCAGCCGGGCGTCACAACCGGATAGCGAGATCCTGCGCACCAACCTCGCGGCGGTGATCCTGCAGATGAGCTCACTGGGCCTGGGCTCACCCGAGGCGTTTCCGTTTCTGGAACCACCGCCGCTGGCCACGGTGCGTGACGGTTACGCCGTCCTCGAGGAGCTGGGTGCCCTCGACGAGGCGGGTCGGATCACGGAAACAGGGCGCAGCATGGCACGGCTGCCGGTCGATCCACGGCTGGCGCGGATGTTGCTGGAAGCCGGGCGGCTGGGGTCACTGCGCGAGGTGTTGATCATCGTCGCCGCCCTCGCGGTGCAGGATCCCCGCGAGCGCCCACCGGATCAGCGTGAACAGGCCGACGCCTGTCATGCCGCGCTGGCGGATCCACGTTCGGATTTCCTGTTCTATCTGAATCTGTGGCAGCTGCTGCGTACGCAGGAAAAGACCGGGGGACAAAAGGGCGCGCGGCGCTGGTGTCGTGAGAATTTCGTCTCCTGGCGGCGGGTACGGGAGTGGCAGGAACTGCACCTGCAACTCGCCGAGCATTGCCGCGCACTGCGGTTGCGGGTGTCGCGCGAGGCCGCGGACCATGCCGCCATCCACCGCGCGCTGCTTGCCGGGCTGGTCAGCCTGGTCGCGCGCCGCGATCAGGGCAGACACTACCTGGGCGCGCGAGGCAGCCGCCTGCAGCTGTTTCCGGGGTCCGCCCTCCGGAGCAGACCGCCGGGATGGATCATGGCCGCGGAACTCATCCAGACGTCAAGCGTGTATGCCGCCACCGCGGCGCGGGTCACACCCGGGTGGATCGAGGCGGCGGCAGGGCGGCTGGTCCGTCGACGCCACGAGGGGGCCTTCTTCGATCCTCGCAGTGGCCGAGTGCTGTGTCACGAGCAGGTCAGTGTGTGGGGGCTGATGCTCTCTGCTGGGCGACGTGTGCCGCTGGCACCGCACGACCCGGCGGCGGCCCGGGCATTGTTCATCCAGGAGGGCCTGGCGGGTCGGCAGCTGCGTCGGCCGCCTCGGGTCATCGAAGCCAACTGGGGGCAGCTCCAGCGGCTCGAGGCGATCGAAACCCGAATCAGGCGGCGCGACCTGGTCATCGGTGAGGCCGCGCATGCCGCCCTCTACGATGAGCGCCTGCCTGCGAGTGTCAACGATGCCCGCAGCCTGGCCCGCTGGCTCGCGCGCGATCCCGATGCCGAGGGTCGACTGCGTCTCGCTGTCGGGGACCTCGCCCTGCGCGACCCGGCTGCGATCGACCCGGACGCGTTCCCCGAGGTGCTGGAGATCGACGGTAACGCGCTGCGCCTGGACTACCGCTTCGATCCGGGCGCGGACGACGACGGCATCACGGTGGATGTGCCGGTGCTGCTGCTCCCGGCAGTCGAACCGGCACGGCTCAGTTGGCTGGTGCCGGGATACCTGGCATGGCGCATCGCTGCCCTGCTGCGACGGCTGCCGAAGACCTCGCGCCGTGCGGTGGTCCCGGTGCCGGATACCGCGGCGGCATTGGCGCGCGGCGCGCCCGGCTTCAACAGCAGCGGGATGTCGCTCGAAGTCTGGCTGGCGCAGGAACTCCAGACACGCCATGGCTTCGCGCCGGATCCCTATCGCTGGGCGGAGCGCCTGGAACCGGAGCTGAGCGTGCGCGTGCGGGTACTCGACCCGTCGGGTGATGTGCTCGCGGCGGGACGGGACGTGACTGCGCTGCAGGCGCGGTTCGCCCCGGCCCGGGCCGAACGTCGCCAGCCGCTGGCCACGTTCGAGCGCGATGGCGTACGCCAGTGGGATTTTGACGAGCTGCCGGAGCGCCAGCGTGTGCGCCAGGGACCCCTGATGCTGACGCTGTATCCGGCCCTGGTGGATCGCGGCAACAGCGTATCGCTCAGGCTGCTGGAAACGGCGGACGCGGCCGAGCAGGCCAGCCGCGACGGTATCCTGCGTCTGGCGATGCTGCGGTTTCCAGCGCAGCGGCGAAGCATCGAACACGCGCTTCGCCGTGATCGCCGGATCCTGTTGCACTGGCGCGCCATCGGCAGTCTGGCGGATTTGCTGGACGAGGTCACGGCAGCCACCTTCAGCGATGTCATGCTGCCAGACCGACAGCCGCTGCCGCGCAGCCGTGAACAGTTCGAGGCTCGCACGACGGCTGCCGCGCCGGCGCTGATACCCGCCTCCGAGGCCGTCACCGCAACCCTTGCGGATATTCTGGAACGTCACGGTCGGCTGCAGGTGCAGCTGGCGGAGCGCCCGTTGCCGGCCCCCGCCGCCGAGCAGATCCGCGAGCAGGCGGCTCGACTGGTGCATCCGCGGATGTTGCGGGAGACACCGGCACGCTGGCGTACGCGATTGCCCGTCTATCTGGCTGCGGCGTCGCTTCGGGCCGACAAGCTCGCGCATGGGCACTCGCGAGACGCGGACTACGCGGCTGAGCTCGCGCGCCAGCGCGAACGCCTGGCCCAGTGGCGAGCGCGTGCCCGGGCGCCGGCAGAGCACGCGCCTGACATCGCGGACTTCGAGTGGCTGATTGAGGAGCTGGCCGTCTCGCTCTACGCCCAGCAGCTGGGGACGGTCACGAAGGTCTCTGCGCGCCGCCTGGATGAACACTGGCTGCGACTGACCGGGTCAGCCGCAGCCTCGTCCTGACGGGTCGCGGTGATCAGCCGGTGTGGTCCTGACCTTCGCCGACTTTCTTGGCGATTTCCATGAACGGACGGATCACATCCATCGGCAGCGGGAAGATGATCGTCGAGTTCTGGTCACGCGCCACTTCAGTGAGGGTCTGCAGGTAGCGTAGCGTGAGCGCCGAGGGCTGCGAGGACAGCATCTTGGCGGCCTCGGCAAGGCGCTCGGACGCCTGCTGCTCGCCTTCGGCGTGGATGATCTTGGCGCGACGTGAGCGCTCGGCCTCGGCCTGGGCGGCAATGGCGCGAATCATGCTCTGCTCGAGGTCGACATGCTTGATCTCGACGTTCGCCACCTTGATACCCCATGCTTCTGTCGACTTGTCCAGGATCTCCTGGATGTCCGCGTTCAGCTTGTCACGTTCAGCCAGCATATCGTCGAGTTCGTGACGCCCGAGTACCGAACGCAGGGTGGTCTGCGCGAGCTGACTTGTGGCCTCGACCCGGTTCTCGACCTGAATCACCGCTTTCTGCGCATCCATGACGCGGAAATAGATGACCGCGCTGACCTTCACCGAGACGTTGTCCCGGGAGATGACATCCTGTGTGGGCACGTCCAGCACGATGGTGCGCAGGTCCACCCGTTCCATTTTCTGAACGCCGGGAATAAGGATGATCAGACCTGGGCCCTTGACCTTGTAGAACCGGCCCAGAAAGAAAATGACGCCTCGTTCGTACTCCTTGAGAATACGGAACATGTTGAACAGCAGCAGCGCGACAAGCGCAATGATGATCATGTAGGCAGGGAGGTCGAGCATGAGAATCTCCTTGTTCCGGTCGCTGTCGATTCGAAGTGCCGCCGACACCTGTCAGCGGCGCGTGACTACGGGTTCGCCCACCAAGTGGAGCCCCTCGACGGCCGTGATACGCACGGCTTGTCCTTTGTGTACCGCACCATCGATCTCGACGGTCCAGCGCTCTGCATGCACCCAGACGGGCCCACGTGTCTCGAAATCTTCCAGCGCCTCGCCCATCGCGCCGACCATTTCCTCCGTGCCGCTGACCACCGGTGAATAGCGGTTGCGCGCCGCGAGCAGGGCGATCCCGAGCATGGCCAGCCCGCTGCCGCCGGCAATGGAGATGATCAGTGGCAAGGCAATACCGAACCCGGGGATATCGGAATCCATCAGGATGACCGAACCTGCGGTGAACGCCGCAACCCCGCCTATCCCCAGAATGCCGAAACTCGGCACAAAGGTTTCTGCGACGATCAACCCGACCCCAAGCAGGATCAGGGCCAGTCCAGCGTAGTTCACCGGCAGGATCTGGAAGGCGAACAGGGCGAGCAGCAGGCTGATGCCGCCGACCACGCCCGGGACCAGGGCGCCGGGGTTGTAGCCTTCCAGTAACAGGCCGTAAATGCCGACCAGCATCAGCAGGTAGGCCACGGTCGGGTCCGTAATCACCGCCAGCAACCGGGTGCGCCAGTCGGGCTCGATCCGCGTGACACTGAGTCCGCTGGTCGCCAGCGTACGCGCCTCGCCGGCCACCTCGACCACGCGGCCGTCCATCTGGGTGAGCAGGTCGCCGACCGAAATGGCGATCAGATCGATGACGTTCTGTTCCAGCGCCTCGCTGGAGGACAGGCTGGCGGCATCGCGGACGGCACTCTCTGCCCAGTCGGCGTTACGCCCGCGTTTTTCAGCGAGGCTTCGAATATAGGCCACCGCGTCCTCGACGGCCTTGCGCTCCTGCGCCGTACCGTTGCCACGGGGTTGCCGCACACCATCCCTCGTCCTGGGCTGGGGTTCAGTCGCCTCGTCAGCCGCCCCGGTTGAGGCGTCGGTGCCGGTCTCGCTCCCGGCTTCGGCCGAGGGCTCAGCGTCCGTGCGCCCGTCGTTTGCGCTCCCGCTGGACGACGCACCGTTGGTGTCGTCCGGCGGGCGTTCGCGCGGGCGCTCCGGCTCACCGCCCGGGGCACCGCCGATCGCCACGGGCGTCGCCGCGCCCAGGGTGGTCGCCGGCGCCATCGCCGCCACGTGACTGGCGTACAGGATGTAAGTGCCGGCACTGGCGGCGCGTCCGCCCTCTGGGGCCACCCAGGTGGCGACCGGCACCGGGCTCTGCAGGATGTCCTGGATGATGTCCCGCATCGACGAATCCAGCCCGCCCGGCGTGTCCAGCTGCAGGATCAGCACTTCGGCGCCATCGAGGCGTGCGCGTTCCAGTCCCTGCCGGATGTAATCCCGCGAGGCCGGGCCGATGGCGCCTTTGACCTCGATGACGATCGCGCCACCGCCAGCACTGGCGCCGGTGCCGAGCAACAGCAGCACGCTGCCCGCGAGGGCGGCCAGCAGTGCCATAGCCTGTCTGAGTTTCACGTCCTTGCCCTCTCGCCCTGCACATCCATGATCATAACAGCCCTCGCGCGGACACCGGCCGGGCTCCAGAGGTCATCCGGGCGGGGTCGCGTCGGCGCGCTCGGTCTGTCCGGCGGCGACAAGTCGACCCGACGTCTCGCGGCTGCCACCGTGGGCAAACCGCCGTCCGAACCGGTTCTCCAGGATCTCGTCCAGGGCGAATCGTTCCATGAGCACCAGGCCCTGATAGGCGTCCGGCCGCGCCAGGACGGTATCCAGGACGCTGCACACACCCGCGGCTGTGGTCAGCTGGATCGCCGACCACAACCGCCCACCGATCACCTGCGGGTAGATCTTATTCACATAACTCTCTTAGACCAGGCGCCCCTGGCGGATGCCCTCGACGCTGGCGTAAATGACCACGACGTCCTGCAGCGTCCGCGGCACGGCGTTTTCCAGGATGCGACAGAGCGTTTCGCGGTCATGGCGCAGTTTCAAGCCATGGAGCAACAGGCGCATCTGTTCGCAATGTCCGGGATAGCGCATGGTCTTGTAATCCATGCGCTCGACCCGACCGGTATAGCTTTCCGCCAGCGAGCCGAGTCCGCCCGAGGTGTTGAAGGCCTCGTAGCGCATGCCGTCGATCTCGATCTCCTCAAGCCCCTCGAGCGGTTGAACCTCGCGAAGTTCGCCGTCGATCAAGGCCTGTCCGGGATTGGCGTACTCATTGACCAGTCCTTCGGTCGACCAGTTCAGTGCGTACTTCAGCACGTTGTTGGGATGCTGGGGCAGGGCGCCCACGCGCAGCTTGACGATACCGGGTTGCTCGAAGTGCCCCATCAGCGTGTGAGCCACGATGCTGATGAACCCCGGCGCCAGGCCACATTGCGGGACGAACGCCTTGGGCTGATCCGCAGCCAGTTCACGTACTGCGCGGGTCACGGCCAGATCCTCGGTCAGGTCGAAGTAGTGGCTGCCCGCAATCCGGGCCGCGCCTGCGACTGTCGGACTGAGATGGAACGGCAGGCTGGAGATCACCGCATCCACGGGGTGCGCGTCGAGGTGCGCGACCAGCGCGTCGCGGCTGGAGGCATCCAGCGCGTAGGCCTCGGCATCCGGCCAGCCGGCCACCACGGCCCGGGCGCGCTCGCCGTCGGAGTCGGCGACGCTCACGTGATAGTCGTCAGCATCTACCAGCAGGGTGGCGATCAACGCGCCGACCTTGCCGGTTCCAAGAATCAACACCCGTTGCATGTGGCGCTCCTCCGATGCCCCTTGATCGTGACGGCCGATACAGCGTGTCGGGTGGGGGCTGCCAGTGTCTTCAGTTACCGATGAAACCAAGTCTGCGCCCTCGGCATCGTCGACGCCAGCGCAAGCAGTTTCTGGTGGAACGGTTTTTTGCGCTGCGACAAGGGCCTGTGGCATATTCGCGCCACTATGACCAGACCTGTATCCGCCACCGAATGGCACCCTGCCACCTGGCAGTCGCGCGTCGCCGCGCAGCAACCCCTGTACCCTGACCAGACGGCCGTCGAAGCCGTCCTCGGTCGTCTCAGCCAGCTTCCTCCGCTGGTCACCTCCTGGGAGATCGAGCACCTGAAAAACCAGGTGGCCGCGGCCCAACGGGGTGAAGTGTTCGTCTTGCAGGGCGGTGACTGCGCGGAAAGCTTCGACGAATGCAGTTCCGAGAACGTCGTCCAGAAGCTCAAGATTCTGCTGCAGATGTCGCTGGTGATGTGGCACGGGCAGAAGAAGCCGGTCGTGCGGGTCGGCCGTATGGCCGGGCAGTACGCGAAGCCGCGCTCTGCAGACACCGAAACCCGCGACGGCATCACGCTGCCGAGCTACCGGGGTGATCTGGTCAACCGCAGCGCCTTCACGCCCGAGGATCGCGTCCCCGATCCGGAACTGCTGCTGCGCGGTTACGAGCGTGCAGCGCTCACACTGAATTTCGTCAGGGCGCTGATCGACGGTGGCTTTGCGGATCTGCATCATCCCGAGAACTGGGATCTCGACTGGGTGCAGCACTCGCCGCTGGCGCGCGAGTATCATGAGATCGTCCGCTCGATTTCCGACTCCCTGGACTTCCTCGAGTCGATTTCCGGAAGACCCATGCATCATTCACGGCGGGTGGATTTCTTTTCCTCGCACGAGGGGCTGCATCTGCCGTATGAGCAGGCGCAGACCCGTTTCCTCGCGCATCGCAAGCGCTGGTACAACCTCTCGACTCACTGGCCCTGGATCGGCATGCGGACCGCAGCAGTCGATGGCGCGCACGTGGAATATTTCCGGGGCATTGCCAACCCGGTCTCGGTAAAGATCGGCACCGGCATGGACGACGAGTGGCTGCAGGCGCTGGTCCATGCGCTGAACCCGCAAAATGAACCGGGTCGGCTGACGCTGATCCACCGGTTCGGCGCCAAGCACGTGGAAGAGCATCTGCCGCGGGTGATCCGTGCGGTGCGGGCCATTGGCGCCAACGTACTCTGGGTCTGCGACCCGATGCACGGGAACACCGAGAGCACGGCGGAAGGCGTCAAGACCCGGCGATTCGACAACATCCTCGGCGAGCTCGAAGCCTCTTTCCGGATTCACGAGGACAGCGGCAGCCATCTCGGAGGCGTGCATCTCGAACTGACCGGCGACAATGTCACCGAGTGCACTGGGGGTGCGCGCGGTCTCCAGGATGCCGATCTCCTGCGGGCTTACAAGTCGCAGGTCGACCCGCGGCTGAACTACGAACAGGCGATGGAGATCGCCATGCGCATCGCCGGTCGTCGCAACGGCCAGTCGTTCGGCAAGGGCTGAGCACTCAGCCGCGCGGGCGGCTCGACGGCCCGGTGCGCTGTCCGCGCTGGCGCCTGGACCTTCTTCCCTCCCAGGACCGGGCGGTGTTGCCCAGCATCCGCCAGGCCTGCGCCAGCGACAGCTCGCGGTATTCTCCCGGTGCCAGGTCCTCAAGCGCCCACGGGCCGACCTGGGTGCGCACCAGCCGGAGCGTCGGCAGGCCAACGGCTGCAGTCATCCGCCGGACCTGGCGATTGCGGCCTTCAGTGATCACCAGTTCCAGCCAAGTGTCGGGAATCTGTCGACGTTCGCGCACCGGCGGGTGACGGGGCCAGAGCGACGGAGGTGGCAGCAGGGCCCGCGCCACCAGCGCGCGTGCGGGACCGTCGCGCAGCGTCACCCCTGCGCAGAGCGACGCCAGCTCCGCGGGAGACACCCGACCTTCGACCTGGACCACGTAGGTCTTCGGGAGCTTGTGCCGCGGATGGCTGATCCTCGCCTGGAGTCCACCGTCATTCGTGAGCAACAACAGACCTTCACTGTCGACATCGAGACGGCCCGCCGGATAGACGCCGCCACGCTCGATCAGGCGACCCAGACCCGGATGCCCATGCTCGTCCTGGAAGCGGGAAATCATCCCGAAAGGTTTATTGAGTATAATTAAAGGCATAGAGCGTAAATGTGAGAAGTAACACAAGGTCGTGGTGGGGTCAGGCGGGGCACGGTCGGCAGGTTTCTTTGCCATGGTCACGGCGCTGCGGCTAACATACCGCGCCGCAACAGGGGCGGAAAAGGCCCGCACCGGGCGATACGACTCATACATTTCCGAGGGGATCCAGAATCATGACTGCCGATGCCGCAAAACAACTGACCGAGGAATGGGGGAGCGATCCGCGCTGGAAAGGGGTCACTCGTCCGTACACGGCCGATGATGTCATCCGGCTGCGTGGCACTGTGCAGGTCGAGCACACACTGGCGCGGATGGGGGCGGAGAAGTTGTGGCGCTACATCAACGAAGAGCCATTCATCAACGCGCTTGGCGCGCTCACCGGCAACATGGCCATGCAGCAGGTGAAGGCCGGGCTGAAAGCAATCTACCTGTCCGGCTGGCAGGTCGCAGGTGACGCCAACCTCGCCGGTGAAATGTACCCCGATCAGTCGCTGTATCCGGCCAACTCGGTGCCCGCCGTGGTTCGGCGGATCAACAAGACGCTGCTGCGTGCCGACCAGATCTACCACGCCGAGGGCAAGGGCGACATCGACTTCATGCAGCCGATTGTCGCGGACGCCGAAGCAGGCTTCGGCGGGGTGCTCAACGCCTTTGAATTGATGAAGGACATGATCGATGCGGGCGCAGCCGGCGTGCACTTCGAGGACCAGCTCTCCTCAGCCAAGAAGTGCGGGCACATGGGCGGCAAGGTGCTCGTGCCAACCACCGAGGCGGTGAACAAGCTGGTGGCAGCGCGTCTGGCGGCCGATGTTTCCGGGGTGCCGACATTGGTGATCGCACGCACTGATGCGGATGCAGCGAACCTGCTGACCGCCGACGTCGATGAGCGTGACCGGCGGTTCGTCACCGGCGAGCGCACGGCAGAGGGTTTCTTCCGGGTGAATGCCGGACTCGATCAGGCCATCGATCGTGCGTTGTCCTATGCGCCCTATGCGGATCTGCTCTGGTGCGAGACGTCCGTGCCCGATCTCGAACAGGCCAAGACCTTTGCCGAAGCGGTTCACAAGCAGTTCCCGGACCAGCTGCTGGCCTACAACTGTTCACCGTCGTTCAACTGGAAGCGCCACCTCGACGACGCCACGATCGCCAAGTTCCAGCGGGAATTGGGCGCGATGGGCTATAAATTCCAGTTCATCACCCTCGCGGGTTTCCATGCGCTCAACTACGCCATGTTCCGCCTCGCACGCGGTTACCGCGACACCCAGATGACCGCCTACGTCGAGCTTCAGGAAGCGGAGTTCGCCTCCGAGCCTGAGGGCTATACGGCCACCAAGCACCAGCGTGAGGTCGGTGCCGGGTATTTCGACGACGTGACGCAGACGGTGACCGCCGGCCAGTCCTCGATCACCGCGCTGTCCGGCTCCACCGAGGAGGAGCAGTTCGAGGCCTGAGGCCGCAGTCGGCGGCACGCGGCGGCCGGTCCGGGGCCGG